>DWZS01000003.1 GCA_019117445.1 Candidatus Limosilactobacillus excrementigallinarum | reverse complement strand
TATGTTTGTTTTTAGGGGTAATTACATCATATCAGGAACGATTTCCTGTGTACATAAGAAGCCGGACGATGAACCAAGATTTGATTCATCGTCCGGCTTTCATTTTGGACTGAGAGTTTTTTCCCAGCCTCTTTTATTTAGCCAACTTTAATTGCTTCAATAATGCTTGTTGTGCTTTTGACATTGGTGCTTGAAATTGTAATTGTTGTTCTGTAAACGGATCTTGAAAACTTAATGTGCTAGCATGTAAAACTTGGTGATGAACTATTTCCACCGGTCCGCCATAAAGATGATCACCAACCAGCGGATGACCAATAAAACTCATATGGACCCGAATTTGATGGGTACGGCCACTATGAAGTTGTAATTGAACCAGACTGTAGTCATCACTAGCCTCCTGACACCAATATTCCGTTCTAGCTGGTTGACCGGCTGGGTCAATGATTCGGGCTGCCTGGCCTACCACCCGTTTAATTGGTTTATCAATCATTCCATGTTGCTTCGTAAGCTTACCAGCAACTACTGCGAGGTAGCGTTTTTGCATAGTATGCTTTTCTACTTGTTGGCTAATCATACTAGAAGCCACCCGATGTTTTGCAACTAATAATAGTCCACTCGTGTACTTATCCAAGCGAGTAATTAAATGTGGCCGTTGATTGGGATCTTCGTTTTTTTCTAAATACCCTTTAACCCGGTTTAAAATCGTGTCGTTATCTTCTGTTGGGCCTGGAATGGACGCAATTCCCGTTGGTTTATTAATTACTAACCAATTAGCGTCTTCGTAGACGATCGTCAATGGTTGATTACTACTTTTGACCGTTGGATCTGGCGTTTCAGCATCCACTTGAACGGTTAAAGTTTGATTTGGTAGCACCTGGGTCGTTGGTCGAACATGGCGGTAGTCAACCAAAAACTGACCATCCCCATTTTTTATATCATTGAAAAGTCGGTGTCCCATCCCTAATTGACTCAAGTAGCGCTTGATCTTAATCGGG
This sequence comes from Candidatus Limosilactobacillus excrementigallinarum, assembly GCA_019117445.1. Taxonomy (GTDB): domain Bacteria; phylum Bacillota; class Bacilli; order Lactobacillales; family Lactobacillaceae; genus Limosilactobacillus; species Limosilactobacillus excrementigallinarum. Next base: position 98,814 of record DWZS01000003.1, on the reverse strand, counting down.
CTGGTTCCATGATATTGCCATGTATTTTCCATTATTATTTCCTCATTGATGGTATTAAAAAAGCTGGGTAATACCCAGCTTTTTATAACGGTCCGTACGAGACTCGAACTCGTGATCTCATCCGTGACAGGGATGCGTCCTAAACCAACTAGACCAACGGACCATCTAACAACAATTAGTAGTATACGTGAACTTCACCACCCCGTCAATTGTTTTTTCAAAATTTCACGCGGAAACAATCCGTGATACTGGTAACTACCATTTAATTACTTTATTATAAAGAAGTAAGCTTATTGAAGGAGTCAGTGAAAAATGAAAACCATGATCCAGAAATTAACCAATATCTGGAATAAATACGCTAAAGTCATTAAGACTATTTTTGTGGCCTCCGTGATCATCTTTGTGGTGATCGCTTTAAGTAACTTCTTTAAAGAAGTTGATTGGCATCAAGTCAGTGTTGGTATTCAAAATCAGTCCCTGGTAAACGTCATAATCATGACCATCTGTGGTCTTTTAGCAGTGTTACCAATGCTTGGTTACGATGTTGCAATTACCAAGTTGTTGCCTGGTCACTTTAGTAAATTTTACGTGTTCCGCAGTGGATGGATCACTAACACCCTCACCAACATCGCTGGATTTGGCGGCCTCTTAGGTGCCACCCTGCGGGCCTACTTTTATGGTAAAGAAGCCCGTCGGAATGAAATTCTCCTGGCAATTGCTAAAATTGCGGTCTTCTTGCTTGCTGGACTCTCCATTCTTTGCTGGTTAGCCTTAATTGTGATGTACGGTTTTCATGATGGTGGTCATTTCGATCGTTATGCCATCTGGCTTATTGGAGGCGGTTGTTACTTCCCAATCGTCTTTATTTTTACCCGTCGGCACGATTCGAAGCTGTTCCAAGGGTTAACCGCTCAACTCAAAACACTGCTCACGGTTAGTTCCACTTTGGAATGGCTATTAGTCGCCCTCTTTTTTATCCTGATTGGTTATTTAATGGGCGTAAAAATTAACTTAATGACCGTTTTCCCACTTTACGTAGTGGCCCAAGTTCTCGGGGTCGTGTCAATGCTTCCAGGAGCGATTGGCTCTTTTGATGTCATGATGATGCTTGAATTAACGATGTTAGGCGTTCCGCGCGCCACCACGGTGGTCTGGCTATTACTTTTTCGGGTCTTCTACTATATTGTCCCAATTATCATTGGTGCCATTTTCTTCATCCACCATGTCTTTACCCAATTTGATAATTTCTTTGATCACATCCCACTATCCATCGCTCGGCAAACTGCTCATTGGCTCATCACCTGTTTCATGTATGTTTCCGGAATTTTGATGCTTTTGGCGGCCTCCGTTCCCGACCTTACTGATAATAATCGACTGTTGCAACGCTTCTATCCATTTACTTTCTTCTTTCTTCATCAACTAACGACAATCCTATTTGCAATCGCCATGCTGGCTTGTGCACGAGGGCTTCAATCAAAAGTAAAACGCGCTTACTGGCCAACCGTCATTATCCTCGTTATCGGTATTACCAACACGATTATTAACTTAGGCACCGTCACACTAACCATCTTTTTGTTTATCATTCTCATTCTAGTGTTCCTGATGCGGCACGTTCCTTATCGTGAAAAGTTACAGTATTCCACGGGAAAGTTTTTAGTTGACGGAATTATCTTTGTCGGGAGCTTAATTCTCTATATTATCGTGGGAGTTATTAATACTCCGCACTATGCCGCTAATCATTCCATCCCACAATTTTTACTATTCCCTGGTGAAAAAATTTGGCTATCTGGCTTTATCGGCCTGATTCTTGGCTTTGCCATTATGTTCATCATCATCCGTTATTTTATGGCAGGCAACGATCCTTTTGCTGGCGAACAACCACTAGACAGACAACGGGTTTTGGGCATTATCAATGAATTCGGTGGTAATGAAACCAGTCACCTCGCTTTGCTCCGGGATAAAAATATTTACTATTATCAAGTTGATGATCATGATCAACTCTTTTTCATGTATCGCCGTAAAAATGACAAATTAATCATTATGGGTGACCCAGTTGGTAATCAAGAACTGAAAAATGCCGCCATCAAACAATTTTTACGTGAAGCCGATTGCTATGGTTATCAATTAGTCTTCTATGAAGTAAATAGCAATACAACACTTGACCTGCATGAATTTGGTTTTGACTTTATGAAGACCGGTGAAGATGGGTGGGTAAAACTCGCTGACTTTACACTAGCAGGTAAAAAACAACGATCCCAACGCGCCTTGATGCATAAGTTTGAACGCGAAGGCTATACATTTGAGATTGTTCAACCGCCCTTTAACGATCAATTAATGCAAGAAATGAAAAGTGTCTCAGATGATTGGTTAGGTCATGAAGTCGAAAAGGGATTCTCCTTAGGCTTTTTCTCACCCCAATATATTAATGAAGCACCAGTTGCATTAGTCCGCTCCGCTGCTGGTGAATTAGTGGCTTTCGCCACCCTTATGCCAACCGGTGGTAAAAAATTATTAACAATTGACTTAATGCGGCACCGACGCGATGCACCATCTGGCATCATGGACAAAATTTTTGTATCGATGTTCCAATATGGCCAGCAAGAAGGCTACCAATACTTCGATTTAGGGATGGCGCCATTAGCAAATGTAGGAGCTTCTCAATATAGTTTTATCGAAGAAAAGGTGGCGCACTTCATCTACGAATACGGCTACCATTTATACGGATTCCAAGGACTTCGACGTTACAAAGAAAAATATGCTTCCTGCTGGTTTCCAAAATATACTGTCTTTCGTAAAAAGACGTCGTTAATTGATTCGATGCTCGCTCTGTTAAGCGTCGTTAACCAACGGATGGACCAACAAGAACGCCGTCACCCTTGGTTTATTTGGTGGAAGAATTAAAGATTCCACCAAGGAGGCGAATCATGAAAAAAGCAACTGATGTATTAAACAAACCATTTCACTCCAATTTCCTCAAACTAATTTTTGCGGGATCGTTAGTTGGCATTTTTACCGGCTTCGTAGTCAGTCTCTTTCGCTGGATTATTGATCAAACATTATCAGGTCTACAAATCATTTATCCAGTCATGACACAGAACCATTGGTGGATTCTTGCTTACGCTGGTCTAACAATCATCATATGTTTAGTGCTTGGTTATATTATTCACCCATTTCAAACTGACCTAGTTGGCTCGGGGGTGCCCCAGATTGAAGAAATTTTGGCTGGACAACACACCATGAATTGGAGCCAAGTTCTGTGGCGTAAGTTTATTGGTGGGCTGCTGGCAATCTGTCCAGGACTTTTCCTGGGACGGGAAGGCCCGTGTATTCAAATGGGCGAGGCAATCGGTCAAGGCTTTAGTGAGCATTTCTTTCACAGCAATCGTGACATTACTAGAACTTTACTTTCTTGTGGCATTGCTGCCGGTTTATCAGCAGCCTTCAGCGCTCCACTGGCGGGAACAATGTTTTTATTGGAAGAAATTGTCTTTCATTTTCAGCCGCAAATTTGGCTAACTGCGCTGGCGGCAGCCATTTGTTCCGATGCGGTCACCATTTGCTTTTTTGGCACCAAACCCTGTTTGTTTCTCCCCATTACCAGCAATCTACCAGTCCATTCCTACCCCATTATGATTATTTTAGGTATCATTCTGGGAATTTGCGCCTATGTTTATCAGTACTGCCTCTTAAATCTTCGCTGGTGGTTTAGTAAAATTCGTCAAATTCCAGCACAGTACCACAGTATTTTTCCCCTGTTATTAATAATTCCCGTTGGCCTGTGGCAACCGAAAATTCTTGGCGGTAGTCACGTCTTAATTAACTACCTCGTCGCCAAGGTCACGAACGTGGGAATCCATCATTATTCCCAGCTAATAATGTATCTTTTAATCTTTTTAGTGATCCGTTTCGTTTGGTCCATGTTAAGCTATGGCGCTACAGTTCCAGGAGGAATTTTTATGCCCATCCTGGTATTAGGAGCACTGCTTGGCTGTATTAGTGCACCACTCATGATCCAAACTAATGTTATCCCCGCGACTAATTATATTAATATCATTGCTTTTTCAATGGCTGCTTATTTTGGCGCCATTGAACACGCGCCGTTCACTGCGATCCTCTTAATTACAGAAATGGTCGGCTCAATTGAGCAAATTCTTCCAATGACAATCATGACCTTTGTCGCCTATATCGTCAATGATTTACTAGGAGGGCGGCCAATCTATACCGCGCTTCGGGAAGAAATTTTCGCATAAAAATAGGGATAGTTAACAAATTTCATTTTTGAAATCTGTTAACTATCCCTTTTATTTTAGATATTTTCCTTTAAATAATCATACAGCATCTGATGTTTAATTTCTTTAGTATCTAAGCCTAAGACTTCCGCAATCTGAAAAGCATAGGCCAACGCCGTTGCTGGGCCACGACTTGTAACAATATGGCCATTATGATCGACCACTGTAATGGATTCTTTAAAATGACCGGTTGGTGCCACCCGCCTGGTTTCCTCATCAATTCCTGGAAAACACGTGTAATCATGGTTATCAAGGAGGCCATACCGCGCAAAAGCAATTGGTGCGGCACACATGGCCGCATTCCATTGACCATTGGACTGCCGTTTTTGCATTAAGTCCATTAACTGATCATTATCCCGGAGCGCATGTGCGCCACCCATTCCACCAGGAAAAATAACACAATCATAGTCCAAGAGTTGATCATCGACGACGCGATCACAGTGGAGGGCAATCTGGTGAGCACCCATAATATTCTGACTGCCTAATCCAACCATATCAGCTTGAACTCCCATCCGCCGAAAAACATCAATTGGCGTCAAGGCTTCAACTTCTTCACAACCATTAGCTAATACTACTGCAACTTTCATTACTATCACCTCATTAATTAATCAAAACAAAATTGTTGGATTTGGTGGATTGCTGCCGTCGATTCGGGAATCGGCGTCAGTGGGAACTCATGGTACAACTGCCGGCCAATCTGTGATTCAACAAGAACATTCCGCGAACGCAGCATCTTCACAAATTTCATAATATCCGGAAACATAATTTCATTGGTCCCCGCAAAAACGAGAACGTTTTTCAACACTTCCACCGGACCATTAATTGGTGAAAGACGATAATCATCTAATGATGTCGTTCCAGCCCAGATTTGACCAACCCGTCGTAAACCATCAACATCCAACACCACGTCACGCTGCTGATATTTAGCAATTAACGGGTTCGTTAATGTTAAATCCAACCACGGAGAAATTAAGACTAGATGCCCAGGTTGGGGCATTTGATGCTGACCTAACCATTCACAAAAACCAGCTGCCAAGCCTGCCCCAGCTGAATCACCAATTAGTGTAATTTTTGAGACTGGGGTGTCCTGATAAAGTGCCGTGTATAGTCGATGTAACTGATTATACGCAACCATAAATTGATGAGTCGGCGCAAGTGCATATTGCGGAACAAGCACCCGAGCGTGAGTTTGCTGGGCAAGTCGTTGGGCAAAACGCCAATGGTCCTTAGTCGGTTGCAAAAAGTAGGCACCACCAAATAAGAACACAAAGATTTGATCATTCTTTGCATTAGCATTCAGCACCACCACAGGCACCCCGGCAATCATCTGCCGCATCACGGCACCTTGATTTTCAATTTCTTGCGGTACAACAAACGGTGTAGCAGCTGCTTGTGCAGCCTCAGATAGCGCTTTTTCCAACCGTTCCGGTTGATGAAGCATTTGTTTAAAACCAGATAACTGCAAACTTAACGCGACTAATGATGCTTTTGCCGAACGGCTATGCCCGCAGTCTAACTGCTCCTGCAAACTGTCCTTTAAACTTTTGGCAACGGATTTGGCTACCTGACGGTTTAAACGATATTCGTGTTTCATGCTAACTCCTTAATCCAATCAAACGTCCTACCTGTATGGTAAAACAAATGTCTGTAAAAAGCACTCCATCACTCCTGTTAATTGTGCTGTAGCCAGTTGCCAAATGCCTGCCAATCTTTACGAACCGTGGGCTCCAAACGCCGTGCATATAAATACGCCGCAGGATGATACATCGGATATACCCAGTACTGCAATTGACCTTTTTGATAACCACTATCATCCGGTAATGACTCGAGAATAGCTGTCCTTCTTGGCTGCCCATGCAGAGTTCCGACTTTAGCAACTGGTCCTAATAGCCGTTGTAAACTGGTATTCCCTAACGGCACAATAATTTGTGGCTGCACAGTTTTAATTTCCCAATCAAATAATGGCGCATAAGCTAATACTTCTTTTTTCGTTGGCGTTCGATTTGGGTGTTTCTCTACCATTTCACCGGTTTTTCGATCACGAACCTGACGAATTGAAAATGGCCGACTACGGACTACACTAGTGATATAAACATCGTCGCGGGTTAAACCAGCTAACGCTAGCATTTTCATTAATTCTTTCCCCGAGCTGCCGACAAACGGAACGCCAGTTTTCGCTTCCTGCCGTCCTGGCGCTTCGCCAAGTAACATGACCCGCGGATGCATTGGCCCCATTCCAGCAACAAAACCGGTTAAATTGTGACCTGCAACCCGTTCCTTAACTTGGGCGACTAGTTTAGGTGGATACTGAATTTGCACTTTTGTCATCTCCAATTAGCCATTATGGCGCCACTTCTTATCTGTCAAGATTCGAGCCGCAATTAAGCCAAGCGGTAAAAAGACAACAATTAAGAGCGCCCGCGTCATCCATAGGGCGCCAGTACTAATGGAAGTTAAACCAATGTTATAAACTGCCCGATACATATATAGTCCTGGCACCATAATCACGATTGATGGAATCGTAATGGAAATTCTTGGATAGCCAACCTTTTTCCGGACAATTGATGCCAACAGTCCTGCAGTCAAAGCACCCAAGAAAGCAGCGGCACCAGCAGGTATATGTCCCAAATCAACTAATTCCAAACGAAGGGTATTTGCGACCGCACCAATTAAGCCGGCGGTGGTAGCCATCTTTAACTTGCTATTAAACATAATTGAGAAACCAAACACACCGCAAAAACTGGCTGGCAACCGGAGCAATAAGTACATCAATGGTGATAACGATAAGGGCATGAAGTCTTCAGGTCGTAAATGAACTAGCATAGCGACCAACCAGCCCACTAAGGTTGCCACCGTGATGATAATAACGGCATAGGCACCCCGTTCCAACCCAGACCGCATATCCAGCTTGGACAAGTCCAGACCACTAGTAATGAATGGAAATCCTGGAATAATAAATAACATTGCCCCAATATAGCCAGCTTCATGACGAGGACTCACATTAAAGAGGGCTCGAACTGACATAAATGAAACCAAATAAGCGATGCAGGCGGTCGCTACAGCCACCGCGATACAAGCAAAGAGGGTCATGTGATGATCAATCATCTTCCGCCGCACGTAATTACCAAAGCCAGCGCCAATAAAACAGCACAGCATTTCAACCAAACCACCGCCGAGTAAGAAAACGAAGGCGCTACATGCTAATGCTGCGGCCAGACCAACCATCCACGGTTGATAATTCCCCTTTGATTTTTGAATTTCGTTTAGACGAGCATGGATTTCCCCAATCGTCCAACTGACGCCTTCCGCTTCCATATCCTTCATAAACCGTTCCAAAGCGTTTAGGCGAGTAGTATTCACCCCTGTGCTAGGTAATGATAAAGCCTGGGTGTAGCTGCGGTGATTATCCATACAAGTATATTCAATCGACACTAAACCAATATCAGCCGAACAGGTCATGCCAAGCGTTTGCGCCACAATATTCATTGAATTGCGGACCCGCCATGATCCTGTTCCACAAGCCAGCATCATAATGCCAACCCGGCCAACAATCACTGCCCGTTCAACTAAGTTGGCTTCGGTAGCTGGTGTAATGTTATCGCTCGTAACAAAGTCCATCCAATCAATCTGCATGTGATGATGATACTGATTGGCTGGTATTTCCTGACTACTCATTTCTTCTCTCCCATTATTCTTCTTCATTCATGAAAAAAGACCCTCGTGATCATCTGTTCACGAGAATCTTAAATTTAACATTTCTATTATACGAGTTTCGAATCCCTTTGTGTACCGAATTTTGTTTTTTGCGCATCAGTAGTGGGCAACTGGTGTAACTTGAACCGTAATTGTCCACGATCGGCCACTAATAATATTAACAAGTAGAAAACAACCGCGTACCCCACCAAAATCCAAAGGTTACTTTGGAGATACGTTGTACCAAAGCCACCAGTAATCGCCTGACGGAGTCCATTAACGCCGTAAGTCATTGGTAACAACGGGTGAATTAGGTTAAAGAACCGGTTTGTAACTTCCATTGGGAACATTCCACCAGCACCACCAAGTTGGGCCACAAATAGCAGTAAGCCTAAAATGGTTCCAAAACGCCCAAGGATCAGCGTAAAGAACTGCATAATCGCCATTTGAGCAACTGTATAAATAACGCTAATCATAAAGAGTTGTTCAATATTTTGTACTTGTAAGCCCATTAACATTAAGATTACGTTTTGAACGGCCGCCATTAACACACTAATTAACAGCGCAATCTTGAACTCATGCGCTAACAATTGACGCTTCGTTGCCGTTTGTTCCAGGTACTTGTTCGATGGAAATTCTAGAGTAAAAATTAACACCCCAATGAAGAGCCCGGTTGCCATAATAAACGGTGCTAAGGCGTGTCCATAGTTTGGAACATAACTGTAACTCCGGTGAGTAAGTTTCGTCGGTACCCCAAACATTGCCGCAGTTCGCTCATTTGGGTGCAAATGATTTAATTGGTTAGCACCACTACCGAGCCGGTCAGCTAACGTGGTTGCTCCCGCATTTAACTGAGCAATCCCAGTTGCTAGCTTAGGTGAATTCATCGCTAATTGATTCGTCCCCAGCGCTAACTGGTTAACACCACTTATTAACGCGGGTACCTTACCGCCTAATTGACTCAGACCAGCTGCTAACTGACTAGCACCCAAGTTAAGGGTTCCGGCATTGGCGTTCAAAAGTTGTGCACCTTGATTAGCCTGTTGCACGCCGGCTGAATATTGTTGCCAGCCATTTTGCAGCTTTTGTCCACCAGCAGTTAATTGACCACTAGCCGCCAGTAACCGTTGACTACCAACATTTGCCTGATCAACCGCCCCTGTGTACTGGTTAACACCATCTGTAAACTGATTAATTAAGCCACTGCTTTGGGCTAATTGCGCCGTTCCATTACTCAATTGGTTGGTTGCAACTGTTAATTGTTGCACTTTTCCTGGCATTGCAGTAATCAGTGCTTGATTACTTTTTAACTGCCCTAAAACCTGATTAGTTTGGTTCAGTAATTGCTGCGCATTACCCAATGTTTGGGATAACTGCGGCAAGCCCTGCTGCAGGACCTGCAGCTTTTGTATAGTCGGTGCTAATGAACTCTGGGCCGTTGACAGGCCCCGCATTGTGGTTTGAATCTGGTTAATTTGGTTGCCATTATCGCTGGCCGCTGCAGCGATTGATTGGGCACCATCGGCAACGGTCTTCTTTGTCGCTGCACTCGCTTGCGGATCGTTGGCCACCACCTGAGCCATTTGAGCAGCGGTTGTGGTACTTTGGCGTGAGTTAGTTCCGATTTTGGTTAAGTTACCCGTTAGCGTTGGCGTTAACGAGTTCACCGCCTGAACAACCGTAGTCAACTGGTTAGGATCGAGTCCCTTCAATGAGGTTAACAATTGATTAACACCCGCCAGCTGCGTTTGTAGATTAGTAGCAGCGGTCCCTAACTGTTGAGCTGAACCAAGGGTTTCCATTAAATGGCTTGCCTGCAAAACATTATTAAATTCCGCAACGTTATCCGCAATTTGACGACTACCATTATTAAATTTGCCAAACTGACCGGCCGCTTGATTTAGTTGATTAGCCCCAGCACGGAGTTGGTCTGACTGATTACTAATCTGTTGGATTCCATTTCCCAATTGCTTAGTCCCAGCAGTGTAATCGTTTAATCCGCTTTGCAATTGGCCGATTCCTTGATTAAATTCTGGAATCTTTGACGCTAGCAATTGTAATCCGGCCCCCAGCGTGTTTGTCCCAGCCGTAAATTGACTAACTCCACGACGTAATTGTTCGCCACCATTCACTAACTGCTGAGTACCAGCACCAAGGGGTGCCACACCCATTTGCAACTCTTGAACACCACGATTAACCTTGGAAACTCCCGCAAAGTATTGGCTGGCACCATCCTGTAGTACCATTGTGCCATCACTGATTTGATGGGCGCCGTTAGCGGCCTGGTTCATCCCTTTACCCAACACATGCAACTGATCAAACATGGCTGTTGCATACGCCTTAGTGACTGAAGACCGAATCTGTTGATTAAGCTGCTTCATACCAATATCACTAATACTACGGGCTAAATAATTTTTTGAGTCATTCGTTTGGTAATGGAGTTCCATCTTTTGGGGATGTTTAGACATGACCGTTGCTGCATTGGCTGAAAAGTTCCGTGGGATCGTCACTACCGTGTAGTAACGATGATTCCGCATTCCGCGCTGTGCAGCTTGCGCACTCACAAACTGCCATTTGAGATCATGATTATGACGAAGCTGCTTAACAGTTTGTGCACCAACATTAAGGACTTTCCCTTGGTATTTAGTTGGTTCATCCCGGTTCACCACCGCAATGGGTAAGTTTTTAGCCCCGCCATACGGATCCCAAACTGACTGAATAAAAAACAAACTATACATTAATGGGGCAAGGATTGCCACAAGCATTAACAAAGCGGTTGTTGAACGTTGATTTTGTTTCATATTTTCACCTTTAACTATTCAGCCTTCCCCTTAGCGGTTAACCAATCAATAAACATGTTGGCGTGTTTGATAATGGTCTGCTTAGACGTTGCATAATCCTGGTTCCGCCACCAATAAAATGCCCCAACAATGCTCGAACTGAGCATGTAAGCGGTGGTTTCTGGATTATCAAACGTCCCAATGCTTTTGACCAAGCGATCATCAATCCCCGCTTCGTAACGGTTCAACATGATGTCAGCCAAAATATTCACCATCGTTGGATATAGTGAGCTATTAGCATTACTCGTCGCTAAATTACGCATCACCGTTTTATGGGAACATAGATAATCCACCACATTGACCAATTCATCCGCAGAAGAGTCACTCTCGTCAATTAAATTGGTAATTTTAGTATTAACCGTGTGCTTCAATAAATCATATTTATCATTAAAATAGCGATAAAAACTGCTGCGGTGCATCATTGTTTCCTGACAAATCTGTTCGACAGATAACGACAGGAAGGAATGGTCTTCTAGCAGGTGCAATAGTGCCCGCTGAAAGTCCCGCTCTGTTCTCGTAAGTTCAGCCATGTTCATTCTCCTCCTGAAACAAATTTTAAATTTGTCTTATTTCAAAACTAACAAGGAGAATAGTAGCACAATCTGACATTTTTGAAAAGTGTCGAATTAAAAAAGGCGACGAGAAAACTCGTCGCCTTAATAGCTTTAATTTAAACAAATTGCAGAATTGCCATCAAAATTGGAACAACTACCACAAAGAGAACCGTACTCATAACCACGACATCCGTAGCGTACTTAACATCACCATGGGCTTCTTTAGCCAAAATTGGTAATACCGCCAACATTGGCGTTGCTGATTGAACAACTAATGTTTGCCGCATTAAACTTGGCAAATGAACACCCATTCCCATACCAAGCTTGATCAAAATAATCAAAGCCAGTGGCGAAATGATAAACCGACCAATTAATGCCAATACAGAATCCCGTTCGAAACGGAAATTATTCAATCCCGCATCATACAAGACAATCCCAATGTAAATCAACGATAGTGGAGTAACTAAACTACCCACGTATGATAACGTCTGGCCAATAAAGTTTGGCACTGGAATCCCAATTAAGAGCCAGATGATGGAAAAGATAAAACCAACTAGTGGCATTGGTAATAGTTTGGACCAGTTAATATGATCACGTTGCTTCTTTTGACCATCAGCCGTTGGGTCGTCATTTTGGATTAGATAAACCCCAAATGCCCATGTCGAAACCGTGTTAACGATGTAGTAGATCAAGAAATAAGACATGGCCTTATTTCCAAATAAAGCGGTGTTCAATGGCATCCCGATAAAAATCGTGTTGGCGTTCGCCACAGCATTAATAAAGATTCCGCGGCGACCTGGTCGAATCTTAAACAACTTCACAGCTGCAAAAGCCACTAGGTAGCTGACAATCACTGCTAATGCTGGGAAAATAATCCCAATCCCTAAGCCAAGGAGCTTATCCTTAGTAAGATACTTCATGACACTCATGAAAATGGATGCTGGTAAGGCAATCTTCGTAATCAACGATGCAATATTGCCACCAAAAGAATCAGCAAACCAATTATTTCGTCGTAAAATATATCCCAATGCCATAATTAGGACAATTTCAACGACACTCGAAACGGACGTTAAAAATACAGACATTGCTCAATCTCCCTTACTATGAATTAATACTTAGCTTCCCACTTGAGATCTGCAACAGCCTTCTTAGCATCAGTAATACCATCGCCAGCTAATCCTTGTTCAATTGCCGACTGGGCCACAATTTCAGATACTCGGGTGGTGAAGTCTTCTAATTTAGCAACTGGTGGTAACACTGCCGCACCAGGTTCACTTGGGTCAACAATTCCACCTAGTGCATGGGCAGCGGCAGCCAGCATCGTTTCATTGACTTGGCTAGCCTTGGCAGCAATCGCCCCAAAACCAACTCCTGGATAAACAAGGGCATTATTGGCTTGACCAATCGTGTAGGTAACACCCTTGTATTCAACGGGATCGACTGGGATCCCAGTAGCGGTCAACACTCGTCCATCTGTCCACTTAATCAAATCGGCTGGCATGGCCTCGATCAATTTCGTTGGGTTGGAAATTGGGAAGATAATTGGTCGTTCAGTGTGGGCCGCCATTTCTTTAACGACCGCTTCAGTAAAGGCACCTGGCTGCTTGGAAGTCCCGATCATAACCGTTGGATGAACTGCCTTAACCACTGATAAGAGGTCGGTTAATTCACCCGCATTGCTAAATTCACTCCTGTCCCGGGTAAATTCCTTTTGTTCCGGTGTCAGATCTGGAGTGTCATTGAAAAGCAGACCTTGTACATCAACTAAGTAGAAGTGCTTCTTTGCTTCTGCTGGATCGGCCCCTTGACGCACCATTTCATCATAAAGCATCTTCGCAATGCCCATACCAGCAGTTCCAGCACCAAACGTTAAGAACTTTTGATCTACTAATTTTTCCTTCGAGATGTTCAATGCACCAAGCACACCAGCTAAAGCGATAATCCCTGTTCCTTGAATGTCATCATTGAAGACTGGCATTTCATCCTTGTACTTGTTCAAGATAACAGCCGCATTGGAGCGCCCAAAGTCTTCAAAGTGCAGTAATGCTTCTGGGAACAACTTACGGGCAGATTGAACAAACTTATCCACCAGTGCGTAGTATTCGTCACCATAAACCCGCTTGTGACGATTACCAAGGTACATCGGATCATCCAACAATGCTTGATTGTTTGTCCCAGCGTCCAAGGAAACGGCCAACACTTGAGATGGATCAATCCCGGCAGCGGCAGTATATACCATCAGTTTACCAACAGCAATGTCAACACCGTTGACACCCCAGTCACCAATACCAAGGATCCCTTCAGCATCGGTAACAACAATTAAACGAATGTCCCGACCATCAGCAGCATTTTTCAAACTCTCTTCAACGTTATCTTGATCATCGACCGACAAAAAGGCAGCTTGTTGTGGTTGAATGAAAATATTGCTGTAGTTTTCAATTGATTCCGCAATGACTGGATCATAAACAATCGGCATGAATTCTACAATATGTTGTCCCATCAAGTAGAAGAACAATGTCCGATTGGTGTTAAAAATTTCCATCAAGAATTGCCGTTGTGGTAATTCTGCTGGTTTAGTTTGGAATTGAGCGTAAGTTTCATCAGCCTGTTCTTGCAAGGTTTGCACCTTAGCTGGCAGTGCCCCCAACAAGCCTAATTTCTTCCGTTCATCCATCGTAAACGCAGTCCCCTTATTTAAATAAGGGTTATTCAAGATTTCCATTGCTTTCATTGATCTCATTTCCTTTCTCACAAATTATGATTATCACTAATTTACGCAATCATTCTAAAAAACGGCCAAGACTATAGTCAAATCATTGTAGTATAATAAAAAATAATTATATGAGCGAATCAATTTGTTGATATAGAGGCAATTTAAAATGAATATTAATGATTTAGAATATTATCATGAACTAGCAAAAGTAAAAAACTTTTCTAAAGTGGCCGCTAAATTTAACGTTACCCAACCCACCATTACCAACGCGATTAAACGTCTAGAAAATGAATTGCAGACTTCTTTCTTCATCCGAGACCAGTCCCACCACGAAATTGTCATCACCAAGAACGGTCAGCAATTTGACCATCACGTTGCCATCATCCTGAGTGAATTAGAAATTGCCCGTAAAGATATTGAAAACAATCAGAAACAGCAGATTCGCTTCGGCTTACCGCCAATTATTGGTAACTACTTTTTCCCACCACTAACGCCGTTATTAATGCATCACCAATTAATGACCCAACTCGAAGTTTTTGAACATGGATCTACCGAGTTATTAGCCATGCTCAGGCGTGGTGATATTGACTTAGCGCTCTTGGGATCGCTCGTTCCGTTAAACTATCCCCGGCTTACCAGTACGACAATTTTACGAGAACCAATCAATATCATCGTTTCACGTCACCATCCACTCGCAGCCAAGGCCAAGACCGGAATTTATTTTCGCGAACTAGCGAAAGAAAAGTTTATTAGTTTGGACGAAGGGTTTGTCCATAACCAAGCATTTCGGATGATGGCCAGAATTAACCATATTCGACCACGCACGGTCTACAAAACCACCGACGTTCACGTTATTAAATCCATGGTGGCTGAAAACATCGGGATTTCATATCTGACTAGTCTAGCAATTCTGCCCTCGAATGACTTAGTTCAAATTCCCCTTTTGGACAGTGAAAAGCCTGAATTTCTGATCTCATGCGTCCGGCGGAATACCGCTGCATTCAACAATGCTAAACAAACCCTCTGGAAATTGCTTACCAACTATTCGCCCAAATAAAAAACAAGCCTGTCAAACGAGATTCATCCCGTAATGGCAGACTTGTTTTTTTCGTATTCTAAAGGAGTGTTTGGTGTTATTAATTTAGTTCATTTGGTGACCATAACTATAGGTAGTTTGCAAATTTAAGTCCTGATCAAATATATTCAAATCGGCATCCTTGCCAACAGTTAAACCACCTTTAGTAGGCAGGTTAAACTCACGAGCCTGATTAACTGATGACATTTTGACTGCATTTGCAATCCCACAATCCGTGAAATCAACAATATTCTTAAACGCTAGGTTATATTGCAAAATGGAACCGGCCAGGTGACCATTCTCAAGTCGCGCTTGATGATCCTTAACAATGACCTTCTGACCACCTAATTCTGAAATCCCCTCAGGCATCCCCTTCGCCCGTAAGGAATCGGTAATCAATTCCATTCGATCTGGACCTTTAATCTGATAAGCTAGCCGGATCATATCTGGAACAACATGGAAGCCATCCGCAATGATTTCAGTGTAGAGATTATCTTCCATCAAAGCGTCCCCCGTCAGACCGGGCTCACGGTGCCGCATTCCCCGTTGGGCGTTATACAAGTGGGTAATGTGACTAGCCAGCGAATGCTTCATTTCTTCACGCGTCGCATTCGAGTGACCTGCAGACGGTACAATGTTATGGCTCAGGCAATATTCTTCCAGTTCACGAGCACCTGGTTTTTCGGGAGCATAGGTAATCATCTTGACGAGACCACCGGATAATTCATTCCAGTGTTCAAGCAGTCGGTAATCAGGATCCTGAATGTACTGTTCAGGCTGAGCGCCCTTATATTCAACGCAGACGAAAGGTCCTTCCAAATGAGTCCCCTTAATTACTGGATTCATTTTGGCCGCTTCACGAATCCCTTCCATTGCCCGGTTAATGTTTTCCACCGATTGAGTGACTGTAGTGGGAAAGAAGGTAGTAACCCCTTCATTTTTCGTGACCTGGGTGACCATTTCGTTGATTTTCTTCGGATCAGCATCCATCGTATCAATCCCATAACCACCATGGCTATGGACATCAATGAAGCCAGGAACAATAATCCGCTCGTGACCGTCAATGATCTTTTCGTCAGCCGCTTCCGGCTGGTATTCGATCATTGGACCAACAGCAAGCACCTGGCGGTTAAAACGAATATAACCATCTTTAATGACTTCTTCCCCAGTATAAATATCAGCATGTTTAATGACAGTTTGCATTTTACGACTCCTTAGTATTGTCCATGCAGCTTTTGTGCAGCTGCTTCATCAATAACGATGGTGACATTCGGATGCCGTTGTAAAATACTTGCCGGTACATCTTCAGTGACGGGTCCCTCAATTGCTTTAGCAATCGCATCCGCCTTTGCATCACCATATGCTTCTAAAAGAATTTGGTGGGCTTGCATAATTGAAGCCATCCCCATGGACAATGCAGAACGGGGAACGTCAGCTTCATTAGCAAAGAACCGTGAATTGGCATCAATCGTGGATTGCGTGAGCTGCACCTCGTGGGTGGTGCTATCAAACGAGGTCCCAGGTTCATTAAAACCAATGTGCCCGTTCCGCCCAATTCCTAAAATCTGTAAATCCACTGAATGATCCGCAATAATTTGATCGTAGCGGACCACTTCTTTAGTTAAATCAGGCGCGAGCCCATTGGGAATGTATGAGTGAGCAAACGGTTTTTGGTTAAAGAGGTGTTTTTGCATAAAGTAGGCATAACTTTGTTCGTCATCCGGCCCCAAGCCAACATACTCATCAAGGTTAACCGACGTACACTTCCGAAAATCAATTGCACTGCTGCAAAGTTCGGCATAAGTCGTCAACGGGGTACTTCCGGTGGCGAGGCCAAAGACTTTCGCTCCATTTTGCCACGCGGTCATGAAGATTTCTGCCCCTTTTTGACCGCCTTCAGCGGCGTTCTTGACCACAATTACATTCATCACAAAATTTCCTTTCCGTTTTATTCATCATGATTCTGGCGGTGATGATTTCGTCCGGTGGTTTGTTCCTTCGTTACTAAAATGGCTTCCACCGTCTTATTCATTGTTGCGCGAAAATCCGTAAATTGAAGTAACATTTGCGTCAGCATATCAATCACGTAGGTCACCGCAAATTGCGAATTAATAAAGTCATAATCACCCACTAATTCTGTACTTTTAATCTGAAATAGTAAGTCACTCATTTTACCAAGCAAACTATTTTTAAAAGCGGTCACCGCAATAATTGTTGCCCCATTTTTACGACTATCCCGAACAGCAGAACATACTTCTGGGGTGCTCCCAGAGACAGACAAGGCAATTACGATATCGTTGTCTTGCATTGTGGCACTGGCAATCGTCATCATATTACTTTCCGTCATCGCAAAAGCGGGCTTACCCATCCGCATTAAACGTTGGGCAAACTCTTGAGCATTATAGCCGGAACTACCAATTCCAAAAACATACACCCGCTTTGCGCCATGGATCAAATTAGCGGCTTGCCGGAGCTGCTTAGTAGAAACCATCGCCATCGTCTCCGCCAGAATTTTTTGATAATAATTATGGATATCATTCGGTGTAGAAACATTCTGCTCCGATTCCCGCTGCATCGTATCTGGTGTGACCAATGCAAGTTTAAAGTCCGCAAAATTTTTGCAACCGACCCGTTTGGTAAAGCGGCTCACCGTAGCAACCCCAACGCCAGCCTGATTAGCGAGTTCGGTAATGTTCATACGCCGTACCAACTCTGGTTTTTGCAGCGTCACGCGGGCCACCTTTTTTTCCTGTCGTGGCAGGTTAATAAAGAGGTTTTGGACTTGTTCCATAAAACGTGCAGACATCCATCATCATTCCTTACTAGTTATTTAAGAGCATTGACAAATCCCGTGGCAATTTGCAGTGGGCGCGTTATGGCCCCACCAACCACGACCGCATGGCAGCCAAGTTCAATGCATCGTTTTGCCTTTTCTGGGCGGTCAATTTTACCTTCCGCAATCACCGGATGTTCAGCAGTTTTGACCACCTTTTTAAGGTAGGCAAAGTCATCGTCCGCAACGTTCATCCCTTCAGTTGCTGGCGTGTAACCGTGCATTGTGGTGCCAATAATATCAAAGCCGAGGTCATTAGCAATTTTAACACTGTCAATACAGTCTGTGTCTGCCATGAGTAAAGTGTTTGGAAATTCTTTCCGCATTTGGTCAACAATTTCCGCTAATTTTTCACCATGGGGCCGTGGACGACCAGTAACGTCACAAGCAACGACTTCACAGCCAGTACTTGCAACCGCCCGCATTTCTTTCATTGTCGGCGTAATGTAAACTGGTGAATCGTCATAGTCCACTTTAGCGAGTCCAATCATGGGCAAATGTGCTTCGTCTTGGATAGCTTGAATATCAACAACGGAATTAGCCCGAATTGCGGAAGCCCCCGCTTCCTTGGCAGCTCTCGCCATTCGTGCCATAATAAATGAACTATGCAGTGGTTCACCAGGCAGTGCCTGACAGGATACGACTAAATTCCCTTTAGTGGCCTTCAAAAAAGTATTTTCCATTATTTAAGTGCCTTCTTTAAATTAGTTTTTTAAAAACTTCGCATAAATTTCACTTGCCGTGGTCTTCATTTCTGGAGTCGGCTTATGCATTGGTTCCTTAGTGTAACCAGCTTCAACTCCCATATCTTGAAGCAATAACTTGATTGTTTGATAAAGACCGTTCCCAAGAATTGCGGAAATTAGGTCATTCGTTTCATGTTGAATATTAAGTGCCTTTTGCATATCACCAGCTTCAAAGGCTTCAATTTCCGCCTTTGCCCGGGCCGCATTGACGTTATAAGTGGAGCCAATTGCACCATCCACCCCTAACGAAAGGGCTGGTAAGAGCATTTCATCCGTTCCGAAGAGAATCTTCTTATCTGGGAAACGATTGCGAAGCCGTTCGAGGAGGAAGAAATCGGCATTGGTGTACTTAACCCCAATAATCTTGGGATTTTCAAATAACTTAGCAAAATTATCCAAGGAGAGGGAAACCCCCGTTAATGCTGGAATAGAGTAAACAATTAAGTTGGCATCGACATCCTTAACAATTTCATCGTAGTAGTACTTAATTTCTGGGAAACTAAAGTTGTAGTAGAACGGTGTAACTGCAGAAATTGTCTTATATCCCAGGTCATTAACAACGTAATTAGCTAATTCTTTTGCTTCTTGTAAGTCGATCGAACCAACTTGGGCGATTAAGTCAACATCATCGCCGGCTTCATCTTTCACAATTTCAAAAATCCGCTTCTTAGTTGCAGTTTGCAGCATAAAGTTTTCACCGGTGCTTCCACCTACGTACAAACCATCAACGTGGTTTACATCAATATTATGCCGCACAATTTCACGGGTTCCCTTTTCATTTACGGTCCCGTCAGCGTTGAAAGAAGTTAATAGTGCGGAATATAATTTTTTAGTCATTTTTACCATCCTTTGTTTAAAATACTGGTTACTAAATTCATGTAATAGTTCTTCTTCAACCGCACCCTAAGGATACGTTGTGAAAACTATTTTTGCAATTACTTTTTATGATAATATTTTTCATTAGTCGTTCATATCCCTGTTTTAATAGCGTTTCTTATCTGAAAAATAAATTTAAAGAAAGGCTTAAGCATGATATAATGTAAGCGTTTTAACTGAGGATTTCAGAAAGGATTGACCCTGATGCAAAAAAATTATCTTGCTTTTGACGTTGGTGGGACGTCAATTAAATATGCTGTTATTGACTCAAATTTAAAAATGCTTAATTCTGGTAAAACAGCTACCAATCATAATCAAGACCAAGCCATTGTTAAAGCCTTAACAACCATTAGTCATCAAATAATGGGACAATTTAAAATTAGTGGAATTGGGGTTAGCACCGCCGGACGCGTTGGTCATCATGGTGAAATTATCTATGCTGGCCCAACCATCCAAAATTATCAAGGCACCCCACTAAAACAAGTATTAGAAAAGGCTGTGCAAGTACCAGTTCAGGTGATGAATGATGTTGATGCGGCCCTAATGGGCGAAATTTTATGTGGTCATGTTCATGCAGATCAATCAGTGTACTGCGTAGCTTTAGGAACTGGGATTGGTGGTGCCTTCTACCACAACGGACATTTATCCAGGGGTGCTCACGGTCTTGCGAATTCTGTTGGCTACCTTAACTATGATCCAGAATCAAAAGAGTGTTTTGAAAGTCAGGCTTCTACCCTGGCTTTACAACACCGTCTTGAATCGATCAACGTTTCAGTTCCGGAAGCCTTCCAACGGGCGCGCGATGGTCAGTCACAATTTGTCGAAATTATTCAACATTGGTGTCGGCAGCTTGGTAAACAGTTAGCTCAAATCTGTTTAATCCTGGATCCAGCCCAAATTTTAATCGGCGGTGCAGTTAGTCAACAGGGTGATTTTTTCATTCATCAAATTAAATCTGCTGTTCAACACTTTCTCCCGGAAGGGTTAGCAAACGTTGATATCAAGGCAACAACTCTCCAAGATCAAGCGCAAGTCTTTGGAGCTATTTCGCCATTCTTTTTATGAAAGCGTATACATTTTAATTTAAACGTGTTATGGTTAACACCGTAATAGTTTTAAAGTTTAATTCAACCGCACAAAAAAGCGCCGCATCCACGGCTGCTTTCTTTGTGTGTTTTTTTATTTCCGCATTTTCTTTTAAAGAGGTGTATTTCATGAAGGTATCAATTAATACCGCGGTTTTTCTTGATCAAATGAATACGGGCCACTCCCAATACGATGTCCTTCAGGAATTGATCGGCAAACCGATTGATAATGTTGAAGTTCGTGGTGAATTTTTCCAACCAGCCAGTCAAGAAGCGGAACTAGATAAGATTAGTGAACTCGCTCATCAAAATAATTGGGGACTTTATTATTCTATTCCCGAAGCCCTCTTCAATGATGGTGAATTAAATTCTCACCTCACCGATTACATTGCGCTGGCTCAAAAATATGGAATTAAAAATCTAAAAATCAGTTTAGGCGATTATGGTGCCTTAACTGAAGATACCAAGCAATTATTGATGCAAATTCCAACCAATGATGTTGCCATCAGCGTTGAAAACGAACCGAACGATCATGGTGAAGTACCAAAAATCTTTAATTTCTTAGATACTACCAATGGTCACTTTGGCTACACCTTTGATTCTGGCAATTGGTATTGGATCGATCAAGATCCCCAAGCAGCGATGGACCAATTAAGCTCTAAAATCACCGTCTTCCATTTAAAGAATATTAAAGACCGGGATACAACCATGCTCGATAATGGTGATACCGATTGGCAACGCTTAACTGAGAAGGTACCCGCTGGTGTACCAGTATTTTTGGAATACAATATTCCATCTGCTAAGTTGTTGGATCAGGAAATTGCTAAAGTCAATGAATTACTTTAGTTCCTAAAGGATTGACCAATGAACTATCTATTACAAATTGTTCTTATTTTATTGGTCGGTAAGGTTTGTTCTGAACTCTCCTCACGAATCGGTCTGCCTCCAGTCATGGGTGAATTGATTGCCGGAATCTTAATTGGACCGGCCGTCTTTCATCTGTTGACGCCCACCACCTTCATCCACTATTTCTCTAACATCGGGGTCATTATGCTGATGTTTATTGCTGGTTTAGAAGGGGATCTCCGTCAACTCCTCCACTACTGGGCACCATCATTGACCGTGGCCACCTTGGGTGTGATTTTTCCAACGGGAACCGCCTACTTGCTGTGCCACAATGTATTCAACTTTGATGTCCAAACAGCAGCTTTCATGGGCCTCGTGCTTAGTGCCACATCCGTCAGCATCACCGTTCAGGTGTTGCGTGAAATGGGTTATTCCAACACTCGCGAAAGCCAGATTATTCTTGGCGCAGCCGTTGCTGATGATATCATCTGTATCATTTTGTTGGGCATCAGTGTTCAACTAGTTGGTCAGCACTCAGCCTCATCACTCAGTGGTAAGGTCCTCTCAATGGTCATTCCGCAAATTCTTTTCTTCATTATCGTTCTGTTGATTGGTCGCTACATCGTACCAAGATTCTTACAGATTTTTGACAAAATGGGGATTAGTGAAAGCCTCCCAACAGCAGCTTTGATTATCTGCTTTGGTTTTGCGTGGATCGCAGTGAAATGTGGCATGAGTGATGTTTTGGGTGCCTACTGTGCCGGACTAGCTATTTCACAAACCAAATATGAAGAAGCATTAGCACCAAAAATTGAACCAATTGGTTATGCAATTTTTACTCCCGTTTTCTTCATTAGCATCGGCCTAGAAGTTACTTTCCATGACATTGGCAATGATGTGCTCTTTATTATCTGCTTGATTGTCATCGCCGTTCTTGGCAAGCAACTGGGCTGTGGAATTGGTGCTAAACTTTTCCATCTCAATTGGAAGGAAGCCAACATTGTCGGTGCTGGGATGGTATCGCGTGGTGAAATGGCATTAGTGGTTATCAAAGTGGCCCTTTCAGCAGGATTGATTGATCAAAGCTACTTTACTGCTTTGATCCTGGTAACCGTCATTACAACCTTACTCGCACCACTCCTCTTAAAGATTTTTATTCAACGTAACGTTAATAGTCAAAATAATGAAAGGCGATTAGATTAACTATGCAAAAAACTGGATTTGGGACGTTTAATTGGATCGTCCTCCTTGTTTACCTCCTTGCGATGTTGCTAATTGGGGCCTACTTTACCAAACGCGCTAGCAAGGATACCGATGCCTTCTTTAAGGCCAATAGTTCTGTTCCTGCTTGGGCCACTGGTTTCAGTATTTACGCAACCACGTTAAGCGCGATTACGTTTATGTCGACGCCAGAGCAAGCATTCCTCACAGACTGGTCATACTCAGTTGGGAACTTGACCATCATTTTGATTATCCCAATTTTGATTAAATACTACGTACCGTTTTTCCGTAAATTACAAGTTACGACTGCTTATGAATACCTTGAAGATCGGTTTAGTCCTATTATGCGGGTTCTCGGTAGTTTACTATTTATGCTCTACCACTTAGGAAGAATTGCCATTGTTATTTACCTACCAATTTTAGCCATTACTTCCGTTTCCTCAATTAACCCAATCTTGATTGCTCTCTTCGTCGGTGGTCTTTGTATCATCTACGCATTCCTTGGTGGGATCGAAGGAGTCATTTGGACAGACGTTATCCAAGGATTCCTCCTCCTTGGCGGAGCACTCCTGATCATCTTCATTGGTGCTTACTACATCAAGGGTGGTTTTGGTACAATCGCCCATGACGTTGCCGTTCACCATAAGCTCTACTCCAAAGCTAACTGGGACCCCCACAACCTGAAATTATTCATTCCATTAATTTTTGCCGGTTCCGTTTTTAACTCTCTTTACCAATACACGGGTAGTCAAGATGTGGTTCAGCGTTACCAAACCACTTCCACGATGAAAGAAACCGCCAAGTCACTTTGGACTAATGGACTCTTAGCATTTATTACGATCCCAATCTTTTACGGGATGGGAACCATTTTGTACAGTTTCTACTTGCACTCAGCAAGTCTACCAAAGGGCTTCAACACCAGTGCCGTTGTACCATACTTTGTCATCAAAGAAGTTCCTGCTGGTTTAGCCGGACTGATCATTGCCGGAATCTTTGCGGCTGCGCAATCCACCATTGCTTCCAGCCTCAACGCGATTTCCGCTTGTGCGATTACCGACTTCAAACAACGCTTCTTCGACAAGAAGTTCAAGCGGATTAGCGACGTCCAATTAGCCCGGATCGTCATTCTCATTGCCGGAATTCTTGGTTTGCTAATGGCCATTTACCTCTTAGTTGGTAACCAATCCCAAACCTGGAACCTCTTCTTAGCCTTTACTGGTTTATTTGGGGTCCCAATTGCCGGAATCTTCGCAGCGGGGATCTTTACCCAACGTGCCAATACCGTTGGGGCCGTCACTGGTCTGATTGTCAGTGCTGCCCTTACCTACTATGTACAATCAAAGGGCATGTCACCATTTATGGTTTCATGTGTTTCCTTCTTATCATCCATGTTCATCGCTTGGTTCGTCGGCTTATTCACCCCACAAAAGAAGAACATTGTTGGGTTAACTGCTAAGACAGTTGACCAAGAATACACTCGTCATTAATACTTTTACTCCTCATCAAAATAAGGGGGCAGAGTTCGGATTAACCGAACTTTGCCCCCCTATTGTTTATTGATTAACTTTTAAATCACGTTGAATTGTTAATGCCGCTTGGCGTCCAAACACCACGGTTTCCGCAATCGAATTACCACCAATTCGGTTATTTCCGTGTAGTCCACCGGTAACCTCTCCAGCAGCATATAATCCATTAATTACCTGTCCATTGGCATCCAACACCCGGGTCTCCGGATCGACATGAATGCCACCCATCGTGTAATGAATTGCTGGAGCAACATGAATGGCATAAAATGGTGCCTTACTCAGTGGAAAACTCATTCCAGTTGTCCGACTAAATTGTCGATCATCTTGGACACGAACTGCCTCATTCCACTGGTGAATGGCCATTGGTAAATCTGGCAAAGACAATTGTTCAGC
Organism: Candidatus Limosilactobacillus excrementigallinarum; assembly: GCA_019117445.1. Taxonomy (GTDB): domain Bacteria; phylum Bacillota; class Bacilli; order Lactobacillales; family Lactobacillaceae; genus Limosilactobacillus; species Limosilactobacillus excrementigallinarum. The sequence goes on along the minus strand of DWZS01000003.1, from coordinate 74,124 downwards.
CAGCTGCTCGATTGTCGCCCCTGTCCGCACTAAACCAATTTGATCATAAAATTCAATTGCCTTAACCCGTGAACGAACTTCCTGATCAAAAATTAAGTATGCACTATGCTTGGCTAACGCAGTAATAGCATTCGAAACCACTCGCCGCGTAGCCAGTTCGTTTACAAACCGTTGTCCCTTTTCATTCACTAAAATGGCGCCTTCACCCCGAACTGCTTCACCAATCAAAAATGCATGGTCTTGATCCTGCTGGACAGTTGGGTGAACCTGTACTAGATCCAACTGCATTAATTGCGCACCAACCTGCTGGGCTAATTTTAAGCCGTCCCCTGTCGCACCAGGTTGGTTGGTTGTGCGGTAATTAGCCAAATCTGGTCGATACCGGCGCATCAACTCTTTGGAGGCCCCAAAACCACCCGTTGCCAATACTACCGCGCGTGAGTGGAATTGATGAACTACTTTTTTAGCGTCAACATATTCTACCCCACACACGGCGTCGGTAGCGGTCAATAATTTACTGACGTGTGCTTCCGTAATTATCTGTACTCCAGCTTCAATTGCCAATTTTTGTAATCCTTTGACCAAATAAGCACCGACGGGAGCTGTCGAAGCTGGGCGGTGGGTTCGCTTGACTGACATTCCGCCAGTAATGGTCAAATCATCCAGTGGCAAACCATGCTGGGTTAGCCATTCAATCGCTAATGGCGCATGGGTAACAAACTGTTTCAGCATTGCTGGATCATTCAGCTTACCACCACCCTGGTAAGTTTCCTGATAAAAATCCTGCATCCGGTCCGCAATTTGATTACGGGCTTGGACAGTTGTTTCCGCTGCATTCATTCCAGAAGATGCCCGTTTAGTATTACCACCAACTTGGGAATTCTTTTCTAAAACAGCAACTGTCAGTCCTAGTTCACGCGCCTGAACAGCTGTGGTCAATCCGGCACCCCCACTGCCAATTACAATTAAATCATAGTCAATTTCTGTCATACCAGCACCCTTAATCAATACTAATTGATTTAATGACAACGTCATCCTTTGGACGATCGCTCAAATCACGATCAACGCGGCTAATCTCTTTAGCCACTTTCATTCCATTAACGACTTGCCCAAAAACAGTGTGATGGTGATCGAGCCATGGTGTTCCACCATTAGCCACATAATGGTCAATGACTGCTTGCGGATAACCAGCCGCCTTCATTTGATCAGCCAAGTTAGTAGTAAGGTTTTCGTTCGTCACGATGAAAAATTGGCTTCCGTTGGTATTAGGACCAGCATTGGCCATTGATAACGCCCCGTTAAAATTGAAAAGCTGGTCGCTAAATTCGTCTTCGAAAGCTTGACCATAAATGCTTTCACCACCAGCACCGGTTCCCGTTGGGTCACCACCTTGAATCATAAAGTCTGGAATAACCCGATGGAAAAGGACCCCATCGTAGTATCCCTTTTTAGCCAATTCAACAAAATTTTTCACCGTCTTAGGAGCAAGTTGGTCAAATAGTTGAACCTTTAGATCCCCGTGATTAGTGTGAATTATTGCCTTAGTACCCGTTTGCGCTGCTAAGTTTAATTGTGGAAAGTCACTCATTAGTTCCGCCTCCTATTTATTCTGGATTTGATTATATCATGATTAGCGTGGCTTACAGCAAAAAAAGAGGCTGGAGTCTTCCAACCTCTTTACTACTTTAAAGGTAAAAATGTAACAGCGCAGTAGCTGACTGGCAGTCCGACCGCTGATAAATCAGCAGTTGGCCTCCCAATTATTATTTACTGACAACCTCAACCAAGTCATCGCCATGGCTAATCTCACCATCAGCAACGCGCTTGACTTGCGTGTAATTGGTCGTGTTTGTGACTACGACCATGACGGTGGTATCATAACCAGCTGCCTTAACCGCAGCTAGGTCGATGGTGCCAAGGCGATCACCCTTCTTAACCTTTTGGCCTTGTTCAACAAAGCTTTCAAAGTGTTCACCCTTGAGGTTCACAGTATCTAACCCAACATGAATCAAGACTTCAGCACCATCGTCTGAAGTTAAACCATACGCGTGCTTCGTAGCATAAGCAACTGTAATTGTACCATCAACAGGTGCATAAATCGTACCATCATTAGGAACAACTGCCGCACCATCCCCCATCATCTTCTGGGAGAAGACTTCATCATTGACTGCAGTAATGTCTTCGGCAGTTCCAGAAACTGGGCTTGCAACTACTTCATTCTTAGCATTTTCGTCTGCTGGCGCTGAAGCATGTTGAACCGGTGCAGCTGCTTCGGCCGCTTGTGATGCACCATCTGCCGCATCTGCGCCCGCTGTTGCAGGGTTAACCAGTTCGTCATGTGTCTTACCGTAGAAGAAGGTTACTAAGAAGGCAATTACGAATGAAATCACTTCACACAATAAGTAGCCTGGAATTGATTTAGCATATACGGATAAGAAACCAATGAAACCTGCTGAACCCATTGAAGCGGCAACCACGTGCATTAATCCAGCAATTGTGGAAGCCACACATGAACCAACCAATGCACAGAAGAATGGGAACCGTAACTTCAGATTTACCCCGAAGATAGCGGGTTCAGTAATCCCCAGTAAAGCGGAAATCGCTGAAGAACTAGAGAGAGCTTTCATCTTTTCATTCCGTGTTAAGAAGTAAACTGCAGTGGTTGCGGCCCCTTGGGCAACATTGGCCATTGAAGCCACGATGAAAATAAAATCACCCGCACCCTTGCCAGCTTTAAAGGCGGTCACTAATTGCGTTTCGATAGCAGGGAAGCTTTGGTGTAAACCAGTTAAAACAATTGGCGAATACAAAGCCCCAAAAATTCCTGTTCCAACAAATCCTAACGTGTCGTATAACCAAACAATTCCGTTAGTCAGTAAATCAGAAAGATCCTTCATCACCGGTCCGACCACGATAAACGTCAGGAACCCAGTTAAGAGGACTGAAATCAATGGCGTAAATGTAAAGTCAACGGCAGCTGGTAGTCGTTTATGCAACCACTTTTCGAAGATGGAAAGCATCCAAACCGCTGCCAATGCTGGAATAACCTGACTCGTGTAAGACTGAATATGAACAGTTAACCCGAAGATGTTCCAAGAACCGCCATCCGCTAAAGCCGGCGCGGTCATCATCATTCCGACAAATGCCCCTAAGAATTGGTTAGCACCAAACCGCTTCGCACCAGAAATACCGACCAAGATCGGTAAGAATACGTATGGCGCTGCCGACATGACGTTGACCATCCCTTCAATGCCCTTTAAGGCTGGCCACATTTGAATGACGGATTGGGGACCAAATAGTCCCTTCGCCGTCAGCACATTATCGAGGGCCATCAGCAAACCACCGGCGACCAATGCCGGAATAATTGGTACAAAGATATCAGATAAGAGCTTAATGAACGCCATGACTGGATTGAACTTTTGATTCTTTGCAGCAATTTGCTTCAGATCGTCAGTGGAAACTTCCTTCAATCCAGTTTGCTTAATTAATTCATCATAAACGTTGTTCACGTCTCCCGGGCCAATGATAATTTGGTACTGACCATTGGTCTTAAACGTTCCCTTAACGTCACCATTGTTATCCAATGCTTTTTGGTCAACTTTGGCTTCGTCTTTTAAAACTAACCGTAACCGCGTTGCACAGTGCGCAGCAGCAACTAAATTGTCTTTGCCGACGGCGTTAACGACGTCGGTCGCAACTTGTTTGTGATCCATGAGCATTACTCCCTATCTCATCTAGATATTTGCACTTAAATTGTAATCGCTTTTTACACATTTGATAATACTAGATTTAGATTAAATGTCAATCGTTTATCAATTTTTCTTTTAGCCTTACTGATCTTCACTAATTTTCAGGACACAGGCCCCATCGATATTCCCCTTAGCAACTCGTCTCAGTGCCTCATCAGCCTTGTCAAACGGGTATTCAGTCACCGTTGGCTGAATGTGCAAACGATGGGCTAACTTCAAAAATTCTTCCCCATCGCGGCGCGTATTGCTTTCCACACTTGTTAAGTTCTTTTCATGAAAAAGGTGCTGCTGATAATTTAGTTCTGGAACATCGCTCAAGTGAATGCCGGCTAACGCAAGCGTCCCTCCAGGAACGAGGTTGGCTAATGCATTGGGAACCATCTCTCCAGCAGGTGAAAACATAATGGCGGAATCGAGTTGAACTGGTGAATCATCATAGGCACCTTGTGCAGACGCACAACCTAATTGCAACGCAAATTTTTGGGCATCATGGCCACGCGTGAAAACATGGACTTCAATTCCCTGCTTAATTGCTAACTGGGCAGTTAAATGTGCGGAACCACCAAATCCATAGAGGCCTAGTGTGCCACCAGCTGGTACGTTGGCGCGTAGATAAGAACGGTAACCAATAATTCCCGCACAAAGCAATGGTGCAGATTTAACTGGATCAGTATCCTCTGGAAGATGGTAGGCAAAGCCCTCCGGAACCGTCACATACTCTGCATAACCGCCATCATGATCCCATCCTGTGTAAATGGAATGGGGACACAAATTCTCCCGACCGGAACGACAAAATCGGCAAACTCCGCACGCTTTTCTAAACCATGGAATTCCAATTTTGTCACCAATCGTAAATCGTTGAGTTTGTGGCCCCTGCTTAACGACCCGGCCAATAATTTCATGGCCAGGAGTAACATGCTGTCGATGAACTGGTAGGTCGCCTTCTGTAACGTGTAAGTCTGTGTGACAAACTCCACACGCTAAAATTTTAACCAGAACTTCCCCGGACTGTGGTTCAGGGACCGGCTTTTCAACCAATTGCAGTGGGCACGGATCCTGTTCAATTGGCCCCGGAGTGGTAACTTCCCATGCCCGCATTGTTTTTGGAATCATCATTCTTAAACGTCTCCTTTATCGAATTTACCTTCATTGTAGTCCTTTTGTGAAATGATGATCAATTTGTTTTTGCTAGACGTTTGACAGTCAACAGACCTCATTTTAAAATAGAACCATCTTAGAGCGCTTACATAAAGGAGATCTTATTATGGAATGGACACGGGAACAACGCTACCGCCCTTACCAACAATATTCGGCCCTCGAATTGCTACACTTACAGGCAGCGGCTGATAATTCACCTGAACAACTTCGGTATCATATCCGGCCAAGTTCTGGATTACTAAATGATCCAAACGGGTTCTCATACTTTAATCATGCCTGGCACGTTTTTTACCAGTCGTTTCCTTTTGGTGCTACCCATGGTCTTAAATCATGGATGCACATGCAATCTACCGATCTAGTGCACTGGCACTCTCGTGGCTTAGCTCTCACTCCGGATAATAAATACGATAGCCATGGTGCCTACTCTGGATCTGCGAAGCAAATTGGCGATCGGCTATTTTTGATGTACACCGGTAACCACCGTGACAAAGATTGGAATCGAACACCTTTCCAACTGGGTGCTTGGATGAACCAAAATAATCAGGTTACTAAACTAAAACAACCCTTGTTCCGGAATCCGGATTACATTAGTGAACACTTCCGTGATCCCCAACTACTAGAACATGATGGTAAGTACTATGCCCTCTTAGGAGCACAGGATGCTAAAACAGAAACCGGTCATTTAGCACTCTGGGCCAGCGATGACTTGCAAGCTGGCTGGCATGATGTTGGCCTGGTTAATTTCACGCCGTACCCAATGGGCTACATGATTGAATGTCCAAACTTAGTGATGATTGATGATCATGCTGTCCTGATTTTCTGTCCGCAGGGATTAGAGCAAAAGATCACCCATTACGATAATATTTACCCCAATACCTATATCATCGGGGATGAATTTGATTTTGAAAATGCTATGTTAAAAGGCAGCTCACAAGTCCCAGTAAATCTGGATGAAGGTTTTGATGTCTACGCGACTCAAGCATTCAACGCTCCGGACGGCACAGCTTATGCTATTAGTTGGGTGGGACTCCCTGATATCAGCTATCCAACCGATGACCAAACTTGGGCAAACTGTTTGAGTCAAGTTAAGGAATTGCACATCCGTAACGGTCAGCTCTACCAGCAACCAGTCGCAGCAATGACCAACCTCCGCGATCCAAAGGGTACTAAAGTTTTCTCTAATCGTACGAGCATCATTGACGATCATGCTGGTCAACAATGTGAATTAAATCTGACAATTAGTGCTGATCAAACAGGTGTCTTACACCTTGCCGCCAACGATGATTTAAGTGCCAGTTTGCAGATCCAATTCGATACGACTGCTGGTAAACTGACCGTCGATCGTTCCCATGTTGGCTCTGCGGTCGCTGAAAAGTATGGTACGACCCGTTCCATTAAGTTACCAGCACACCATGATTTAAAATTACAAATTTTCCTAGATCATTCACTCGCGGAAATATTTGTGAATGATGGTGAGCAAGTATTGACGCTTCGTTACTTTGCTGATCAACAGCATCAGAAGATCGCGTTTGCCCAACCAATTAATGCGACCGGAAGTCTCTATCAGCTTAAAAATATCTAAACAAAATCCCCGTCCACGTGACTTGTGAACGGGGATTATTTAGAATATAGCTAAATTCAGGGGGGAGGACTAATAATGAAGAACAGTGTTGACCAGGCTAATTGGCAATCAGCCATCCACTATCTTATTGACCAAGCGTTACCCAATGCTGACTACCAAGTGGTCTGCTTTCATCAATCAAAATCTAGTGAAAGTTTCTACGTTGACATTCTCTTTGAAAATCTCCTGTATCAACTGCGCTTCGCGTTTCACGACCGGCAGGAAAATAACCCTGATCTCTATTCATTCAATCTCAGATCCTATCCTCATGACGTGGTCCTAATTCAGCAACTTCGTCAGCTTCTACGCCATCGTCGACAAGGAATACCATTAACGTATCAGCACTTTGCTGCCCTCTCACTGATTGAAAAACTTGGTCAATTTAATGATTGCCCGCTTGAATATCGTAATGAACAATTTTGGAACAGACAACACCCCATTGCTTCACCAACGCTCATCATCACATTAGACTTCCTGCTAACCCATCAATTACTTGTGATTCAACATTCCACCAAACGCGTCTTCCTCTCAGAAAGCGGACAACAACTATTAGATTTCTACTGGGATGTTGCCGATCAATATTTAGAAGAAAGCATTTGGGATCACAATCCGCGAACGCAAACGCCAACGGAACTTAATCGGTTTTGGAATGCTTAGTCGACTCCTGAGCTTGCTGCTGTGCTTGATCATGAATCTGTTGGCGACGATCACCATTAATAAAGTCGCTTTCTTGTGCGAAGAGATCCAATAGTACCCACAGATTTTTTAAGCATCGGTCCTTAAACTCTTTCAATTGCATCGATCCGTCTAATTTAAAATATTCTTATGCTCGGCGTGGGTGTAGAATGCCCAAGCGATAATGCCAAAGAAGACGGGACCAAACGCTGTCCAGAATGCAGTCGCGTATTGACCTTCCAAGATTGGTTCAACACAAGTGAAGAGAATGCCGACTGCCACAACCAGCCAAACAACGATGGAAACCACCCACGTCCAGGTCATGCTCTTATAAAAGACAAACGGCCGATCTAAATCTTTCTTCATTTTAAAGAATGGGAACGCCCCTACCAAAAACAGGTATGGTGCTGATGACGAAACATTCATCATATCAGTAAGAATGGTATAGAACTGTGTTGCTGCATTTCCACCAAATGAGATAAAGAGAATAATTGCACTGACTAAGATGGCTTGGCACCACATTGCAAATGCTGGCATATTCACATCATTCATCTTCGTGAGCCGCTTTGGTAACAGCCGCGGATCACAACCTTCAATAAAGGATTTAATTGGTGAATAGACCATCACAAAAGCAGCTCCTAAGCCCCCGAGGACATCACTTAACGCCGTAATTTGGGAGAAAATCCGGCCGAGCAGCACGGCTCCGGAATGACCTAAGCCGAGTTTAGCACCAACCGTCAAGCCCATATTATTAATCAAAACATACTCAACATTGGCCAGGTTAACGTGGCTCTTGCCTAAAACCTGTTCCCAGTTAGCGCTCACCCCACACAAGAAAATTGTTAAAATATAAATCAAGGTCATAATAATCATGGCAATGATTAATGCCCGAGGGAAGGTCTTTTCTGGCTTCTTAACGGAATCAATCACACCAGCCATTGTTTCTAGACCACCGTAAGCAAATAGGGCATAGACAATGAACGAAATGACCGCAATCGGAGTAACAAAGGCATGGTTAGGTGATTTTACTAAACTCAGCGCCGTCACTGGTTCAGCTAGTTGTCCATGATTCATCATCCATAATAAGAGACTCGCTAAAATAAAAATCACGGAGATCCCTAAGGTTGCCACTCCACAAACAGAAGCGATCTTAGCAATCTTATTGATTCCCCGAGAGGCAATCCAGGTAACGACAATCATAAAAATGATTTCTAAAATCCCCAAAGTCTCATTGGCGGGCAATCCAAACAACCGCCAGGTCTGGGTACGGTCAGTTCCTGAAATCATAGTTGAAACCGACACTAAAAAGTATTGGGTTGATGAAACCAGCCAAACAACCCACGCTGCAAGCCAAATAAAGGTCCCAATAAAGGCTGTTTTCTCACTTACGGAACCCCGCAACCAAGAAAAAATCCCCCCTTTGGCTGCCTTAAATGAGGCCCCATATTCTGCAAACATTAACGCAGATGGGAGGAAGAAAAGTACCGCCGTAACGATGTACCAAATGATGCTGGCGTATCCCATTTGATAAAAGGCCGTCAGTGAATTACTAAAGCCAAAGATTGATGAAAAGATCATCAATACTAAAGCACTCAAACCAATTTGGGTGGTTTTCTTTTCCATGTCAAAACTTCTTTCTTTGAATAATATTAATAATTATACAACTTTTCCAAGTGGTTGTGGATATTATTTCAAAGAAAGTAATTTAATTAACACTCTTACGACGCTTGAAATGAATTGTTCACATTTATTTCATACAAATCGGCCGATAATTATGATAAGCTCATTATGTTACTCATTTTACTGGTCAGGAGGGAACAATTTTGCGTGAACCATCACGACGAGAAATTCGACATCAGCAACGTCGAACATTTCATAAAAAAACCATTATCGTCAGCTTACTCTTTATTGGGTTTGCGCTCTTACTCAACGTTGGCTTAATATTTCAAAGTCACAATCCGCTCACCCAAGCCAAAAATGCTAACCCCATTAATATAGTTCCCAACCTATTTCGTTCCACTAGTTTAAGTAGTCAACTAAAACACCAATGGAAAGCGGATCTCAAAGGTGTTGATAGCAATGTTTCCATTGCCGTATACTCCACCAAGACTGGTGAAACATACATGTACAACACTACCCCAAGACACCAATACCATACCGCCAGTACCGTTAAAGTGGCTGTCCTCGCGGGAACTCTCCTTAAAAATGATGGCGATTTGGATAGTCAGGGGCGTGAATATGCTAAAGCCATGATTGAAAATTCCGATAATGATTCTACGACTTCCCTCATTAACGATTATCTTGGTGGCACAGATGGTCTTCAAGATACGTTTAATCAATTTCAAATGACCAACACCCATGCCGAAAGTGCTTGGGGAATGACGACCACCACACCGAGTGACCAAATCAAATTACTCAACAACATTTTCTTTAGTTCCAATAAGTTAACGGAAAGTGAACAAAATTATATCCAATCCCTCATGAAAAATGTGGAAAGTGACCAGCAATGGGGAATTTCTGCCGGCAGTAGTAATTACGCCCTGAAAAACGGCTGGCTTGATCAGGATGATTCGGACAAATGGATTGTTAATAGTATTGGTTACGTTAGCGGCAAAGATCAAAATGACTATACGATCGCAGTTTACTCCGACGACAATTCATCCATGAACTCTGGAGAAAAATTAATCGAAAAACTGGCCCGCTCTACTAAAAGAATTATGGATAAAAATTAAAAAAACGACTTGTAAAGTTAAGCCGCTAGCCCAACTTTACAGGTCGTTTTGTAGTTAGTGAACAAATTGCCACCGGTGAGTGGCGAAACATTACTCGGCGATTAAAATCAGCGCGAATTTTAAAAAGCTCATTAATTGGCTGTACTAGCAACCGACCAGTTTTGGTAAATTGATAACCGCCCCACATGTGTTGCCGAATTGGCGGCAACAACTTACTTTTCACGTAACGAAGCCGCCCCACAAGACGTCGTCCATCAACAAAACCAGCAGTTACCGGATCATAAACGTCGATATAATTATTGACCTTATGTTTAAATTTACGGACCCGTCGTTGCTGCCGACGACTGAGTAACCAGTAAATATTAGGCCCTTCATAAATATCTGCCCGTTTAATCTGTCCCAGCTTATGACAATTGGCTAGCGCATATTGAATATTAATCGAACCTAGTGAGTGACCATATAAATAGAACTTCGCTTCTGGATACTTACGTAAAATTTCATTTAACTTGTGAGCCGCCGTCCGCAGTTGCCCTGGAATCACCCCGCGTTGGACAAATAATGACCAACCAATTGGTAAATTTGTTGCTAACCATTCATGATTCCAAGTCTCCATGGTGCCCTTAATGAGCCCAGATGAACCTTTAAACAGCAGTGTATATTCCCTTTGTGGCCGATTTTCGATCACAAACATTTGAAAACCATCCGCGGTTTGACAATGCTGGATCACCCTTCCAAACGGTTGCGGACCGATTTTGACAACTTGTCCAGTCTGGAGCAGCTGATATTCCATTTGGGCAACCAGCAAACGTTCGCGATCATTTAAGTCACGATTGCAAAGCATTTTCATCACCGTAAGTTCTCACTTAGTGCCTTAATTCCGGCTTCATTCAACGTCTTACCCATTTTCGGCACTACTTCTAAGTGACCATCAATTAAACGATTCTTGAGTTCTTGAGCAACTCGCCGATTTTTACGATCTTGTTCCCCAGCAAAGAGGTAGGTTAGCCCCTGAACATGCATCAATTCGCCCGTTAAATCCACCCCTTGGAGTGAATGTTTAAGCGATTTAAGCTGATGGCGATCTAATGGAGCCGGTTGAAATAGTCCTGAATTTAGCAGATTCGTTGAAGCTTGACAATGAGGCCGAACTAAAATTAGCCGATCAAGCCGTCCTAAAAGATCAACTGCTGCTCGTAACGCAACTAACGCACCAAAGTCTTCTCCAATCAGGATGACTGGCTGGGCCACGGTTCGTAGATAATCAACTACCGCTTGAACTAGTTGGTCAAATGTGTACGGGTTAAGCTGAAATTGTTGATAATCGAGAACTTGCAACTGACGATGCCCAATATTTACTTGTTGCCAATCACTATGTTCCCGCTTGAATGATGGCAATACCACTACTGTCCCCATAATCATTCCTCTTTCATCACGATTTCTTTTATTTTAGCATGATTCAACAAAAAAGACGTGAGCACCAGCTCACGTCTTTTTAAAAACTTAGCGCCTTTAAAAGGCAGCAACAATTGCAATTACTCCTAACAGGATCAGAGCAGCAGCGATTAACCAAACAAGAGTAATTGCCGAAAGCGCAGGGTTAAACAATAAGATAACCCCTACAATTACGCCGATAACGTTCAAAACAACTAGCAACCAGTAGTAGCCCTTACCAAATTGACGGTAGAAATTGGAAACTTGCAATTGACCAATACTGTCAATAATGAACCAGATAGCAAACAGGTAAGCAATTGTTAATGCACCAACGCCCCGTACAAACAGGAAGATCAACCCAACAATAATATCTAAGATGGCCATAATTAACAACCAAGCGGATCGGTGGTTCAGCAAATTATTCACTGTCTGGCGAAGCCAAATTTCATAGATTCCCTTTATAATGGCACCAATTCCCATCAAAATTGCCACTAACCGCAGGGTTTTATCGATATGATACATCGAAACACACCCTAAAATGACCAATAGGACACCTAAAATAAAGGCTGCCCAATCAAAACGCTTATTTGCTCGTTCCACAATTATTCCTTCTCTCATTTATAATCACAAATTCAGTATACCACGGTTGTGAATGTCCTCTAGACTAAATTAATTATAAATCAATGTCTAATTCAATCGGCGTATGATCACGGCGTGATCCGGTATCAATCATCGATGATTTCACTACCTTACCGGCGATCCGATCACTAACCAACCAGTAGTCAATCCGCCATCCAGAGTTATTTTGCTTGCTGGTAATCACCCGTTGTGCCCACCAGGAATAGGCACCTTTTTCTTCCGGATGAAGGTGACGGAAACTATCCGTAAAACCAGCCTTTAATAATTTAGTAAAGTGCTCACGTTCTTCGTCGGTAAAGCCAGCTGAATGGTGATTATTTTCTGGATGGGCCAGGTCGATCGGCTCATGAGCAACGTTAAAATCACCACTGGCGATCACTGGCTTTTGCTGGTCTAATTGCTGGAGATATTCTCGGTAACGATCATCCCAAATTTGCCGTTCAGCCAAGCGTCGGAGCCCGGTTCCTGAGTTTGGTGTATACACTTCTGTAACAAAAAAGTCTGGAAATTCTAAAGTAATCATCCGGCCCTCATCATCCATGGGTTCTGGAGCACCAATTTGCGGATAAGAAATCTTTGGTTCGAGGCCAGTCCGATAAAGATACATCGTTCCCGCGTACCCTTTCCGTGCGGGTTCAACTGAGCTCCGCCAGGCAACTTGGTAGTCTGGGAAAAGTTCATTCAAAACTGTGAAATGTTTTTTGGTGGGGCCATTTTTGGAAAGCTTAGTTTCTTGAATGGCAATCACATCTGGCGCTAAATCAGCAATTTTGTGCAAAACTTCCCGGGTTTCTCCGGCCCGCGTAGATGTCCCAGTCAACGCAGCATTAATTGAATCAATATTCCAAGAAATAAATTTCATCATGATCCTCCTCTTTGATTAATATCTTACGCCGAACGCCCATTAATTGCATTATCATCTTCCACATAAAAAGGAGGCGGGGTAACTCCCGGCCTCCTTGATGATTGTTGCGATGAGTGAATAGTTATGATTATAGTTGTGCTTTAATCGCGTCTAATGAAACTTCGCTCGTCTCATTAAATTTAACATCTGCATCCTTCAGACTACTGCCGATCCCAATTGAGAGCTCTCCGGCACCGTTGATCGCCTGAATCCCAGCCTGTGCGTCCTCAACCCCAGCCACTTCGTTAACTGGCAAATTCATTGTCTTGGCCGCTTCAACATAAATTTCTGGATCCGGCTTCCCTTTAGAAAGCTTAGCTGGATCAACGATCCCCTCAAAGTAATCCGTTAATTGCAGATACTTTAAAACTTTCGGAGCATTCTTGGAAGCAGAAGCTAACACTAAGTGATAGCCTGCAGCCTTTAGTTCATCTAAGAATGCTTTCATTCCCGGTAAAATGTCAGCCGGCGTTAAAGTTTCCACTAACTTAACATAGTTATCATTCTTTTCCGTCGCCAACGCGACCTTCTCATCCTGTGAATAGTCATTCTCATGACCACCGGCCTTGAGAATCAACTCGAGAGAATCCATCCGACTAACACCCTTAAGTGCATCAGCTAATTCCGGGGTCCATTCCGTCCCCACCTTGTTAGCCAATTGGTGCCAAGCCTGCCCATGGAACCGGGCGGTATCAGCAATGACCCCGTCCATGTCGAAGGCAAATCCTTTAATCTCAGAAAAGTTCATGGTTAAGCTCCTTCCTGAATTACTTTAATTCTAACTTTTGACCATCTAAATCAATTGTAATTGGGTCACCAGATACTAAGTCGATCTTCGTACCATGCTTATCAACCTTAACCTTTAAGATCCGTCCCCGGAACATTTGACGGAATTGGTATGAATCCCACTTCTTTGGTAAGAATGGGGCAAAGTGGAGTTGATCATCACGAACCCGCATGCCGGCAAATCCTTGAACAATGTCCAACCATGAACCCGTCATGGAAGTGATGTGCAAACCATCAGAAGTATCATTGTTGTAGTTATCAAGGTCAAGGCGGGCTGAACGTTCGTATAATTCAACAGCCTTGTCTTCATAGCCAATGTCAGCCGCAATAATGGAGTAAACGGAAGCAGAAAGGCTTGATTCATGAACCGTAAATTGTTCATAGAAGTCAAAGTTATTCTTCTTTTCTTCTTTGGTAAAGTCATCAATAAAGTCCCACAGGCCTTGAATAACGTCCCCTTGCTTAACATATGGTGAACGAAGAATCTTGTCCCATGACCAGTTTTGGTTCAATGGGAGTTGATCACTTGGAATTTCAGACACTGGGGTCAGGTCTTTATCTAAGAAGCCATCATTTTCCGGGAAAATATCTTTTTGCTTGTCGTATGGCAAGTACATGTTATCCACGATACCCTTCCAGTAACGCTTTTCATCTTCGGAAACGTTGAGCTTCTTGGCAACATCGTCATCAACTTCTGCCAAGATTTCCAGTGTGTACTTCAATGTCCATTGACAAAGTAGGTTCGTGTACCAGTCATTGTTAACATTGTTATCGTATTCATCTGGACCGGTTACCCCGTGCAACATGTACTTGTTTTGCCGTTGTGAGTAATGAACCCGGTCTGCCCAGAACCGCGAAATTTCGGTTAGGACTTCCGCGCCTTCGTTAAGCACGTATGACTTGTCGCCCGTGTACTTAGTGTATAGGTAAATCGCAAAAGCAATGTCACCATTCCGATGGATTTCTTCAAAGGTAATTTCCCATTCGTTGTGGCATTCGATCCCGTTAAAGGTCACCATTGGGAATAATGCACCCTTCAAGCCTTGTTCCTTAGCGTTTACAAAGGCACCATCCAGTTGCTTATACCGGTACATTAATAAGTTACGGGCAATTTCTGGGTTGGCAACCCCTAAGTAGACTGGAATACAGTAAGCTTCGGTATCCCAGTATGTAGCACCACCGTACTTTTCACCAGTGAAGCCTTTTGGACTAATATTTAGCCGGTAATCATTACCATAGTAGGTTGAGAAGAGTTGGAAGAGGTTAAAGCGAATCCCTTGTTGGGCCCCTTCGTCCCCTTCAATTTCAACATCAGACTTTGTCCACCGGTCGGCCCATTCTTGTACATGGGGAGCTAATAAATCATCAAAGCTTTGACCATCTAATTGGTCAGTTAAATCATCTAAACGCTTTTCGATCGCTGCTTGGGAATCAAAGTCCCGGGAGGTAACGACAACGGACCGTTTTTCAATTGTTACTTCTTGGCCAGCAGCTACTGTGCCCGCAAAGTTATTGTAAGCATCCTTCTCATCAGTACCATCACCGACGTGGGCTAAATCCGTCTTCGTGGTCGTTTTCATTCCGACAGTAAACTGTGGCGTCCCAAAGTCGTTTGGCTTCGTTTCAGAAGTTAATTCGGCATGTTCATCACTAGCATTTTTACCCAAAACGTTCCAGAATTGTTCATCATAATTAGCGTCTTCATTATAGACATCCGCATCAATCATGCTGGTAATTTCGACCTTTGCATCATCATTACCGTGATTCTTAATGTGTAACCGTTGACCCACTAATTCTTTTTGGACGGCCGAAACGAACCGTTCAAAGTTGAAGTACATTTCAGTACCACCGATTTCAACGGTAAATTCACGAGTTAAGACACCCCGTTTCATATCAAGATCTAATTTGAAATCTTTTGGTGTTTGTTTGTTTAAGTCCAGTTGTTCACCGTTAACTTTAATGATTAACTTCATAAAGTTAACCGCGTTGATCATCTTACCAAAGTATTTTGGATAACCGTTCTTCCACCAACCAACACGTGTCTTATCAGGGAACCAAACTCCACCGAGGTAGACTCCTTGCATATGGTCACCGGTGTAGCCTTCTTCGAAGAAGCCCCGCATTCCCAAGTTTTCGTTTGCTAATGAAGTCATTGATTCCTGAAGGCGTTTATCTTCTGGATCCCATTGTTTAGTTGCAACGTGCCATGGAGCGATATCAAATGTTCTTTTCATGGTAAATTCCTTTCTTACTTTAAACCTTTTAATTCAATTCTCTTAATAACTTTCTAGCGGACATATGTTTCGTGAATTGTTCCAACTGACAAGGCAGCTAAAATCATTACCACCCCACCGAGCAGGAACATGTGGACTTGTGAACCACCCAGCATTGGGAAGAGCACAAAACTCAACAGTGAAGCAACAATTTGTGGCAAACAAATGGAGCCGTTGAATAATCCGAGATAGGTTCCCATATGCTTACCAGATAATGCATTCGTCACAATGGTCAGTGGGTAAGTGTTCATGCCGGCCCAGGCGATCCCGACCAATGTATACGAAATAATTAACGTCCACTTGTCATGAATATAGAAGACGGAGATAAAACCGATGGCCCCGAGCAAAAGGCTACCAGCATACCCTAATTTGTGATACTTGTTTGGCACCTTGGCTAAGACGTATGACCAAATCACGGCAGCGATGGATTGAACGGCCGCCAGAACCCCATACCAGTTACCAGCATCTTGGTAACCGACACTTGAAGCATTCGTCGTTCCATAAACGTTACTTGCAATGGCTCCCGCTGAGTAAGTCCACAGGTATTGGAAAGCAAACCAGCAGAAGAATTGAACTAGGGTTACCGTCCAGAAAGCCTTTGGTGCATGTCTCAGCAACGTCAACCAGTTACCGCCTTCTTTGTTATCCGCTTCGGAAATGCCATGATACTTAGCGTAGGTTGCTGGATCATATTCATGAACCCGGAAAATCGTGAAGAGGCTCGTGATCACCAGTAAAGCAGCACCAACGTAGAAGGAAATAATGACTGACTGTGGTACCACACCCTTCGGTGCTTTATTCGCAACCCCCATCAAGGTTAATAGAAATGGGAAGATCGCTGCCAGTACCGCCCCGGTGTTTGACAAGAAACTTTGCACTCCGTAGGCATAGCTCTTTTGATCATCATTCACCATGTCACCAACCATCATCTTGAATGGTTGCATCGCCACATTGGAAGATAAATCAAGAAAGGCAACCGTAATTGCCCCAAACCAAAGTGCGGCTAGTGAACCATATCCAAAGCCAAAGCTCCCTGAGTTGGGCAGTAAGAGCATCACAATTACCGCCACAATTGTTCCTAACAACAAGTAAGGAAGCCGCCGACCACCCAATTTAGGTGCCCAGGTTCGATCAGAATAATAACCAATAATTGGTTGAACGATCAAACCAGCCAATGGTGGCAAAATAAAGAACCATCCAAGGTTATTTGGATCAGCACCAATGGTTTGGAAAATTCGACTCATTTGCGAACTTTGCAGGGTAAATGCCGTTTGCACACCCAAAAAGCCAAAGTTGATCATCCAAATCATGCTACTGGAGAGCGTTGGCAAACCAGTAGTTTGTGAATTCTCTTGACTCATAACAAACACTCCTTAAAATCCGCGTTTTTGAAAGCGCTTTTACATTACGCCTAATAATATACCAAACATCATTATCCAATGCAACCGTTTGCACAAAATTTAAAATAAAAAATCCAGCTAACCTGGATTACGTGCATTAGCACTCCTGTTAACTGGATTTAGCTGACTTGGTACGGTACATAAATATGGTGGTGACGCGGATTAAACAATAACTTCACGGCTTCTGCCCCTAACTTCTGTGGTTGCAGGTCAATTACACTTTGATCGCTAAAGACGACTTTAATCCATTGACTGTTATTAAAACAGGCCACCGGTAGTTCGGTTTCTTTTAACTGACGGGCATAGCGCAGGTAAATCACATCATCAGCAAAAACTAACCCATCCACTGCCGGATGACTAGCCAGCCATTTCATTAAATCGTCCTGTGGAGAGAGCTTAACGACCATTGGTTGCAAAGACTTGCTTTGCATTGCTTGTTCATATCCCTTTCGTCGATCATTTTCAAAAGAATGGTCAGTTGTGGATTGAATAAACACGGGTTGGTGTAATTTGTGCAGTGTACATAATCGTTGGGTGGCCGCCTCACCGACCGCAACATTATCGTTATCAACAAAGCGGTCCAGGGCATTATATGGATGGCCGACAATGACATATGACAATTGATGCTGACGTAGGTAATCCACAACGGGGTCATCCTTTTGGGAATACAAGAGGACAAATTTATGAACTTTGGCTTGCTGAGCCATCGCTTCAACCTGACGGACTAGGTCCGCTTGATTGGTCCCCATCGCCACCATCATTTCATAGTTTTTACGTCGAATCGCCTTACCAATTCCCCACATAATTTCAATATGAAATGGGTTGGCGGGTTGGGTCGTCTTGGCATCTGGAATTGGGAAAACCACCCCAATGATATTAGCTTCCCCGCGACTTAAATTTCGGGCTGAAAAATTAGGCCGATAGCCTAATTCACGGGCAATTTGTTTAACATGCTGACGAGTTTTACTGCTAATCCGGGGATTATCATTTAACGCGCGTGACGCTGTCGATGTTGAAACACCGGCCTTAGCAGCAATTGTTCTAATCGTAACCAACCTATTTTCCTCCACAAACGTAATAATATTATTTTAACAAAAAAAGCAGGCCATGGCTGACCGTTTTTTAGGTAACCATCGCCTGTAATAACTTTATTGATATAAATTACGCCGTTGCTGTCCAACGGCACCTTGTGACTCACGATTTTTATACGCCACATGGGCAACTAAACCAAAATCACCGTCCGTCAAGATAGTTGTTCCCCGCCGACCTGGAATCTTATGCGGCCCGCCAGTAACAAAGACGTTCGCTAAATATAGGCGGTACTTTTCATGAGCCGCGTGTACATCAGTCAAGCCGACCTTTGTAATGTGACCGACCCTTACTCGTTCCATTTGGTTCAAACCAGCATAAATTTCCAAGCGGTGACCAAATTCGTCATTGACCAAATCAAAGTATGGTGGTGTTTGATGATCATTCAGCGCATTTACTGGCTGGTGAGTCTGATTGTATTCATCGATAATTGCCGACGCATCCTTACCGTTATAGTCAGCTGTAAAGATCCCTTCTTCAACTAACTGATCTACTAAATGGCGTAGGTTATACTGCTCCTCACGATCAATCGATACGTCTGCGCTAATCAGGTTACTATCTGTGAAATAGCCATTCGCCTGATTACTAATCATCGCCGCTGCCCGATCAGCCCGCGTTTGTCCACGGTTTTCATTACTTTGATCATAACCCGTAATTTTAACCAGCCATGGCGATAAAACGTCAAATTGCGAAGTACGATCCAGAAAATAATAAACCGCATTCAGATATACATAGTAAGTAATGGCCAGGACCGCTAGACAATATAGGAATCCTCGCATCCAAACGTGGTTAGCAAGTAATCGGTAGGTGACATAAATTAGGTAAAGATCCCCTAGAAAGGCAACCACTGTATAGATTTTATTTTTTAACTTGGTATTGATATTAAAATAACCCAGCGAGTGGTTAATCATATCAAGAAAACTAAACATTCGTTACCCTCCTTAGTTATTACTTTCTGTTCCACCAGTAGTATTGGTTTGGGTATTATTGGTACTACCATTAGTGCCATTATTAGTAGTGGTGGCATTTTCGTTAGTAGAATTCGATTTATTAGTCGTCGTTTCGTTTTGGCCGGTCGTCCCGGCATTATTATTTGTTGTTGTACTGGATTGGCTCTGGCGTGTCACAGATGATGATGACGATTGGTCATCACGATCCCGATTATCGCTATCACTATTCCGGTTACTATCATTTTGCTGCCGATCATCAGTAGTTCTGCGATCAGTCCGCGTATTAGTTACTTTGGCCCCTTCATTAGTATGGGTGGTTTTGTTAACCACCACGTTCGTTGCACCTAATGCTAACACTAATGACACTAGCGCAAATGGGGTAACAAATGGTGGTGTTTTTAACATATTCTACGCTCCTTTTAGTACCCAATTATAATCAACTTTCCCCTTGATGAATGTTAAGGATCTTCTAAGATTTTCGCTTTAATTTTCGCTGACATTCTGCGCAATAGCCATACAGTTCAAAACTATGGCCAGTAATCTTAGCTCCCGGTAGCTGGGCTTGATAGGCAGCATAGTCAAAATTAGGCATTTTAATTTCTTGCACTTTGCCACAGTTTTGGCAAATAAAGTGGTGATGATGGTGCGGATCACATTCTAATTTGACCATCAAACCATTCGTACCCTGCTTAGTTTCCACTAACTTAAGCTCTTTAAATTCCTGCAGATTACGGTAGATCGTGTCGTGACTAATACTTGGGTATTGTTGACGCATTTGACGGTCAACTTCCGTAATATCAACGTACCGTTCTAAGAAAGAATCCAAAATATTAATCAAAGATTCTCGTTGCTTAGTCCAACGCAATCCCTGCTGTTTAATTAACTGTTTGGCATGTCTTAAACTTTCCGTCATATCGTTTGCTCCTATTTCTGACGAAGAATCTGATCCAATTTAGCAGTCGTTTCTTTCCATCGATCGTTCACAATTACGTGGGCTCTACCTTTCAATTCAGGTGGTAAGGTCAGGTCGCGCTCATATTCAGCACTGTTCAGCCGTGAAGTAATCGCCTTTTTCAGGTCGCCCCGCGCTTTGAGTCGTTCAGCCAGTTTTTTTAGATGGGAAACCGTCAGAAAAATAATGACTGCTTGATCGCCAAGTTTTTCTTTATAGGTAATCGCACCCTTGGTATCCAACACAATGACATCAAATTGATGATTTTGCCACCCCTGCTTTAACCCTTCTAATGAAGAACCATACCAATGATGGTCATATTCAACCTTCTCCAATAAATGTAATTTTTGCATTGAATCACGATTTTCAAAATAGTAATCAACCCCATTTTGTTCATTCGACCGCGGTGTTCGGGTCGTATGGGTGATCACCTTAAACATGTCATACTTTTTCTTTAAATAACGGGCAACCGTGGTCTTTCCCGACCCCGTTGCACCGGTAATGACAAATACTTTTTTATTTTCCATTAGCTCTGCTGATTAACTAGGTGGGCGTGAACCTTATCTAAAAGTTCTTTGAGGTTACTATAGGTTAGTCGTTGCCGGGCTGCATCATAGTTAAACCAGCCCGCATCCTTAATTTCTGCAGCCTGAAGATCCAGTGCTTCTGGTTCTGGAAGGACTGCAGTATAAAGGGTCATTTGCTTCCGGTTACCATTTGGCAAATCATATTCTGTATACACATGAAAGCTCGTATCAATCGGTAGATCTAGCGAAGTTTCTTCTTTGATTTCCCGGTGGGCAGTTGCTTCCAAGGTTTCGTTCACCTCAACATGGCCCTTCGGAAAGCCCCAGAAGTTTCCCTTATTTGTACTTTCCAGTAATAGGTATTGCAGTTCACCATTGTTCCGCCGGTAAACGACTGCTCCAGCAGTCACTTCAATTGCCATTCTGAACACCCCTTAATGATTTTTTAATTGACTTTTAATATTAACTGACTTTATCATAGTCCTAATATGGAATCTATATTATAGAACATTATAACAAAGGTGGTTAGTGATTATGCACTTAAAGATTTTCAGAAAGGAAAGTCTTTCAAATTACTTAGGAGCCGACCAGCACTTCGTTAAATCGCTCTCCGCTTTCGATTTAATGACGATGGGTGTTGGTGCGGTCATCGGAACTGGGATCTTTATCCTGCCAGGGACGGTGGCAGCCAACGCTGCTGGACCCGGCGTCATTGTTTCATTTCTGTTAGCCGCAATTGTCTGTGCGCTCGCGGCAATGTGTTATGCGGAATTCTCATCCGCTCTGCCCGTCGCCGGGAGTGCCTACTCCTACGGAAACATCATTTTCGGTGAATTTATCGGCTGGATTCTGGGTTGGGCCCTCGTGCTCGAATACATGCTCGCGGTGGCTACCGTTTCGACTGGTTGGTCCGCCTACTTTAACGCATTGTTAGCCAGCTTTGGTATTCACATTCCAAAAGCCGTGTCTGGACCCTTTGATCCCGCCCACGGAACCTATTTTAACCTGGTGGCCGTACTCGTGGTGCTCGTGGTCAGTTTGATTCTTTCACGAGGAATGCAATCGTCCAAGCGAGTTAATAATGCTATGGTAATTTTAAAAATCGTTATTATTTTACTATTCATTGGTGTCGGCCTCTTCTTTATTAAGCCAGCCAATTATCATCCATTTATGCCCTACAAGATTGGCGGAATTTTGAAGGGTGCGACAACCGTCTTCTTTGCCTTTCTAGGCTTCGATGCCGTCTCAAGTTCTGCCGCTGAAGTTAAAAACCCTAAAAAGAACATGCCAATTGGTATTCTCGGCACGTTGTTGATTGCGGCAATTCTCTACATGGGAGTTTCAGCAGTCTTAGTGGGCATGGTGAAATACACCAAGTTGGACGTTGCCAACCCCGTCTCCTATGCTTTGAATCTTGTCAACCAAGGATGGTTAGCAGATACCTTAGCCATTGGGGCACTGATCGGAATGTTCACCATGATGATTACCACCATTTTTGCCAGTTCACGATTAGTGTACTCAATCGGCCGGGATGGTTTATTGCCAAAACCGCTCAGTAAGTTAAATGCTCAGAAAGGTGAAACTCCAGAAAATGCCTTGCTATTTGTAACGATCATCATCGCGATTATGGGTGGTCTGGTTTCCCTTGACGAATTAACTAGTCTGGTTAATATCGGGACACTATTAGCATTTACTTTTGTTTCATTCGGGATTATTCCACTCCGCCACCGGCAAGATATTGATAATCAAGGTGGCTTCCAAGTACCACTTTACCCACTTCTACCAATCATCTCCGGTTTGGCTTGTATCTGGATGATTTGTCAGCTTGGTAAGACCACCTTTATCGGTGCAGGAATCTGGTTCGTAATCGGTATTATCATTTACTTCAGCTATGGTTACCACCACAGTACAATTGCATCAGAGAAATAATTTGCGCTTAGGGAGCTAGATAGCAAAGTTGCTGTCCTGCTCCTTTTTTATTACAAATAATTTGGTCTCTGACCACCGACGGAGAGTACAATGGTAAAGAATAACAATATTGATACGAGGTGTCGTTTCCATGAAAAATAATCAATTTGCCATCGCTCCTGCTGACCATCAGCAGCGCGTAACCGAACTGCAAACCATTCATTTGTTGCATCCAGATGAAGAACAACAATTAAGTCCTAACCAGCTTTGGGTAAAGCTACTAACCCGCATCCACATTGCCGACCACACACCCGCCTTGGATCACGAATGGTTAAATAGCCTTCTTGCTACTCCTGACCAATCAATTACTGATTGGCTAGACCAGAATCTGCCTTTAACTGACCAAGTCTTCTACCTGGTTGCACTGCAATTGCTTCAATTTGAACCAGCAATTGATTTTGCGATTGACGATCCCATCACCGGCATGAAGAAAATTCAACTGCCAATGGAGCACCACGAACACTGGACTACTGCTAACGTGATCGACGCTTTCTACCTGTTATTAAATACGCGCACGAAACTCGGCCAAAATCTGCTCGATCGCCTAACGAGTCAAGGGATGCTCACGTGGACTTACGCGTTACCCGCTAGTCAAAAACCAATCTACTTTAATGGCAAGCCCATTGCCAGTTTTGACCCGACACGTTTCATCCGTGAAGTTGTCTATGTTGAAACCGACATGGACACTGACTACGATGGAAAAGCTGATCTCGTGAAGGTTGAAATTATGCGCCCCGCAGATAGTAATGACGGCCTTAAAGTGCCGGCAGTCTTTACTGCGAGTCCGTACAATCAGGGGACTAATGACAAGTGGGGTGAAGAAATTACCCACAACGTTAATGTTCCACTGACCCATAAGGATCCTCACGGCCAATCCCCTACTGAACCTGATTTTCCAATGACCTTTACTAAGCAAACCGTCAACGGTGAGAGCCAGACCGCGGCCGAATCATTTAGTACCACACCTGCATATACACTTAATACTTACCTGAGCGTGCGCGGCTATGCCATTGTCTATGCTTCTGGAATTGGCACCAAGGACTCCGATGGCCTGCAAACTTGTGGTTCGCCAGAACAAACTGACTCCATGAAAGCTGTTGTCGAATGGCTGCATGGTGATCGTCGAGCCTTTACCGACCGCACAAGCGGTATTGCTATCCGCGCGAACTGGTGCAATGGCAACGTGGGGATGACTGGTCGTTCTTACCTCGGCACCCTGGCCACTGCCGTTGCCACAACTGGGGTGGCTGGGCTAAAGGCAATCGTCAGTGAAGCAGCCATTTCCAACTGGTATGACTATTATAGAGAAAATGGTTTAGTCATGGCGCCAGGTGGTTTTCAAGGGGAAGACGCGGATGTTTTGGCAGCTGAAACCTTCAGTCGGACCAAGTCACCAGCAGACTATCGCCGGATTGAAGCAACGAATAATCGCTATATGAAAGGCTTAACCGCTGCCGAAGACCGTGCAACTGGTAATTATAACGGTTTCTGGGCTCACCGTAATTACCTGCCAAACGTTGATAATATTAAATGTTCCGTAATGATGGTCCATGGTTTAAACGATTGGAACGTTAAGCCGGTCAATGTGAAGAACCTCTACGATGCCCTCTCCGGAATGCCCAACACTAGTAAATTAATCCTTCACCAAGGTCAGCACATTTATATCAATGCCTTCCGTTCCCTTGATTTTTCTGAAATGATCAATCTCTGGTTTGCTAATAAATTATGGGAACTGGATAACCATGCTGACGAGCTGCTCCCGGATGTCTTAGTTCAAGATAATGTCCACCCCGAAACTTGGACAACCTACACTAACTGGTCGGGTAACCAAAGTACAACTCTGAATTTAACAAATAACAGTCTAACCACCGAAAATGCTACTACTTCTAGGCTCGTTAAATTTAATGACCAGCAAGATGATGCCACCTACCAAAAATGGTGTCAAAAGCCCGCTGAATGGTCGCAAGCCCTGTTGAACGACTTTGATGGTCACTTTAGCGCCCACTTTGTTGGTGCTCCTTTAAAGGAAGACTGGCTATTACGCGGTACCCCAACGTTGAAAGTACGGATTGCCTCCTCCACTGATCACGGACTGCTTAGTGCCCGTCTGGTTGACCGTGGAAGTGCCAAACGTTTAACCGTTTCACCAGTTATTTTAGCTAAAGGTGGTCTGGAACTTGCTTATCATTTTGGTAAGGATGACCTCCGTGAATTCCAATTGCAAAAGGAAACTACGGACGCCAAAGTTATTTCATATGGTCACATTAATCTGCAAAACCGGCGAGATGCTTCAAGCGTCGATGATTTAACCGCAGGGCAATTCGTCGATGTTGAACTTTCCCTGCAACCAATTTTCCACACTTTAGCAGCTGGTCACCAGTTAGAATTAGTTCTCTTCGCGACGGATTACGAAATGACGCTCCGGGGGAACGAAGCGATTACCTACCAGATTGATCCACAAAATTGCACGCTAATCTTGCCGAATAATTAATTAGTTTTTTGATTTCACAACGTCTGCTGATGGTTACCATCACGGGCGTTTGTTTTTTAAAGAAAAATGAGTTAACATTTACCATATTCTAATAGAGACGAGAGAGGAAGATTCATTATGAAGCAAGGAACCAAAATCTTAACCTTAGATAACGGCTACCACCTTTGGACCAATACCCAAGGAGAGGGCGATATCCATCTCCTTGCCCTACATGGTGGCCCTGGTGGCAATCATGAATACTGGGAAGATACCGCTGAACAATTAAAGAAGCAGGGGATGAACGTTCAGGTTCACATGTATGATCAATTAGGCTCCCTCTACTCTGATCAGCCTGATTACTCTGACCCAGCAATTGCAAAAAAATACTTAACCTACGAATACTTCCTCGATGAAGTTGAAGAAGTGCGCCAAAAACTTGGCCTTGACAACTTCTACCTTATTGGACAAAGCTGGGGTGGCCTTCTCGTTCAAGAATATGCCGTTAAATATGGACAACATCTGAAGGGCGCAATCATCTCCTCAATGGTTGATGACGTTGACGATTATGTTGAACACGTCAATAAAATTCGGGAAGATGTCCTCCCGGCTGAAGAAGTGGCCTTTATGAAGGAGTGCGAAGATAATGGCAACTGGGATAACGACCGTTATCAAGCTGACGTACAGGTCTTAAACGAAAACTACGTTGACCGTAAACAACCATCCAAACTGGAACACGTTCGCAGTTTAGATGGTGATGCTGTTTACCATGCCTTCCAAGGAGATAACGAATTTGTCATCACTGGAAAGCTAGCTAGCTGGCACTTCACTGATCAGCTACACAACATCAAGGTGCCAACTCTCCTGACCTTTGGTGAGCACGAAACGATGCCACTAAGTGCCGCTCGGCGAATGGAAAAGTTGATTCCAAACGCTAAGCTGGTTACCACGCCAAATGGTGGTCATCACCACATGCTGGATAACCCTGATGTATACTACAAACACCTTGCCGACTTCCTGCGCCAGGTGGAAGCAGGAACCTTTAATAAATAATTTTTCGAGGGGACAAAATTGGACCACTGCAATGGTCATCTTTTGTCCCTTTTGGTTTGTCCCGAAAGGGCGTAAAATATAGTTATTATCAAGTGGGAGGAATTATGATGGCTCAAATGAAAAACTTTATCTTTGATATTGATGGAACATTAATCAATACGATTGATATGTACATGCCCGCCATGTTTGAAGTGTTAGCCAAGCATGGTTACCAATATACAAAGGAGGAAACGGATCGTCTCAATAAGGAAGGATTCGGCATTACTGCTGACGATGCTCTCCGGCTCGCCAAGGTCAAAGAAGCAGACATCCGGCCCATCCAAGAAGAATGGTTTCAGCTTTCCTATACTCGGCAAGACCGGGTAACGGTGTTCCCTGGAATCAAAGAAATGCTGGATGACCTTTCCAAACGTACCGATACCCAACTGGCGGTTGCAACTTCAAAGTTGGCTTATGAGTATGCCAAGTTTCAGCGGCAGTATTATTTTGCCGATCTTTTTAAGGTTGCCATCACCTCTGAAGATACCGAAAAGCACAAGCCAGCTCCCGACCCTATTCTTGCGGCGGTCAAGGCACTCGATGCTGATCCAAATACGACCGTCTATGTCGGCGATACCATTAATGACTTAAAGGCGGCCCACGCTGCCGGGGTTAAATTTGCTGCAGCATTATATGGCTCTGCAGATCCAGATTCGATCAAAGGAGCAGCAGATTACTTACTCCATACACCAACCGATCTAGAAAAGTGCTAGCCAGAGTTTTGAACATAAAAATACGGCGTAGAGTCCGATGGATCCGAATTCTACGCCGTATTTTTTTTACAATTGATTATTGTTCATTCACTAATTTATATTCATCAGTATCAGCATGATAAGTGAACTCATAGCGGCTTTGATCAGTTTCAACGTAAATCTTTTCATACGTTGGCTTGTAACCATGCTTTGTTAACTTCACGGCCACATGACCGTCTTCAGTCACTTCAACATAGTATTCATTAAATTCACCCTGTTGGTACTTAAAGTCTTGACCATTGTCTTGATAATGCTTAGTCGAACCACATTCACCAAAGAGCCGGAACGTCATGACTTTCTCTGGTTCATCACTAACGTGCATTACCTTGTTACCCCATGGTAAGACTGTGTTTGCCTTAACAAAGAGTGGCAACTTATCAATTGGTGCATCCGCCATGATGTACTGTTGACCCGAATATTCAGCATGGTTCCAGAAGTCAATCCAGTTTCCTGCTGGTAAGTAGACCAACCGTTTTGTGGCTCCTTGATTAACAATTGGTGCAACCAAGACGTTGGTACCAATCATGTATTCATCATTCAAATTCCGCGTTTCTTGATCATCAGGGTAATTCAGGACCAATGGCCGCATTACTGGTAACCCTGATTCCGTTTCGTGCCGGAATTGATCGTACAAGTATGGGATGAACCGGTACCGTAAGTTCAAGTACTTGCGGTAAATATCCAGTGTTTGTTTATCGAATGCCCATGGTTCTTGATACCGTGATCCTAAAATCGAGTGGTTCCGGAAGAGTGGAACTAGCAATGAAGCTTCAATCCACCGGGTTAACAACTCCGGCGTGGTATCTTCTTGGAACCCACCGATGTCGGTCCCAGCAAAGGCAAAGCCACTCAAACCAAGGCCGTTTAACTGTGGAATTGCCAATTGGAGGTGAGACCAAACCGCTGTATTATCACCGGTCCAAACCGTTGAATACTTTTGGGTCCCCGCATAGGCAGCTCGGGTAATAATGTACGGCCGCTTACCAGTGGCCTGCTTCATTCCTTCATAAGTTGCTTGAGCTTGTAGGTGGCCAAAGACGTTGTGCATTTTGGCATGGGTACTAATGTTTACCCCATCATGGAAGACCAGGTCGTCTGGCAATTGCCCTTTGGCCCGGAAATTTGCGGGTTCATCCATGTCGTTCCAAACTCCGCACACACCCATGTCAGCAAAGAATTTCACGTGCTTTGCCCACCACTTGCGTACATTTTCGTTACCAAAGTCTGGAAAAACCGAGTCGCCTGGCCAAACGGAGCCAACGTAGACACTCCCGTCAGGATTGGTTACAAAGTAGCCTTTCTCCATTCCTTCTTTATAGATGTCATACTTATCGTCGACTTTAACTCCGGCGTCCAAGATCGGCATTAAACGAATCCCACGTTGCTTCATCTTTTGGACAAAGGCTTTGGGGTCCTGATATTTAGTAGTGTCCCAAGTGAAATCACGATAGCCGTACATGTAATCAATATCTAAGTGAATGACATCAATTGGCAGATTGTGCTCTGCAAAGCCATCCGCAATGCTTTCTACTCGCTGGTCACTAGTACTGTATCCCCAGCGAGATTGTTGGTAACCTAACATCCACTTTTGTGGCAGAGGAACAACCCCGGTTAAGTAGGTATAGTTAGCAACAACATCCTTCAGCGTGTGACCACCTAAAATGTAGTAATCAACGTTTCCACCAACTGCAGAATAATAATAGTAATTGTCGCTTTCCTTACCAAGGTCAAAATGACTCTTGTAGGTATCATCAAAGAATAAGCCGTACGGATGCCCATTTTTCAAACCATACATTACAGGGATCGACTTATAAAGGTGGGTTTCCGTTTCATTGTGCAGGACAGGTACGTCACTATTCCAATTATCATATTCATACCCACGCTTATTCAAAAAGCCAGTTTTACCACCCAATCCATAGAAGACTTCATCCTTAGCCAATGACTTAATGATTTCAAAATTAACGTTGTCTGGATTGGCCTTAGCATGAACCGCATGTCCTTCTGACATTACCGTTTTCCGGTGCTCATCATCCATGTCGGTTGGTAATGGCTTTCGCTTTCCTCGATAGTCAATCACTAGCGGATTGCCATCCGCATCATAAACATCAAGCTTAGCGTCATTATATGCTTTAACGATCAATGCACCAGTCCGGATTTCAATATGATCACCCTTATTTTCGACTGTATAATTGGTTTTCCGCTGTTTATTGCCCTCAATCGCATACGAATTAGTTGGACAACCATGATCTTGAAAAACCTGAATAATCTCATTCGTTAAAATTTTTAAAATTAAGTCCTTGCTGGAAGCAAAACTTAATGTAATTGTTTGATTATCATCCTGATACCCTGTTAATTGATTACTCATTGTCATGAAACTCCCTTTCAGTTGACGTGAAGTTAAATGTAATTCGTTTACAGTTTTTACTGTATCACATTACGTAAACGTTTACAATAGCCATGTAATAATAATGTAAACGCTTGCTAGTTAGCAAAAATGCACTATAATGGTAGTAATGAAAATATGCGGAGGAAGTAAATAAATGAAAGCCACAATTAAAGATGTTGCCAAGGCGGCCCATGTATCTACGGCAACCGTTTCCCGGGTTCTCTCAAATAAAGCGGGAACCTATCGTGAAGAGACTGCGAAGGTCGTTCGTAAAGTTGCCGACCAGTTAGGCTATCACCGCAATGTATCGGCCGCAGAGTTAGCCGCCAATGAAGTTAAAACTATCGCCATCATCATTAATAATACCAAGACTCATTTCTGGCAGGAAGTTCTTGATGGCATTCAAGAAGCGCTTCAGGATGCTCACCGGAATTCGATTATTTTTTATGCGGGAAATAACGATGCGGCAATGCTGACGCAGGCGATTAATAACGTTTTGGCCCGCTCTGTTTCGGGAATTCTGCTCATCTCTGCCAAAGCTACTTCCCGTCAATTAAGTCTACTCAATAATTCTGGCATTCCTTACCGTTTTGTTTCTATTTACGGTAGTGATGATCAAGAAACTAAATTTATCAGTTCTGATAACATTAAGATTGGTGAATTAGCAACCTCGTACTTAATTGAGCATGGTCATTCCAAGATTGGTTTATTAGGAATTGACCAATCCACGACTGGAAAGCAACGGCTACTCGGCTATGAAAAAGTAATGACTAAAGCCAACCTAGTGGTCGATCCAAACTGGGTGCAATATGGTGATTACAGTTTTGAAAATGCCCAAAAATTATTTAAACGGGTGCGTAATGTAGGTTTAACGGCCATTATCGCTGCAAGTGACATGGTTGCCGCTGGACTTATTAAGGCAGCCAACCAGTATGGATATTCTATTCCTGAAGACCTTTCCATCATTAGTATTGACGGCACTTTTATTTGTGATATCACATCACCGACCATTACCAGTGTTTCACAGCAATTTAAATTAATGGGGCAACGAAGTGTCACCAATTTAATTGAGAATGCAGACGCCGAATTTATTCCTGTGAACATTAACGAACGGAAAAGTGTCAAAAATCTTCAGTCTCTGTAACCCAAATGTGTTAGAATGTTCCCTGTATTATTAAGGGAGCGAATTAAAATGAAGAAATTTAGTAAATTATTATTAGCAACTACTCTCGTGGCAGCACTACTAATGATGATCTGGGGTGGAACCGCCGGATCTGCGAAGGCTGCCAAGATTGATTACCGCAAACCTTCAGAAAACAAACCATACCCAGATGTCCAAAAAAATCCGGGAATGTGGATTCACGTCAATTTGAAAAAGCAACGCGTTTACCTGATGAGCAATAAGAATAAAAAGCTCTACACAATGTACTGTTCCTCTGGTGCGCATAACGCTACGCCGACTGGTACTTACCACATTGAAGACATCCGTGGAGATACCTTCTATAACCAAGAGGAAAAGGCGGGAGCTAACTACTACGTGGCTTGGAAGGGCAACGACTTTCTCTTCCACTCTGTCCCAATTAACGATAAGGGGCAATACGACAAGAAGCAGGCTTCTTACTTAGGAAAAAAGCCAATGTCACACGGTTGTATCCGTCTATCAATTCCAGATTCACAATGGATGTACAAAAACATCCCTACCGGCACGAAAGTTGTTATTTCCAAAGACTAGCTTAAAAACTAATAAACCGGTCAGCATCAAACAATGCTGACCGGTTTTTGATAATCATTTAAATTCTGGTTAAGCTTATTTCTCTGGCAGCTTTTTGTGCTAAACTCATGGCTAATCATTAATAATTAAGGAAGTTCATTATGAAATTTATCCGTCATTTGATCATTTTGATCGTGCTAGTGTGCCTGGTGCTTTTTGGTGGACGCTACCTTTTTCACCAACATCTTGAAAATACTTCAATCACTCACCAGACGCCAACCAGTAATCAATGGCAACATTCATCCGAAACGAAACCTTACCCGAACGTTGGTCAATACCCTAATCTCTGGATCCTCGTTTCGAAGAAGCGGCAACGGGTCTACTTAATTAATCACGGAAGAACCCTCTACACCATGTATGCGTCGACGGGTTCTGGAAAGAACAATAATACACCAACTGGTACTTATCATATTCAAGCCGAACGCGGCCAATCATTTTTTAACGCCAAAAGTGGCGAAGGTGCCCGTTACTGGGTTTCGTGGAAGAATCACGGTGAGTACCTTTTCCACTCCGTCCCAGTTAATCGCCAAGGTCAATACCTGGTTAGTGAAGCTCAATCACTGGGTAAAACTGCCAACTCACATGGCTGTATCCGCCTCTCCGTACCAGACGCTCGCTGGTTGTACCAAAATATCAAACAAGGGACTAAGGTCGTAATTACCAATTCATAAATTAAAGTGGAAACTCAGAATGCGCATCCTGAGTTTCCACTTTAGTTATCTAATAAATGATGTTTTACCAAATACTGCCGAGCCACTGTCGCTGCACTTTTCTTTTTAACCGTTACTTCATAGTTCATGTGCTGCATTTCTTTCGTGGTAATTTTTCCGGCCAACTTATTGAGAGCAGCAACCACCCGTGGATTCCGCTTAGCAAAGCTTTCCTTCATTAGTGGTGCCCCTTGGTATGGTGGGAAGAAGTGTCGATCATCCTGTAACATTTTCAAGTGATATTGGGTAATTTGCGGATCCGTGGTGTAGCCATCGACCACATTCACCCGTCCATTGGCAATGGCTTGATAACGAATAGCCGGTTCCATAGTTTTGACATTCTTAAAATGATAGCCATATGGCTGTTTCAATCCTTGATAACCATCGTGCAATTGATAGAAATCAGGATCAAAGCCAGCAGTAATTTCATTATTATAATTAGCGAGCTGGCTCATCTTTGTTAACTGGTGAGTTTTGGCAAACTGTGGACTTACCACTAATGCATACCCATTTTGATATTGCATTGGCTTCAAATAACGCATTTGATAACGGCGTGCTAATTCCCGCTTGGCCAACTGATACGTCTTTTGGGGATTAGCGCCCGTTTTTTGCTTGAGCTTAATAATTTGTTGGTTGACTGTTCCCGTAAATTCTGGATAAACATCAATTTGATTACTTTGTAACGCCTTAAACAGGAATGTCGTACCACCAAAATTTGGTTTTAAAGTAACCTCTGCCTGGGGATCTTCCTGCTGAATCAGATCCTTATACATATGAATCAAGATATCGGGTTCACTACCCATTTTGCCCGCAATCACAATCTTAGTTGGTGCGGGACGCAATGCTTGAAACCCTTTATAACCGCCAAATCCAACTAGTAAAATTACAATCGCAACCATCCCGATCCGCAGACGTTTGGGATTACTACCGACAAATTTTAATAACCAACTAAAGAAAAAGGCTAGAATGGCGGACAACACCGCCCCAATAATGACATAGGTATTATTATTGGATTGAATTCCCGTCAAGATAAAGGTTCCGAGACCACCACCGCCAATTAAGGCTGCCAGGGTCGCGGTACCAATAATCATCACAAGCGAAATTCGAATTCCTGATAAAATCATCGGCATCGCCAATGGTAATTCAAGCCGTTGCAACTTTTTCCATTTAGTGAGACCAAATGCCGTCGCTGCTTCTTCTAAATTTGGCGCAATCTCCGTAAGTCCGGCATAGGTGTTTTGAAAAATCGGCATAATGGCATATAACACAAGGGCAATTATAGCCGGTACCGTGCCGATCCCCACCAGCGGAATTAATAACCCTAAAATGGCCAAACTAGGAATCGTTTGAATAATTCCCGCAACTTGCAAACAGGCTTCGGCGATACGACGATGGTCCTTTAGCAGGATTGCTAAGGGAATAGCAATCACCATCGCAATTAGTAGGGACAGTAAAGAAATACTGATGTGTTGCTCGGTTGCCTTAATAATCGCACCCTGCTGAGCGTGAAGCGTTTCTGCAATTGAGTTAAGCACGATTTTCTTCCCTCCTAATTAAATAATCCCAAACATCCTGCCGCTTAACAATGTATTGACCATCATCAGCCTGCACAACAAACTGCTGTGCCTGATGGTCACGGCAAAATACAAATAACTCTTCTAGCTTTTTGGCAGTAACCACGGGTAAATCATCAGAAGCCGTGCTGGTCTTCTTACCTAACCCGTCATTAAGGACTGCATTAAGCGAAAAATGAAAGCCATGTCCATGAAAGAACTCTTTTACAAATGCAGTTGCAGGTTGGTTAATAATTTCTTGGGGTGTCCCGACCTGCTGCAAAACACCATCTTTGAGCACCGCAATTTTTGTACCAATTCGTAATGCCTCATGCATGTCATGCGTCACAAAGATGATGGTAGTTTTAGTCTGCTTCTGCAGTTTCAATACCAGATCTTGCAATTGGCGACGAACCACTGGATCCAAAGCACTAAACGGCTCATCCATTAAAATTACCGTCGGTTTAGCGGCTAGTGCTCGAATAATTCCGACCCGTTGTTGCTCACCTCCGGACAGTTCATTCGGCATCCGTTTAGCGTACTTTTCGGGATCCATATCGACTGCCCGTAATAGTTCACACGCCCGCTGGTGACGTTTTGCTTTCGCAACCCCTTGCTGTTCTAATTGAATCGCAATATTATCCTGCAGATTTAAATTAGGAAATAAGCTACTGTCTTGTAAAACATAGCCAGTTTGTAACCGTAATTGTTGGAGATCATAGTCTTTAATCTTTTTCCCTTGATAATAGACGTTCCCTTCGGTGGGGACAGTTAATCGATTGAACATTTTCAATAAGGTAGTTTTCCCGCTCCCACTAGGGCCAACCAACACAAAGAGGTCCCCTTCGTTAATTTCAAATGAAACATCCCGAATGACCGGAACGGAGGAATAGGTTTTAGCTACGTGATCGTATTTAATCATTTCAATCCTCCTAGTCGTAATTATTTTAGTTACGTCAATTATATCTTTAGACTCTAAAGTGTCAAGACCAACGATTAATTTTGTAACTTGAAAAGTTACGATTATCAGGGTATATTATAGTCAATCATATTTTTTGATTGAGGTGAGTTTATGAAAGTTTCAACTCGATTTAGTGATGCTATCCACATCCTGGCCTACTTAAATATCTATCAAGATACTAAACTTTCTAGTGAAAATATCGCGGCAAGTGTCATGACATCACCGGTCGTGGTTCGTCGCATCATGGGGGCATTACAAAAGGCCGGTCTAATCCAGACCACCCACGGTTCACCGAATCCCCATCTTGCTAAGCAGCCGAGCGCGATTTCTTTACTGGATATTTACTATGCAGTGGAAGGTGATCGTCAGCTTTTTAGTGTCGACCCCACAACCAATCCAGAATGTATCGTGGGCGGTAATATTCAAAAAGTTCTCGAACAAACTTATCAAGAAGTGCAGAACGCCGCATTCGGCCGGTTATCCCGCATCACATTAGAAGACATCATTAATGACATTTTAGTTGCTCACACAAGGGAGGAAAATCAACAATGAAATACTTAGTTACTGGTGCTAGCGGCCATCTTGGTCAAAAAGTAGTTCGTCACCTGCGAAATTATATTGACGAAACTGACATTCGCGTTGGTGTTCATAACATGAAAAAGGCTTCCCTTTTCGATGGTTCCAGTATGACCGTTACCCACTTGGATTACACCGATCCATCAACAATTAACCAAAGTTTTACTGATATCGACGTTCTTATATATATTCCAAGTATCACCTATGACTTAGTAAAACGGGTTCAGGAATTTGAAAATGTGTTGGCCGGTGCCAAGCGCAATGGAATTGAAAGTTTTATTTTCGTTAGCTTCTTTGCCGATCAAACTAATAATCCATTTCAAATGTCACCATTCTACGCTTACGTTCCCCGGCGTCTCGCGGGAAGTGGGTTAGCCTACACTTATGTCCGCAACACCCTCTATGCAGATCCACTGGTGCCGTACTTACCGGAATTAATCGAACGTGGTCATCTTATCTACCCAGTTGGCGACCAACCACTCAGCTTTATTAGTCGTAACGACAGTGCTAAAGCAATTGCTAGTCTAGCTGCGCAACCAACCATGCGAGATCATGGACAAAGTTATCTCCTCTCGATGCCGCAAAATTATAATATGATTGAGCTAGCCAAAATTATGACCGACGTCACTGGGCAGCCGATTTCCTATCGACCAGTGACGGTTGAACAATTCGGAAGAATATATAAGAATGATGGCGGTGCTGAACTAGCTTCCATGTACGATGCTGGTGGGCGCGGTTTAATGAGCGCAACTAGCAATGATTTCCACCGCCTTACTGGTGAAGATCCAATTACAATGGACCGCTTTTTGCACGCTAATTACCAAAAATCATCATTATAAAAAATGGCTCCAAATTGGAGCCATTTTTTTTAGTTCTGATCGCCAAACAAAGCGGCCAATTTTTCTGCCACCGCTGGGTCTAAATTATCTGCTACCGTTTCCTGATTTGCCGCTTGATCTTTTGCTGCTTCTTGAATTTGGTTCTGAACATGCTCAATCACGGCACGTTCCCCAACTTGAATCATATTAATATCAATTCGACCACCTGCAGCATCTGCGTGGCCACCGCCGCGGAAATATTTTTCTGCAAATTTGGCCACATCAATCTGACCATTACTCCGCAACGATAAACTAGTTGGGCTAATTACCATTGCTGCTGCGACTTCGGGATGCTCTTCTAATAACTCATGCGCAATTTCAGACTTGTAATCGTCAGCGTATACAAAGCCCCATTTATGACCACCTAATTCATCAATTAAAACGTCTTTCAAGTGATGGTGAAGATAGTGCTGACGTCGATCATTTAACGTTTGAATCAGGAGCTTGTTTTCTTCACGATATTGCGACCACCCTTCTAAATACACTTTTTGAATAAATTCTGCGGAGTGATCTAACGGATAAAACCAAAAGAGTTGGTCCAATTCATCCGCCCCCGTTTTAACTTCCTTCGCTAAGGTTGGATCATTTTGCCAATCCCAAGTATCGTAGGCCCGAATCAATTCCACAATTTGCGCTAAGGTCGTTTGACGTTCTGGAGCCAAACGCTCCGCCCTGTCCTGTTGCTGAACCCAATTCCAGACTAAACTAGTGGCACTTTGGTTCTGCCCATTATCAAAAGTAACCATGTTATTAGAATACTGCTGCCGGGAAGCCGCCGCCGTTTCATGATGGTCGAACACCAACCAGTGATTGGCAAAATTGGTGTTCAGTTGCTGAAAAGTGTGTTCACTTTCGGGCGTCATGTCCATAATGTAAACATCAGTGTAAGCCCCTAAATCAGCATGGGCAAACCAATAATCCAATTCTTCATCAATCTTGCCAGCCCCAATATTGGTAATCTCAAACTGTTCATCGGGGAACACTAATTCCTGAACCGCCGTTAGTAAAAATGGCGCCCCAAACCCGTCTAAATCATTATGTGAAAAAACTTTTATTTGTCGCTGTGCCATTTGCTCAATTCCTTTGTTATTTTTCTTCATTATACAAAAAGCACGAAACAACAGCTAGTTGTTCCGTACTTTTTAAATTTAGTTATCGCTTATGCCTTAGCAGCGGCCACCCCTTCATGAATTTGATGAACCGCGATGGCACCAATGATTAAGGAAATTCCCGCAATTAACATCATTGTTGGTTGACTCTTGCCCGTCATTGGGAAGATCACGAAGCTCAATAATGAAGCTGCAATTTGTGGTAAACAAATTCCGATATTAAACAATCCCATGTAGGCACCTTCATTTTCACCATTTAACGATGAAGTTAACAGGGTAAATGGAATCGTGTGAATCGTAAAGTATGAAATCCCAAAGAGAATGAAGGCCACAATCGTCAACGCTTGATTATGCGCTAATGATACTAAGATTAAACCAATTCCCCCGAGAGTCAAACCTAGCGTGTACCATTGTTTCCGTGCATTGGCCTTGGACTTGGAGTAGAGAAAGCCCCAGCAAATTCCGGCAACACTCAAAATTGCCGTCAGCACACCGTACCAGTTACCAGCTGATTGGAAGCCAGCACTGGTTGGGTTTGTGGTTCCCCAAACGTTCTTTGCAAGGGTTCCAGTTGAATAAGTCCAGACGTACATTACACCGACCCAACTGAAGAATTGAACCAAACAAATTTCGTAAAAGGCCTTTGGTGCCGTCTTCAATAAGTGCCAGAGCGAAACTGACTTCTTATTAGCAGCTGGATCAATCCCATGATACTTAGCGTAAGTAGCTGGATCGTATTCCTTAACATTAAAGACGGTCCACATACTAGTAATCAGTAAAACTGCCGCCGCAACGATGTATGCCCAAATAACGGTGTTTGGTACCACGCCTTTTTTAGCAGTGTTGTGCATACCGAATGCAGTAAAGATGAATGGTAACAGTGATGCTAAAATACCACCAGTATTAAAGAAGATCTGTTGCCATGACCAGGCAAAATTCTTTTGCTTGTTGTTAACCATGTCACCCACAATCATCCGGAATGGTTGCATACAAATGTTGTTGAACAGGTCCATAAAGCAAACAGCAAATGCCGCAAAGATCATCGCAGCCAGCGAACCATAGCCGAAGCCGAAGGATCCAGAAAATGGCAGCATCAGCAAAACTAGTGCTGCAATTGGCGCACCAAACAGTAAGTATGGCATCCGCCGACCAAACCGATTCCAGGTCCGGTCTGAGTACTTACCAATTAATGGTTGCACAATCATTCCCATTAACGGTGGGAAAATGAAGAAGAAACCTAACGTGTTCGGATTAGCACCAATTGATTGGAAAATCCGACTCATCTGGGAACTCTGTAGTGAGAATCCCATATTAATTCCCAAGAAACCAAACGTAATCGCAAAAATCACGCGCTTTGGTAGATCTGGTAGCCCAGCATCGAGATCCACCCGTGCTTTCTTTACGGGCTTGACTTGGTGTAGTTGGTTACCCTTATGTGTCATATCCATATTTGCACTCCCCTAATTG
The DNA here is from genome assembly GCA_019117445.1 of Candidatus Limosilactobacillus excrementigallinarum. Taxonomy (GTDB): domain Bacteria; phylum Bacillota; class Bacilli; order Lactobacillales; family Lactobacillaceae; genus Limosilactobacillus; species Limosilactobacillus excrementigallinarum. Next base: position 35,548 of record DWZS01000003.1, on the reverse strand, counting down.
ACAGCAGAATCTAACTTTTACACGAATAAATGAATAATTGCTAACTAATGCAAAGGTTATTTTCTGTAGACAGCTAACTCTTGTAAACGTTTACATTAACTACAATTCTTATCCTAACACCTTTTGACCAATTTGCAACCATTTTAAGAAAACGTTTACATATAAATTACAAAAAAAGAGCCAAAGCCCTTCTAATGAAGCTACTTCCGCTCTTTTAAACTTAATTTTTCCACATTTAACACTTTATCGAGCCAGCCATTTGTAAAACTCGCTTCGTGACTCACCAGAATGAGGTTCCCCGGGAATTGTTGTAATGCTCGTTTTAATCCTTCCTTCGTTTCATCATCAAGGTGATTCGTTGGTTCATCCATGACCAGAAAGTTGCTGGGCGTTAATTCAAGAATTGCTAATTTCACCTTAGTTTGCTCACCACCAGATAACAAATGCAGCGGTTTTTGGGTGTTAGCAGCGTTAATTCCCGCCCCTGCTAACCGTTGACGAATCGTTTTCGGCAGCATGGTCGGAAATAGATTCTGAATGGTTTGGAGCGGCGTTAGTGTCGGGTCATCCCATTCCAGATCCTGATCAAAGTAGTTCACAATCGCCGATGGTGAGAAGGTCGCTTCCCCTGCTAAAGATGGAATCTTGCCGAGAATTGACTTGATCAGCGTTGACTTACCGACCCCATTAAAACCAGTCAAGAGTAATTTCTCACCCATTGTCATGGAGAACGTAACTGGCTTTAACAATGGTCGTCCATAGCCCACCGCTAGTTCAGACACCCGCAATGCGTTGGCTGATCCTGTATTTTCATAGGGGAACTTAAACGTGGCTTTTAAATTGTCTGAAGGTGGATCAATCCGGTCCATCCGCGCCAGCATTTTCTCCCGCGACTTCGCCATCGTTGATTTAGAACCCGCTTTATTCTTTCGAATAAAACGTTCAGCCTTCTCAATCGTTTCTTGTTGTTTCTCATACTCCCGTTGCTGCGTCTCTTTACGTTCTTCCTTTTGCCGCATGGCCTGCTGGAAACTGCCGCGGTACTTCGTAATTTTCCCAAACGCCACGTCCACAATTGAATTCGTAACTCGTTCCAAAAAATCATAATCGTGAGAAATAATCATCGCAGCGCCAGTGAAGTCATTTAAATAGTCAATCAACCATTCAATATGGGCAGTATCCAAATAGTTTGTCGGTTCGTCAAGCAAAATGACATCGGGATTTTCCAATAACATCTTGGCCAAAATAATTTTGGAGCGTTGACCACCACTCATCTCTGAAACGACGTGATCTTTACCAATTTCATTCAGCCCTAGCCCAGACATTACGCGTTCAATCTCAGTTTCCACTTCATAGAAATTATTAGCATCTAACTTCTCTTGCAGACGCCCCGCCTTAGTTAATAGCTGATCATCCATCGATGTGGCATATTCAGAATACAGTTGGTTCATCTCGTCATTTATCTTATATAAATGACTAAAGGCGGTATGGAGAAATTCAATTAACGTCATCCCGTGTGGGATATCAACGTATTGATCTAAATAGCCGATTTTAGTATTCTTCTGCCACTTAACCTGGCCCGCAACCGGCAATTCAGTCCCAATCAAAATCTTAATAAGGGTTGATTTACCAGCCCCGTTTTGGCCAACTACTCCCATATGTTCACCCTTTTCGAGCTGAAAACTGGCATTTTCATACAGTTTTTTATCTGCAAAACTCATCGTCAGTCCCGAAACATCTAAAACGGCCATCTAATTTCATCTCCGTATAATTTAATCAAATACTGTTAATCATAACAATTTACGATAAAGAAGACAACAAAAACGTTTGAGAAGTGCTAAGATAGAGGTTAGAACGTTTAGCAATGTATAAATCAAGGAGGGACTCACGGTGCGCATGTTAATTATTAACGGTAGCCCACTCAAAGATGGGGCAGTCCGGGCAATTACCAATCGGTTTAGTGCTGGGGCGCAAGAAGCAGGACATGAAGTGATCCAATTTAATGCTGGTAGCGATCCTTTGCCCATGCTACACGTTGATCACGAGCAAAATTTTCAGCTAAGCAACCAACGATTAAGCGAATTAAAAGAGCAAATGATTAAAGCTGATACCATCGTCTTTACCACGCCCCTCTACTTTTTCGGAATGTCGGCACAAATGAAAACAGTTATCGACTATATGCAATTTTGGACCAAAGAGCTACACAAAGAAAAGACGGCTGTCTTGATTGCGGTCGCAGAAACCGATAACTTTGATAATATCAAATCAGAATTCAAAGAAATTTTTGACGATCTTGGCTGGCGTTTTGGCGGTCAAGTTCTGGCTGGTAAGGTGACGGGACCCGATCACCTACGCTTCTATCCAGAAGTCGCCTATGAATTAGGAAAATCGCTCTAAAGGGTTGACAGACGTAAATCGTTTCGTTATGATAATGGCAACTTAATTAAAAAATGATTAGAAAAGATGAGTAATCACTAATTTCTGGTAAAGAGAGTCGTGGCTTGCTGAAAAACGATCCTGAAATGGTTGATGAAGATGGTCTTGTGAAAATCTAACTAACGAGCATTAGTAAGTTGGTTACGGGGTGGCAACCGTTATTCAGAGCTGCGGTTTACTGTTTGAGCTGATTGATTTGGTGACAAATAATGAACCGACTGAGGGTATCTTGAGATACTGAATTAGGGTGGTAACACGTTACAGACGTCCCAGAGAATAAGCATAGCTTGTTCTCTGGGACGTTTTTCTTTTCTAATCAAGGAGGAATTCTTATGAAAAAACGTCATTCTGGGATTATTACATTAATCATTATCGCTATTATTGTTATTGGTGGCGTCATTGGCTTTATTCACCACCGAACTACCCAGCAAAATAAAGTGGTTCGGTTAGGATTAGTCGGTACGGATTCACAACCAGTTTGGAATAACGTCCGTAAACGATTAAAGAAGCAAGGCATTACCATTCAGTACGTCACTTTTAATGACTATGTCCAACCCGACGTGGCACTAAAAGAAGGTAAGATTGATATGCACTCTTGCCTAACCCGTTACTACTTTGATTCCTACAACAAAAAGGAAAATGCCCACCTCACTTCCATCGGGAACACCGTTATTTCACCACTGGGGGTTTATTCCAAAAAATTTCAAAGTATCAAAGATCTTCCCAACGGCGCTACGATTGCGATTCCAAACGAACCGACTACGCTGGGCCGTGGTTTAAATGTCTTGCAATCCGCTGGTTTGATCAAAGTTAAAAAGGGTTCCGGAATTAAACCATCCTTGAACGATATTACAGATAACCCGAAAAATTTAAAATTTAAGGAAGTTGATCCTGCAACTGCCGCGCGTGCACTAAATTCCGTTGATGCTTCAATCATTAACGGGAACTACGCCGAAGCCGCTAATTTGAATCCAAAGAAGGATTCTATCTACCTCGAACCAGTTAACAAACAGGCCAAGCCATACGTAAATATCATTGCGGTTCAAGAAAAGAACAAGAATAACAAAGTCTACAAAAAAGTTGTCGCTGCTTACCAAACTGAGGAAACTAAGCAAGCCATCGAAAAAACCTACAAGGGTTCTGAAGTTGCCGCTTGGCCAATCTTTGGTAAAAATTAAGGAGGAATGAACAATGAGTTTAGATACTGCAATTTTTGCTGGTGGTTGTTTTTGGTGCATGGTCGAACCATTCGATACCCATCCAGGAATTGAAAAAGTTGAATCCGGCTATACTGGCGGTCACGTCGCCAACCCGACTTATGAACAGGTTAAATCTGGCACGACTGGTCATACTGAAGCGGTAAAAATTACTTTTGATCCCCAGGTAATTTCCTACCAAGAATTGGTAGAAATTTATTGGCACCAAACTGATCCCACCGATGCCAGCGGTCAGTTTCAAGACCGGGGAGATAACTACCGACCCGTCATCTTTGTTAAAGACGACCAGCAGCGTCAAATCGCGGAAGCATCTAAGCAAAAGCTTCAAGACAGTGGCCTGTTTGATGAACCAATCGTCACGCAAATTGAAGATGCACAACCATTTTATCTAGCTGAAGATTACCATCAGGACTTTTACAAGAAAAATCCGGACGTTTATGCCGCCCAAGAAGCGGGTGGTCGTGAACAATTTAAAGATCAACATTGGAATAAGTAAGTAAAATAGGCCGAGAGTGCGATTACCACACTCTCGGCCTCATTACTTATATATTAACAATCGTTTTGCATTAAAATTTCTTGAACCGCATGCCACGACAAAGTCGCACACTTAATCCGCGCCGGAAATTCCGCGACGGTCCCCATCACTGCGGCATCGCCCAATTTTCTTTGCATTGTTGGTGAAATTTCTTTTCCCATGCATAAATCTAAAAACGCTTGAATTAATTGTTGCGCTTCGTCCACGCTTCGTCCAGTCAATTCATCCGTCATCATACTAGCAGCCGCTTGCGAAATCGTACATCCTTGACCATTAAAACAGACTTTTTGTAAGTGGCCGTTTTGAATTTGCACTGCCACGTTTACCGTATCCCCGCACGTTGGATTATGAAGTGTCTTTTGATGACTCCCTTCTGGCAGGTGAAGAGCATAATGGTGTGGTTGCTTGGCATGTTCTAAGACCAACGTTTTGTATAAAAACCCTAATTTAGTTAATCCCATTTTGAAAGAACTCCCTTACCGCCACGAGGGCATCCAAGAACCGCTGACATTCATCAATTGTATTGTAAAAGGCAACACTCGCGCGAACCGTCGCGTTTACCCCGAGCGTCTGCATCAAAGGCTGTGCACAATGATGGCCAGCCCGCACAGCGACCCCTTCCATATCCAATCCAGTTGCAACGTCATGTGGATGAAGCCCACTGATATTGAAAGCAAAGACGCCCGTGTGCTCATTTTGTGGTCCATATAACGTTACACCAGTAACTCCACAAAGCCGAGGCAAAAGGTAATCAACTAACTCCTGTTCATGCTGTGCAATTGCCGAAAAGCCAATTTGCTTCAAATAATCAATCGCCGCACCAAGGCCGACCACTCCACTAATATTGGGGGTTCCAGCCTCAAAACCCAATGGTGAACGTTTAAAAGTCGTCTTTGTGCGGGTAACATCTTCGATCATTTCGCCCCCAAACTGCACTGGGCGCATCATCTGCAGAACATCATTTCGTCCGTATAAGACACCAATGCCCGTAGGAGCTAACATCTTATGACCAGAAAATGCAATGAAATCAGCACCCCACTTTTGAACATCCACCGGCTGATGACCAACTAGCTGCGCTGCATCGACCACCATAAAAGCCTGGACCTGGTGTGCTAACTTTGCTAATTGACAGATTGGTGTCACTGTACCAAGCACGTTAGAAGCCGCCGTCGCCGCTACAATCTTCGTCCGCGGTGTAATTTGTTCAGCTGCACTTTCAAGCGATAATTTCTGTTTGGCGTCTAGTTCAATAAACTTGAGCTTGGCCCCAGTGCGCATCGCCAATTCTTGCCACGGTACTAAATTGCTATGGTGCTCCATTGCCGTCACGACAATTTCATCGCCCGCTTCAACAACCTGATCGCCGAAGCCACGCGCAATCACGTTTAGACTTTCTGTCGTTGATCTGGTAAAAATAATGTCTTCAGCTGTTTCGGCATTAATGAAACATGCCACCTTTTGGCGGACCCGTTCATAGTGTTCTGTGGCCCGCTCTGCCAACGTATGAACACCCCGATGGACATTAGCGTTTTCTGTTAAATAGTAATTGCGAACCGCATCTAAAACTGGCAATGGTGTTTGAGAAGTAGCAGCATTATCAAAATAGACTAATGGTTCCCCATTGACCCGTTGATTTAAAATGGGAAAATCCTTGCGAACCGTTTGAACATCCATTTTATATCCCTTCTTGACTACTTATGGTGACGATTTTTGCGATAACTCCAAACTGTTCCAATTAAGAAACAGACGATTACGATAATCACGTAAATCCAAATCATGATCTTTCCTCCTAAACAAAAAAGAGGTTTGAAACCTCGATGATCAAACCTCTTTATTATATCATTTTTATCCATCCAGATTAGTGTTCTTGAACTTGGTCTGGGTGAGCTTGTTCCCAACGGTGTTCGCTGAAGAAGTAGATCGCAATTAAAGCGAAACATACTGCTGGAACAACGAAGGAAAGTTGCATTGAACCAGAAAGGTCAGATACCCGACCCATCAGTAATGGAACTAATGAACCACCGATCAAGGACATAACCATGAAGGCACCACCGGTTTCGGTGTACTTCTTTTCGTGAACTTGGTCCAAACCGTGAGCGTAAATCGTTGGCCAGAATGGTCCAAAGAAGAAGTCACTCATTACGGCGCCCCAAATAGCAGCAGTTCCATGGTAAGTAAAGGCAAAGACCAGACTCAATGTTCCAAGAATACCGTACCAAGTCATAACCTTGGTAATTGAGAAACGGTGCATTAACCAAGTAGCAGGTAGCTTACCAATAAAGAAGGCAGCGTAACCAATAATCATGTAGTTAGTAGCAGCGTGGTCAGTAATGCCAGGGATAATCCGTAAAGCAAAACGAATCGTAAATGACCAAACACAAGTCTGCATTCCGGCGTAAAGGAATTGTGCCCCAACCGCCTTCATGAAGCGCTTGTTATGAATTAAGTAGCCAACTGATTCACCAGTTGATGGCTTCTTTTCTTCAACCCCTTGGGCATTCTTCTTTGGTGCAGCCTTGGAGTATGGCATCTTAGTAATGGCAATCAAAATAAAGAGAATAATTAAGGCAACCAGAATGTACTTGTATGGCTTCAAAGTCAATTGAAGAACTTCTTTGTTGTATGCCAACTTTTCAGCGGCACTCATTCCCTTAACTTCGTCTTCCATGTTACCGTGACCGGCAAAGACTAAGTACTTACCTAACACAATCCCAGTAATGTTACCAATTGGAATTAATAATTGGGAAATGTTGATCCGCAGGTTGGCCGTACTCTTTGGCCCGATCATTGTGGAGTAAGTATCACATGAAGTTTCCAGGAAACTTAAACCAATTGCGATAACGAAAACCGCACCTAAGAACATCCCATAAGTAGCCATGTGAGATGCAGGGAAGAACAATGCACAACCGATAATAAAGAATGTTAAACCAGTTAAAATAGCAAATTTATATGTGTTCTTCCGAATGATTGCTGCGGCTGGTAATGCCAGTAAGAAGTAACCACCGTAGAAGGCAAATTGAACAAGTGCTGTGGCAGTATCATTCAAAGTAAAGACCGTCTTAAATTGAGTAATTAAGATATCATTTAAGGCTGCGGCCATTGCCCAGAATGGGAAAACTAAAGTAACTAAAATGTATTGCCAAATTGGCGTTTTGCTAAGGTAACCATCGGGATATTGAACCCATGATTGCTTTTTTGTACTATCCATTATTAAACCTCTTTCTAATTAAGCTTTAGAATGTTACACCAGATTCAAGAATAATGTTGGAGTATGGCGTCATTTCACCAGTCCGAATAAAGGCGTGGGTCTTGGCCAAGTTCTTCTTTAAGTCAGCGTGGGGCATAAATTCAATTTCAACATCTGGCAATGCCTTCTTGATGTTTTCCAATTGTTCAGGGTTTTGATCCTTAATTTCGTCCGCTAAGTAAATCTTTTGAACCTTCATTTCCTTCAAAACATTCTTGAGAACATCCATGAAGCTTGGTAATTCTTTATCAACACAAAGGTCAATCTTCTTTGTACCCATTGGTACTGGCATTCCCGCATCACCGATTGAAAGCCAATCCATGTGACCCATTCCGGCAACAACTGATGCAACTTCTGAATTTAAAATTCCTGTTTTTTTCATTTTAATATTCCCCTTTCGTAGTTTTCTACTTGCCACTTTCGGCTAAGGCTGCTTTAACTTCATCATAAGTTGGGATTGAAGGTGCAGCCCCCATCTTTTGAACTGTAAGACTAGAAGCCCGTTGCGCGTATACCAAAGCATCCGCAATATTACTCAAGTCCGTCTTCAATTGTGAAGTCAATGCACCGATAAAGGTGTCCCCAGCAGCAGTAGTATCCACTGGCTTAACTTTGAACGCTGGAACCAAGCCATGATCATTTGGTGTGGAGTAGAAGACCCCTTTTGAGCCTAATGTGATCAGCAGGTTCGGTACACCCTTAGCTTTGAAGTATTCAGCCGTCTTGATCATGGAATCTTCATCGGTAATCTCGATTCCCGTGAGTAAAGCACTTTCCGTTTCGTTTGGTGCAATCACATCAGTGTACTTCAACAATTCTGGATCAATATCCTTGGCTGGTGCGGGGTTCAAAATGGTGGTTACGCCATTTTCCTTTGCCCGCTTAAAGGCTTCAGCAGAAACTTTTTGTGGTGTTTCAAATTGAGTAATGATGAAATCAATTTCTTTAAATAAATCATCAGTGTTCTTCAAAACATCCGTTGTCATAGCTTGGTTAGCACCACCGTATACCATGATGTCATTTTGGCCTTCAGCATCCAAAGTGATCATCGCAGTCCCGGTACCATGCATCTTGTCAATGCCAACAAACTTCGTGTCAATGCCATCTTCTTGCATTGATTCACGCATAAATTGGCCTTCTTGGTCAGCGCCAACCATGCCGATGTGATAAGTCTTAGCACCAGACCGTGCACAGGCAACTGATTGGTTAGCACCCTTTCCACCAGGAGCTGAGGACTTATCCTTAGCTTGTAAAGTTTCTCCAGGTTGTGGGAAGCGATCCATGTGGTAAGTAGTATCAACATTAATACTACCCAGAACAGCAATCTTGTTTGACATTCTGTCATCCTCCTTGTTCAGTAAAATCACGTAAACCGTTTTACATTTTCTTAACGATCATAATTTACCATACCAAGAAATCGTTTGCAAGCGCATTCCGGCAACAAGTTTAACGTTTTAACAATGAAAACGTCATGAAAACGTATACGCTCGGCCTTTCACATTAAGTTAATTTTTTTGAATTTTTTTATTTGATTACTTTCAACACTTGTAAACGCATTCAAAAACATCAGTGAACTAAAACCGGTTTGTTTGTGAAGTTAAACACCAAATTTGGGTCTAAAAAAGAAGCACGTTCACCATTGTGTTGTGCTTCTCCTTAAAACAACGTTATGCTCCAACCAATTCATCGGTGACGTCAATGCCCAACTTTCTTTGCAAAGCTGGTAATTCCTTCGCCGTTGGGTACGAGGTTTGACTACCAGCACGGGTGACCGTAACGGCAGCATATGCGTTTGCATGTTTGAGCGCCGTACTAATGTCTTCGCCTTGAGTATAATAATGCGAGAAGGCCCCGACAAACGAGTCACCTGCACCAATTGAATCAACTGCGTCGACTTTGTATGACGGAATTAATTCTTCGTGATCCTTGCTTACCCAGAGTGCGCCCCGGGAACCAATCGTAACAATGACGTTTTTAACTCCGAGATCAACGAGCTTATGAGCCGCTGCTTTGATTTGATCAATCGTATCAATTGGCATCTTGGTCAGGCGACCTAATTCCGTTTCGTTTGGTGAGTAGAACTCACACATTGCCACATGCTGAATGTCAATGTGGTCGTTAGCCGGTGCCGGGTTAAGCATTACCGGCACGCCATATTAATGGGCCATTTCAATTGCCCGGTAGTCAGTCTCAAGTGAAATTTCTTGTTGTAGAACAATCAACTTCGAATTTTTAATAATATCGCGGTAGTCTTCCAGCACATCTGGTGTTAATTCACTATTGGCACCTTGAACAATAATAATGCTGTTCATGTTTCCTTGAATGAAGCATGGTGCAACCCCGTTACTCTTTTTACCAACACTAACTCCAGCAACATCAATGCCACTTTCTTTAAAGTGCTTTAGATACTCACGACCCAGCATATCGGAACCAACTTTGGAAATCATCGCCACGTTTGATCCCAATTGTGAGGCCGCATAGGCTTGGTTTGCCCCTTTACCCCCAAAGGCCATGTGAAAATCAGGTGCCGCCACAGTTTCACCGAGCTTTGGCATCCGGTCAATATCTGTTGAAAGTTCCATCATGTTGGAACCAATTACTGTAATGTCGTGAGTCATCTTCTACACCCTCCTATTTTTCAAGTCCAGTTACAACGTGGAAGTCTTTTTCTTCACCTGGTTGGAGCATAATTAATGTCCCAGCCTTCTTCGCAGCTGCTTGGCCTTCTGGGGTACAAGTTCCTGGAAGACAGTAAGCAGCAACTTGTTGGTCAGCATTGTAGAGAATCCACCGAGTAACAATTGGCAAGTTTTCTGTCTCATAAGTTGTCAAGAAGTTATGACCATTCCCTAAGTCCATCCGGAATTCAGCTTTATCTGTGTACTTCAGTAAATCTTTGGAGAAGAAGACAATTTCTGGGTCATAGTGACTAGCATCGTCCAATTTGTCAATCATCTTGCCACTCTTCTCCAGTTCATCAGTGAACTTAGTCCATTCAGGAGTTGGATGAACGTGATCCGGTACTGAAGTTCGCAATTGGAAGGCTTCGTCTGGAATGTTAGAAGTCATCACGGCATTGTCAACATATGCATAGCAAAGGTGGCACATGTATTGCAACGTCATCGGTGCGCAGCCTGATAAGTTCTTGACGTGTTGACGAATATCAAATAAGCCACTGTCTTTGTGCATTGTGACTGACGGCTTTTCAATGTAGTGATCACCGAAGCCCTTGATGTATTCGTAGTCACTTTGCACAGTAATGGTGTCATCGCCAATTTCTAAGTAAGCGTGGTCCATCCGTGCAGTGGCGGCTTCCCCATGTTGCACATGGTGGTCTTCTGGACCGGGGTTCCCATTAGCCAGCAAACCGGAAGTAAATTCAAAGGCACCATAGGTGTCAGCAATTTGCTTCCCCCAGTGAGGCTGCTTAAAACCATCCTTTTCCTTTAAGTTAATGCCATCAAATACGGCATCCCAAATGATCAAACCGTAAAATGGTAATAATGTTAGGTAACCACGACTGTTGGAAACCTTTAAAGCTTCGATGCCATCGGGAAACTTATACGTTTCTGCCTTAAAATTGTCATCTTCATAAAGGAGATATTTGGCATCAGAGAACATTGCATGACTTAAATTAAAACGTTTCATGATTTTTCACCTTCGTTTAATTATTCCTTACCAATAATTGCCATACTGTGGCTTACCCCTAAACGAGTTGCCCCGGCATCAATCATTGCTTGAGCTTCTTCGGCACTGTGAATCCCACCGGAAGCCTTAACGGCCGTGTTGCTACCCTTAACTGCAGCTGACATTAATTTAACTGCATGAACGGTAGCACCTTCAGTAGAAAAACCAGTGGAAGTCTTTACAAAGTCAGCCCCGGTCTTAGCAACGATTTCTGAAGCCTTGGTAATTTCATCATCAGTTAAGAGGCAGGTTTCAATGATAACTTTAACAACCTTATTGGCTGCGTGTCCGGCATCCACAACTGCTTGAATGTCTTTTTCAACCTTATCGTAATGACCAGACTTCATTTCACCAATGTTCATTACCATGTCTAATTCATCAACACCATTGTCAATGGCATCTTGTGCTTCTGCGACCTTAATCTTGGTGGTATTGGCCCCGAGAGGGAATCCAATCACACAAGCGGTCTTAACATCAGTTCCGGCAACTGCCTTGTGCGTCTTAGCAACCCAGTATGGATTAATCATTACGGTGTGGAAGTGGTTATCAATTGCCTGCTTAATCACCGTGTCAACTTGTTCTTCAGTTGCGTCAGGTGCTAATAATGTGTGATCAATGTACTTGTTAAATTCCATAACTAATCGTCCTCCTCTACAATCACTAATGATTGCGTTTACATTTCTTGAATACGCTTTCATATTAATCCTTGCTTTTACATTTGTAAATAGCTAAAATGAAAAATAGTAAAAATTAATGCTCGTTAGCGGGGGTGAAACCAATGGTCACAACAAATAAAAATGCCGCCCAATTAAAGGCGGCCGTTACGGTTAGTCGGTTGTATTACATTGATAAAATCAGTCAAACAGCAATTGCAAAAAAGTTAGCTTTATCCCGGCCCACGGTTTCACGCCTCCTTCAGCTAGCACAAGATCAAAATATTGTTCAAATTACCATTAATAATCCGTTTGAACAGGTTTCCAGTTTGCCACAAAAGCTAGCTCAAAAATATCATCTCAAAAAAGTCTTAGTTGCTGACCAAGTTGGCGACTCATACCAAAGTATTTTGAATCAAATTGGCGAACTCGCTGCCAATTACTTAGGCACAATCGTCGAGGATAACGATACCATTGGTTTGACTTGGGGAACCACCATGGCCGCGATTGCAAAATACCTTCAGCCAAGTACGAAAAAGAATGTCCAAACGGTTTATCTCAAGGGAACCGTTTCTAATTCATCGCGAAACAACTATTCCAGTATTATTACTCAACGCTTTAATGCCTCGTTCCACACCCAGACAGAGATCCTGCCCGTCCCGGTTATTTTTGACAACCAAAAGACTCGTGATCTCGTGCTCCAGGATCAATTCATTAAGCGCATTATTAAGCAGGGACAAGATGCGCAAATTGCCCTCTTTACGGTTGGTACAACCCGGCCCGAAGCAATGCTCTTTCAACTTGGCTACTTCACACAGCAGCAAATTGACTTTTTAGAGGCCCATGCAGTTGGTGATGTTCTCTCTCAATTCATCACCAAAAATGGGACTATTGCCGCGCCCAAAATTGCCCAACGGACCGTCTCATTACCACTTGCAGATCTCAAACATAAACGCCAATCTATCTTGGTCGCTGGTGGAATTGAAAAATTACCAGCAATCCATGCAGCCTTAACTGGTGGTTACGCAAACGTTTTAATTACAGATTTAAATAATGCGGAAAAATTATTGGAAATGTGATTTGCTGCCATCATTATATCTATATAAAAATAGCCTTTCAAAAACGAAACCCGTTTTCGGAAGGCTGTTGTTGTTCAAATTACTGATCGTTTTCTCCCAATTTTCGTTCAAAATAGTGACTAAGTTGGGCGGCATTGTAAAAGCCAGTCACCTTTTCCTTCGCTTGCCCATCCCGAAATAGGACGAGGCTTGGAATACTCATCACTTTGTATCGTTGCGGAATTGACTTATTATCATCAACATTAAATTTGACGAATTGAATTCGATCGCCATACTTTTGGGCCATTTCTTCCATTACGGGCGCCATCATTTTACATGGTCCACACCAGGGTGCCCAGAAATCAACAACTGTCAGCTTACCTGCGGTTAGTTGGTCAAAATTATCGACGGTTGCCTCGATCATCACTACCATCCTCCTTCATTTGTGGTTGTTCACCCTTACCCTTGGGGTTACGAATAAAGTGAACAATCAAGGTTACAATAAACACCCCAACAATGAAAATCCCAAATTGTCCCGAAGGAATTTCAATATCAATCATTGGGATCGTCAAGAAGAGTTTAATTGCAATCAAGAAAATTAATACATATGCCATTGGCTCCAGTTCTGGAATCTTGCGCATTAAACGCATAATAATCTCCGCCACTCCCCGCATGCAGGCAATTCCGATAAAACCACCAATTAATACAATCACGGGGTTAGATGACACGGCTAATGATGCCAAAACCGAATCAATTGAAAACACAATATCGATAAATTCAATTTGAGCAACGACCGCCCAAAATCGTTTCCGACCAGTCAGCCCTGCCGCGCGACTCTTGCGTTGTCGACGATGGTGCTGTCCAGTTAGTTGACTCTTAAAGAAACGGTATGAAAGGTACATCAGGTAAATTGCCCCAAGTACTTTAATTTCCCAAAAATTGATTAGAAATGTCCCAATTCCAATAATTAAAAAACGGAAAAGGTAGGATCCCCAAATACCGTAAAATAGTGACTCTTCTTGTTCCTTTAACGTTGGCAGAACTCTGGTTTGGGCAGCCAGAACAATGGCGTTGTCAACGGACAGCAGACATTCGATTAATACTAGCGATAAAATAATTAGCCAGTCCTGACCGGACTCAACAACAGTTAACCAATTATGACCATCAAAAAATGGTCCATAGAGTTCCCCTAAAAGTGACAATTAATATCCCCCTTATGATTCTTTCTGGTCATATTTTACCAGAGCTGGCGGAAAATAGTTAGGGAGGGGAGCGTAAATCTCACGTAAAGTTTTCTTAAACGGCATCACTAACTGCTGAGCGATTCCATGGAGGAGCATCCGTGAATTAGGCTGACCATTGTATAAGGGATCACCAACGATGGGGTGTCCACTATGGGCTAAGTGGACCCGAATTTGGTGTGTCCGTCCAGTCTGCAATTGCAACTGGACCAAACTTAAATTACCTGATGTTTGTAATACTTGATAGTTTGTTACTGCTGGCTTGGCCTTTAAGCCATTAACACATCGTTTCCGCTGATCAGTCAAATCGAAACCAATTGGCCAGCTAAATCGGCCGCATTTTTTAGCAAAGTTTCCTTCGACGACGGCAACGTAGCGGCGGTGAATCTTTCCTGCTGCAATATAGCGATCTAAAATCGGTACCACCACAGGATTTTTTGCGACAATCACTGCCCCACTGGTTGCTTGGTCAATGCGGTGCACCATGTAAGCTGCCGCAGAACTGCCTTGTAAGTAACCCGCAACATCATTCATTAATGTTCCTGTTTCGAGTGGTTGGTTAGGGTGCGTCTTCTGGCCCGCGGGCTTATTAACGACCAGTAGATCCCGATTTTCAAAAAGAACGTCCAGCATTGGTGACGGTGTCGGCCGATAATTAGAAGTTGGTGTTCGAAATTCATCTCCAGCAAACTTAAGCGTCACCTGATCACCCGACGCAACTGGCTCGTTCATATTCCGGTAGGTTCCGTTAATTAACACTTGCCGCCGAACCCGTAAATAATGGACTAGTCTACTTGGAAGCGCCCATTGCCGCTGGAGTAAGTAGCGGACCGAGCATCGTTCTTGTTGTGGAGTCAATTGTTCCCTGATTATCCACCGTGGTTTTATCAAAAGATTCTCCTCATTTCTACTTCAATCCTGATATTATAATAGCGTATAATAAATGATAAGTAATTAATTTGTGGAGGTGAAATTGTGCTTAGTTCAGTTAAAATTAACGATCATGGTTACTGGGTCAGTGTCTTTGAACCTCTTCCCAACGAACGGGAAGACTTGTTTGAAAAATATGAAGTGACTCAGGAATTACTGGATTACGCAATTGACCCTTACGAAAAAGCCCGGGTGGAAGTCGATCCTGACGCTGGAGTAACCCTTTTAATTTTCGATGTTTATGTCCCAACTCACGAATTATCGGCTCCACAAACCGCCCCCATCGGTATTATGTTGACAACCAATAATGTACTTACCTTTACTAACGCCCAAACCAACTTCGTTAACGGCATTATCGCCCGCCAGCTTGACAAACTCCAGCAGCGGGATAGTCAGACCGATCAGTTTGACTTCATTTTGCCAATCTTATATCAGCTTTCCACGGCATACTTTGGCCCTATCCGCCGGGCAGACCAACAACGACGAGAAATTCAGCGAAATCTGCAAAAGCATACTGAACGGAAAGCCATCACCGAATTCATGGAAATTGAAACCGGTTTGGTCTATATTTTGACTTCCTTACAGGGAAACGTTTCCTTACTTCAAGAATTCAAACGCCGGTTTAACCACTTAATGACACGTAAGCAACGTAACGACCTTGATGACGTCATCGTCGAAGCCCAACAAGGACTAGAAATGGCCCAGATGACTTCGGATGTGTCGGCCCGCGTTTCCGATGCATACAGTAAGGTTCTGGATAGTAACCTAAACCAAACCATGAAATTCTTAACCGTCTATTCCATTGTCCTGGCAATTCCACCAATTGTTTCCGGATTTTATGGTGAAAATGTCAAAACATTACCGTTCGCTCAAAACGACTTTGCATGGCAAATCACCATTATTATCACCTTAATTTTGATGGCACTTTCCATCTGGTTCGTCTTTAACCGCCATTGGTGGAAATAATTATTGAGATTGTTCGTCAAACATGCTAAGATACTTACAATTAAATATTGCCTATATATTTCCGTAATATGGTCGGACGTTTCTACCTCATGCCGTAAATATGAGACTATAAGCATCGTTACAATGAACGGGTCCACCAATAGGGAGGACCCGTTTTTTACTTCAGGGAGGACTATCTTGACACAACAAACCATTCAGCCTGCACCAACCACTAATTTTGGAAAGAACCTCATCCTCGGTTTTCAACACCTTTTGGCAATGTATTCCGGAGACGTTTTAGTTCCACTATTGATTGGTAATTTCTTACATTTTTCGACTGCGCAAATGACGTACCTCGTTTCCATCGACATCTTTATGTGTGGAATTGCCACCCTACTTCAACTCCACCGCACCCCACTCATGGGAATTGGTTTACCAGTCGTTCTTGGTTGTGCTGTCCAGTCGGTTGCCCCTCTGGAATCCATCGGTAGCAAGATGGGCATTACTTACATGTATGGGGCCATTATTTGTGCCGGAATTTTCATCTTTTTAATTGCTGGCTACTTCGCTAAAATGAAAAAACTATTTCCGCCAGTTGTAACTGGATCGCTCATTACTGTAATTGGCTTCACGTTAGTACCCGTTGGTTTTCAAAATCTTGGTGGTGGGACCGCCACTGCGAAATCATTCGGGAGTCCGCAAGACCTCGTCATCGGCTTTTTAACAATTATCATGATCGTGCTCATTAACCGCTTTGGTAAGGGCTTTATCAAATCGATCGCAATCTTACTTGGTATTTTAATCGGTTCCTTTGCGGCCGCAGCATGGGGAATGGTTTCTACCCAGCCCGTCACCAGCGCTGCTTGGTTCCACCTCCCCCGCTTCTTCTACTTTGGTGTACCAGCATTTAACTCTGGGGCAATTATTACTATGATTCTGGTGGCCCTCACCACCATGATTGAATCCACCGGGGTTTACTTTGCCCTTGCCGAAGCAACGCACCAAAAGATTACCGAAAATGATATGAAACGCGGTTACCGTGCAGAAGGGGTTACTGCCATCCTGGGTGGACTTTTCAATACCTTTCCGTATTCAACTTTCTCTCAAAACGTTGGTGTCTTGAAGATGTCAGGAGTGCGGTCACGGCGACCCGTTTACTATGCTGCGGTCTTATTACTAATCCTTGGTTTACTTCCCAAAGCCGGAGCATTAGCCACGATGATTCCCGATCCAGTTCTTGGTGGTGCGATGGTCGTAATGTTTGGGATGGTTGGTATTCAAGGAATGCAAATTCTCCACAAAGTTGATTTTTCTAAAAACAGCAATTTAATGGTGGCTTCCTTATCAATCGGCCTTGGACTCGGCGTCACAGTCTATCCACAAATCTTCCAACACCTCAACACAGAATTACAAATTATCTTGGGTAACGGAGTTGTGATGGGTAGTCTGGCTGCGGTAGTCCTGAACCTCATCCTTAATTTTGATCAATTTAAAAGCTCAACTAAAGATTAATATTTACTAACACTCCTTATTTTTCGATCACCAAGCTATTAAAGGCGTATAATAGTTTTTGTACAGATCTAACTAAAGGAGTGTTTTTTATGGACAAATTTAATCGACTCAGCTCTGATTGTACGGCGATCATTGTCGGCAAGAAGGCTTCCATTGATGGTTCGACAATCATCGCGCGGGATGAAGACGCACATACAGCAATCAATACCAAGAAGTTTGTAGTTGTCCCCTCCCAAGATTATGATCTCACTTACGAATCAAAATACACCGGTCTTAAAGTCCCAGTAAAGGGTCATGGATACCGGTACACCGCCACCCCAAATGGTAATCCGAGTGAAGGTGACTGGTTTGAAGCCGGCATCAACGAACAAAATGTCGCAATGTCCGCTACCGAAACTGAATTGACGAATCCACGGGTGCTTGGTCACGATCCACTGGTGGAAAACGGAATTGCTGAAGACGCAATGGTAACATTAGTCTTGCCATTCGTTAACAGTGCCCGGGAAGGGGTTCAACGGTTAGGTAGTTTGATTGAAAAATACGGAACTGCTGAAACGAACGGGATTGCATTTAGTGACCAAAACGAAGTTTGGTATATGGAGACTGCTGGTGGTCACCAGTGGGTTGCACAACGCCTCCCTGATGACGCGTATGCAATCTGCCCAAACATCATGGTGATCGAAAAGATTGAATTTGATAATAAGGACAACTTCATGTATGCCGCTGGGATTCGTGATTTTGTTGACAAGTACCACTTAAATCCAAATCCCCTCGATTTTAACTTCCGCAATATCTTTGGATCCCAAAATGAAGCAGACAGTTATTACAACACCCCACGGACTTGGTATGGTCAAAAACTATTTAACCCAAGTGTTGAACAAAAGCCAACTAGTCAAAATATGCCGTTCTGCCGCAAACCTGAAAAGAAAATTGCCATTGAAGATGTCCAGTTCTTCCTTAGCTCCCACTACAATGGCACCCAATATGACCCATTTGGTACTCACTCCTCCGGAAGTGAAGATGATCAACAAAAATTCCGTTCAATTGCCCTGGATCGAAACCAAAGTTCTTGTATCCTCCAATTACGGAATGATGTCCCAGCAAATATGGCGGCGATCCAATGGATTGCCTTTGGCTTCTATTGCTATAGTCCATACGTTCCATTCTATGCAAACATCGTTGATACACCAGCTAATTACAAGTTTGCTCCAGACAAGTTCAACCTGGACAGTGCTTATTGGATGTACAAATTACTACCGGTCATCATCGAACCGAAGTATCACCAATTCATCAATCAAGTCAATGCTTACCGGGATGATGCCCAAAGCTACGTTGTTGGCCGCTTAGACGAAGTGGATGAACAAGCTAAAAACCTTTCCGGTGACGAATTGCAAGAATTCTTAACAAATGAAAATATTAAGACGGCCGATCACGTCACTGAAAAGACCACCGATTTAATCGATCAGCTCATTCACCAAACCCTGTTATCATCTAAGATTGCCTTTAACTTAGGTGACGGACTTTAAAATTAAATACCGATAAATGGAAAAACCACTGTTGAAGTGGCTTTTCCTTTTTTGTATACTCAATGATAACAATTGGAGGAGTGATTGATTTATGGATAGATCAAAACTAAAACAAACTGCTTTGCTCTTGTTAAGGGGCAATTGGGAATGGGCAGTAATTTTATCATTATTAACCGCCATCATTGGAGGCTTGATTGCGGGCGCTACTGGAGGAATTGGTTCAATTATTGCCGGCTTAATTACTGCCGGATATGCCTTTGCTTTTCTGGATCTGGTAGCAGGCAAAAAGGAAACCAACTACTTTTCTGCAATGTTTTCAGCATTTACTAACAGACGACTACTCCCAGTGTTTCTAACGTGGTTATTACAAACCATCTTTGTTTTACTATGGACGATCTTGCTGATTGTGCCAGGCATTATTAAAGCCTTGGCTTACTCACAGGCCTTTTTTATCGCCAAGGACATGGTTGATTCAGGGCGGGAAGTTCAAGCTACCGAAGCGATCACCAAGAGTAAACAATTGATGGATGGTCATAAGTGGGAATTTTTTGTCTTACAGCTTAGTTTCCTGGGCTGGGCTATTCTGTGCATCTTTACCTGTGGAATTGGGTTCCTCTGGTTACGTCCTTACATGCAAACCACAAACGCCCTTTATTATCGTCAATTAGCCAAGGATCAATTCCGGACGTCTGCAGCAGACGCTACTGAAATGACTAACAATCTTGAAACAATGTAACATATAAAGGCACGCGATTGCGTGCCTTTTTTATTTCTGATTATAAAATGCGACTTGAATGTCATCATCCGTCATGATTAATTTCGAGAGGCTACCATTATCAGGGCGTTTTGTAACGTCATATTTTCCCTGTCCATAACGCTCAATTAAACTCAAACAAGTATTGCCATGGCTAACCCAGAGGACATTCGCATCTGCTGGCAATTTAGTATCACGAATTAATTGAATTCCCTGGTCCATCCGCTGCCAATACTGTCGATTATTTTCCGCATGATGGAAGGGATCAGCGTCATGCAACCAATCTTTAGCTGTTCCAATCGAATGTTTCGTTACGATCTCTTGAAACGATTTGAGACCATGGGGAGCTCCTGCTAAGTACCACGCTTGATCCATATTTGTTCCTTCATACACCCCGTAAAATTCCTCTCGGAAAAAGGGTGACACAATCGGTTTTTTAATCGAAGCAGCTTCATTCAGATCCAAAATGGTTTGACACGTTTCTTCTGCCCGCGGTAAATCCGAACAGAATGCCGCATCAAAATGAACCTTTTTTAACCGTTCAGCCGCCTGGCGAGCATCCGCTTTCCCCTGATCGGTTAGTGGTGAATTACTCCAACCCTGCAGCTTGTTATAAATATTGTAGTAGGTTTGCCCATGCCGAACCAGGTAAATATTTCGTTTCATTATTTCTGTAACCTCCCTCATTTAAGTTCATTCTACCACCCGATTTAAGAATCACTTACTAAATCGGGCATACTTTCTTCACAATTGCCAATTACTATAACAGCATGAAGGGAATGATTTTAATGAAATTAAGACAACCAAATCGCCAGACTGATATTGCTGCCGCCCAGATTATTAGTATGTCCAAGACCCACGTGGTCGTTAAAACAGAACAAGGACGGATTCTGCGCCTCTCCCTTTCGCCAAAATACCAACGGGACCAAGTTTTTCGTGCTGCTCTAAAAGATATTTGGCATAACAAAATTTGGATCCCGGTCAATACAAAATTACGGCAACTTTTCCGCTATGATTGGCTAACGGAGCCGGTCATAATTGATGATTAAGATTATGCAACAATTTACGGTGGAGCGCTTCTCAATTGCAGAATGTGTTAAAATAAGGATCGTTTAATTACCAACAACATTCTGGAACTGCGAGGAAATCACCTAATGAAAAAAATAGGTCAACTTGTGGACACCCGGATCGGCTTTTGCGGCCTCCTGGTCGTCCTTTTTTGGTTGAAGACGTTAATCGCGTACTTCACAGATTTTAAATTAGGGGCATCTGGTATCATCCAGTACGCAATTTTGCTAATCAACCCCTTAGCAACGACAATCTTCCTATTTAGTCTTGCCTTTTACTTTAAACGGTCCCGGTTTTTCTACCCAGTATTAATGGGACTAGATATTCTTAATACGTTACTTTTATATCTCAATGTTATCTACTATCGAGAGTTCACTGACTTTATGACGGTTGCTACTATGACTGGTTATTCTAAGGTTAATCAGGGACTCAGCGGTAGTTCATTAGCGTTAACCAACGTCCATGATTTATTATATTGGGCCGACATTGTCGTAATCCTATTATTGATGCTCTTTCGTAAAATTAAGTTTGATCCTCGTGCCATTAGTAACCGCTTAGCTTTTTCATTTACCTCGTTATCGGTACTAATGTTTGGGTTAAACTTAATGGTCGCAGAATTTAACCGTCCCCAACTCTTGGGGCGGACCTTCGACCGATCATACATTGTTAAGTACTTAGGAATTGATGCCTTTACCGGTTATGATTTAGCTAAATCTCAACATATCGATAATATGCGGAAAAGTGCGACCCGTTCCGAATTAACTACCGTTAAAAAGTTTACTGATCAACATTTCGCACCAGCCAATCCTAAAATGTTTGGGATTGCTAAGGGCCGGAATGTGATTGTGATTCACTTAGAAAGTTTCCAACAATTTTTGATTGACCGAAAAATCAACGGCCAAGAGGTTACTCCGTTTCTGAATTCGCTTTATCACGGTAATGATACCTATGCTTTCGATAACTTTTTCCATCAGGTTGGTCAAGGAAAGACGTCTGATGCGGAAAACATGCTAGAAACCAGTACCTTCGGTTTACCACAGGGGTCATTATTTGCAACACTGGGTAGTGATAATACCTTTGAAGCTGCACCAGCCATTTTGAACCAACGTGCAGGTTATACCAGCGCGGTTTTCCACGGTAACGTGGCTAGTTTCTGGAACCGCAATAACGTATATAAAAATCTCGGTTTCCAATACTTCTTTGATGCCAGTTACTACGATACTTCTGGCGATAAGGCGATGGGATATGGGCTGAAGGATAAGCTACTCTTTGCTAACTCGATTAAGTATCTTCAGACACTCCAGCAGCCTTTCTACGTAAAGTTTTTGACTGTTTCTAACCACTTCCCATTTACCATTGACGATGAGGATAAGGATTCTAATTTCCAAACAACTAACACCGGTGATTCAACAGTTGATGGCTACTTTGAAACTGCACACTACCTTGATCAATCACTCCAAGAATTCTTTGCCTACCTGCAAAAAACAGGGCTTGATAAGAAGTCCATTATCATGATTTATGGTGACCACTATGGCATTTCTAATTCAGCTAACAAGAGTCTTGCCAGCGTCCTTGGCAAGAGCGCTGATACGTGGACAGACTTTGACAATGCCCAACTCCAACGGGTTCCAATGATGTTTGTAATCCCTGGTTCTGGGGGTCATGGCGGTATTTCACATACTTATGGTGGTGAAATCGACGTCTTACCAACCCTCCTCCACCTGCTCGGTATTAGTTCGAAGCGCTACATTATGTTCGGAACCGACCTCTTTAGTTCCAAACATAGCCAGACGGTTGCCTTCCGGAACCACGACTTCGTAACGCCTAAATACACGAGTATTAGCGGGACAATTTATGATAATCAAACCGGTAAAGAAGCTCACCTAACCAAGGCACAAAAGAAACGGCTCAAAAAACAGGCCCGGCTCGTTAATAAAGAGTTAAGTCTTTCCGACTCTTTAAATGAAAAGAATTTACTGCGCTTTTACACACCAAAGGGCTTCAAGAAAGTTAATCCAAAGAATTATAATTACTCTAACGGTCTTAAGAAAGCCAAAGCAATTGAAAAGAAGAAGGGCAATCGCTCTACCAGTATCTATAGCGAAAATGGTAATCAATCCACCGTCAGTGACTACTCCACCAATGCTCCAGAGCAGAATCACTCACGAACTGATTCTAACCGGATCAAGATTACTAACCCCGATGGAAATAATTAATTTCCCAGGAAATACCTCAGTGTTCTTGAAAGGAGATCATCAAAAATGGATAAACCAGAAATTCAACAGTTGCTAATTCAAAACGCTCATCGTCGATATGCCACTAAAAAGTACCGAGCAGGTCAACATATTCCAAACGATGATTGGAAAACGATTCTCGAAGTTGGTCGTTTATCGCCGAGCTCCTTCGGGTATGAACCCTGGAAATTCCTGTTACTAAATAATCAACACGACCAAGAAGCAATTAAGCCGTTTGCGTGGGGTGCCGCAAACAGTATTAACGGTGCTGATAAATTATTGGTCATCCTCGCCCATAAAAACGTGACTTACGACAGTCACTACGTTCAACATTTGGTTGATGATATCAAACATAAAGACTATTCACCAACCTCAACCGTTTCTCAAAAGTTCAAGAAATTTCAAGAACAAGACTTGGGTCTTAAAAATTCTCATGATATTTTTGAATGGGCGGTTCGGCAGTGTTACATTGCAATGGCAAATATGATGACTGCTGCGGCAGCACTGGATATTGATTCTTGTCCAATTGAAGGATTTAACTATGCGCAACTGAATGAATACTTAGCTGATCACCATTACATGGATCCTAAAGAATGGGGCGTTGCCGTCATGGTCAGCTTTGGTTATCGTGATCAAGAGATCACTCCCAAAGTCCGGCAACCATTATCGGACATTTACCAAGAATTAAATTAGTTTCAACAAAATAACGACCGAGAATGGCTTAGTCCACTCTCGGTCGTTATTTATCATTAATTCTTCTTATTTAATCTTCATTGACGAACTATGCGTGGCCACCCGTTTATCTGGATAGAGCCGCTTTGCCAAATCGTTGATAGCCACAGGAGCCTCGCCCAGCCCAGTTGCAATCAACGGTACTTTCCCCGGATAAGTATTTCCGTCGCCAATTGCGTAGACCCCCTCAATACTGGTCATCATGGTAGAATCGACTTTAATTAAATGACGCTCCGTCGCTAAATTCAATGACCATTCACTTAAAGCCGCATTATTCGATGTAAATCCATAATTGACAACCACTTGATCCACATTCAGCAAAGTTTCCTCATCACTCCGCATCTTTTTTAGCTGTAAAGTAATCGTTCCATCCTCAGCTTGACTAATCTTCTTTGGTAAAAATGGGGTCTGTAAATGCACTCGTGATTCTTGTAACTGCGTTAATGTCGCCGGTAAACCCCGAAATTGGTCACGACGGTGAACTAAATAGACCTCGCTTGCCAACGGTTCCAACATTAAAGCCATATCCATTGCGGAATTACCACCACCGAGAACTGCTACCCGTTGATTCTTAAACTGAGCTTTATGCTGAACAAAGTAATTAATCCGCTGTCCATCAATCTGTTCAATCCCTTCTACCTTGAATGGTCGAGGCGCAAAAGCACCATTCCCCATCGCAATCACAATCGCTTTGGAACGAAAAGTCCCCCGGTTACTAATGATCATAAAGTAGCCATCCTGGTCTTTAACGACTTCCGTCACTTTCGTTGATAACTGATAATTAATCTTTGTATGACTCAGCTGTTCTTCTAAATCACTAATTAACTGTTCTCCTGTCACCCCCGCTTTACCAGCAACATCCCAAATTTGCTTTTCTGGGTATAATGCGCGTACCTGTCCACCTAATTGAGGCAATGCTTCAATTAATTGCGTATCTAATTCATGCAATCCAGCATAAAAGGCCGCAAACATTCCTGCGGGTCCCCCGCCGATTACACTAACGTCATGAAGTTGGTCTGTCATCTCATCATTCTCCCTTATTAATCTGTGACCCATTTTATCATCATTGTATCATGTTCATTGCTAACGAATAATCCGAACATCGAAAACGCTATCGCTCAGTTTCGATTGTCTTTTCTCTATGAGTCGCTTAAAATAAAAGTATATTTAATTCCAATGGAGGTACGGTTATGGCAAAGAAAAAAATGATTTTAGATTTGGATACTGGGGTGGATGATGCTTTAGCCATTGCATACGCAACTGCGGCCCCAGATGTGGATCTGATCGGGATCGTTTCATCATATGGTAATAATTTAATCGACATTTGTGCACAAAACAGTCTCAAGTTATTAGAACTGCTTGGCCAGACTGATGTCCCTGTTTTTAAGGGATTGGCTCATTCAAGTACGACTGATCATTTTGACGTTATGCAGGTTTCACTTGATATTCATGGTAAGAATGGAATTGGTGAAGTTCAGTTACCAGCTCCGCAACATCAAGTTGAAAGCCAATCTGGTGTTGACTTTTACATTGAAGCTGCTCACAAGTATGGTCAAGATTTAATTATCGTACCGACCGGTCCAATGACGAACCTTGCGGCAGCCTTAGAAAAGGATCCAGAAATTGCCAAATTGATTGGTAATGTTACCTTCATGGGCGGTGCGTTAACCGTTGAAGGCAACGTGACTGGAGCAGCTGAAGCAAATATCCATCAAGACGCTGAAGCGGCCAACACTGTGTTATCCAATCCTGATTTACCATTAACAATGGTTGGCTTGGACGTCACACTGCGGACACTATTAACCAAGCGGGAAACACAGAAATGGCGTGATCTTGGCACTGCTGCTGGTAAAGCATACGCTGACATCACCGATTTCTACATTGATGCTTACTACAATCTTGATATTGATAAAAATGGCTGTGCCCTGCATGATCCATTAGCGGTAGGGGTCTCATTAGATCCAAGTTTCGTTAAAACCATCAGTCTTTTCATGAAGGTTGTTCACGAAGGACCAAATTATGGACGGACAATTGGAAATAACGCCAAGTTAAATGATCCAAATCCAAACGTTAAAGTTGCTGTAAACGTCGACAAAGACCGTTATCTGCAAACCTTCATGAACTACCTCACTAATTTATTTAGTCAACATTAAAAGCAACCCGTTCCATAATTTTGGAACGGGTTTTCCACTTTATGTTACTTGTTTTTCGTAATCAGAATTAATAATTTCTCAAACACCACGTTCCGTTACCTTCAAATTCACATACTTACTCTTTCGTTTCCCCAATGATTGGGGATGATTTGTTAGTTATCCACAATATCTTATGGAAACCTGTTAATAATTACTTTCTCCCATTCACAAATGCTGTCTAATCAGCAATTACGCCTCCCTCAGAGTTGTGCACATCTTTTCCACAGCCTGTTAATTATTCTACCCGCTTGCACTTCATTGCTGCTTTCGGTATGATAAAATTAAATTTAATTATCTTTGTCTGGGGTGCCGCACGGCTGAGAAATACCCATCGAACCTGCTCTGGTTAGGACCAGCGAAGGGAGATCACAAGGTTGTTTTTTATTTTACAATTACCACCCTGGCGGACATTTTAATCCGGCAGGGTTTCTTTATTTAACGAGGTCATTATGACAACACCAATTACAATTGAATCACTCCAGTTTGGTTATCAAAAAAAGCAAAATATTCTCAATATTTCTCAATTATCTATTCCAACTAATCAATTAACTATTTTTTACGGCAAATCTGGTTGTGGAAAATCCACCCTGCTCAAAATCATTGCCGGTTTACTCCCCAAGTATGGCGGACACTTATCAGGCATCATCAATCTCCCAGACCATCTCACCTGTGCCATGATGTTTCAAGACCCGGCATTACAATTCGCTTTAGACACACCACGGCATGAAATCGAATTTGCACTAGAAAACCAGCAAGTATCCGCTCAGCGCATTCCCCAACTAACTCACCAAGCTTTAGAGGAAGTCGGTATTTTACACCTTGCTGAACGCCACTTCACAACTCTTTCCGGTGGTGAACAGCAACGCGCCAGCTTAGCCGTTATCATTGCAATGAATCCACAAATCATCCTCTTGGATGAGCCCTTCGCGAGTTTAGATTTTCATAATCGCACTTTGATCATCCAACAACTTAAAAAACTCCTTCAAACCGGAAAAACGATCATTATTGCCGACCATGATTTAGCCGCATATGATTCACTTCATCCGCTAATCATTGATTTCAATAATCATCTTCAACCATTATCATTAGCTGCTACTCACACATTGTTGGATCGATTTAATCAACCTAATAACGTTCCAGCCACCCTACCTCAATTAACCGATCCGGCTGCTATTTCATTACATAACTTTACCTTACGGCGACAGAATCAATTGCTTATTCAGCAATCAGAACTGACAATCTATAAAAATAAGGTGACCCTTTTAACCGGTGAATCTGGTAGTGGCAAATCTTCTTTTTTTAAGGCATTAACTAAAATCATTCCATTTGACGGAACTGTTCAGCTTTTTGATCGTCCTTTAAAAAATTATTCTTCACATCTACTTGGCCAAACCTTGGGCCTTGTCTTTCAAAATGCCAACGATCAGTTTCTTAAGGTAACCGTCCAGGAAGAACTAGAACTCAGTCTAAAAAATGGTCAGCATCCATATTTTAATCGCTCCCGTTTAGCAGACGCAATCACCAAGCTAGGCTTACAACATCTCACCAATCAGGTAGTATACTCCCTTTCTGGTGGTCAAAAGAAGAAGCTCCAATTACTGGTAATGCTAATGATGGGGCAGTCATTCCTACTCCTTGACGAACCATTCAGTGGCCTAGATCAGCAATCAATTGCTAATGTGATTGACCTAATTCATAACTGTCAGCAGGTTTTACCCCAAACCATTCTGATTATCAGTCATCAATTAACGGGACTCGATTCATTAATTGATTATCATCTCAATCTGAGTGGTCGACAACTGTCATATCAAGGGAGGCCAAGTCATGAATCCTAGTCTAAAATTATTACTGATTATCATTATTTCCCTGGAAATATCTTTTACCAGTAAAATCACCACCAACCTACTCTTAATCTTCTTTGCACTAATCTTTCTAATTTTGCATCATTGTTCACTACGGAAATTGGTGAAATTACTACTTATCCCCTTGCTTCCTGCTTTAACCATCGCAGTTACCATCCGCTGGTTTAGTCCAGGCCATAGTTGGTTCTTTGCTTGGGTAATGGTTAGTCGGATCTACTCCTACTGCTTTTTAGGAGCTCTTATTACTATTTCAACGTCTCCACTTGAGCTTGCCCGCTCACTAGATCAAAATGCCCACCTCCCAGCTAAATATGCCTATGGAACATTAGCCGCCCTCAATACCGTTCCGCGAACAATTCAAGCAATCCAAACCATTTGCATTGCAGCCCGAATGCGTGGAATCACTCTCAACTTCTGGTCACCGCAGCTCTACTTCAAAGCCATTCTCTCAGCTTTAAGTTGGTCGGACGTGCTCGCTCAAGCAATGGAATCACAAGGCTTTGTTGAGGGGCGCTCACGGACCCATGTTCAAAACATTCAGATTAAAACGCGAGATTGGATCACCCTCATCGTTAGTTTGGCAATTGTTCAGGTCACATTGCTCATGCTCCCATAACTTTTCTGGTATACTAAAAGAAAAGGAGTTCATTATGAATAATCAATCAACAACCAGTAGGATTCTCAGTTGCTTAGCTTACCTCAGTATCCTATTTCTTCCCGTTTTGTTTCCGTTAATCATTTGGATCGTTGATCATCAAGACCCGTATGTTGCTCGACATGCGCGGTCTGCTTTCTGGACGCAGATCTTCCCCGCCCTTTACGTGATTGTCGCCTTACTAACCTTCTTTATTCTCGGTGCGGCCGGAATAGATCAGGTTCGTAGTTCGGGTGGTTGGCTATTCGGCATTCTAACGGTTTTAGCTCTTTTAATTTCTTTAATTCTCTACATCTATAACTTGGCGATGGGAATTAGCGTTTTAATTAAAAGGCAATAATTAATTGAACAAGCGATTAGTAATTTCCAGTTGCTAATCGCTTGTTTTTTTACATTTTTCGTTATAATAGAACTAAATTACATTCAAGAAAGGATTAATATTATGTCGACCGTTCTCGGAATTGTTCTCTTATTAGTTGCCGTCGTTACGGCCAACATTATCCATTTAATTTGGCCTGTCCTCCCTTTAGCAATTTATCAAATTATTGCTGGAGTGGTTTTAGCAATCATTCCTGACTTAAAGACATTTCAACTCGAACCAGAAATTTTCATGCTCTTGATTATCGCACCGCTCATGTTTAACGACGGTCAAAATACTTCCTCTAGGCAACTCGCACGAGGACTGTCAAGAACGATGTCGATGGCTGTCTATTTGGCGCTTTTTACAGTCATTATTCTCGGTCTGGGATTACATTTCCTCCTCCCACGTTCATTCTCATTCCCCGTTGCCTTCATGCTTGCTGCCATTATTACCCCAACTGATGCTGTCTCTGTTAAATCGTTGACTACTGATGTCGAAATGCCAGAAAACGTTAGTTTAACCCTCGAACACGAATCACTTTTTAATGACGCATCGGGAATCGTCCTGTTTAGTCTCGCTTCATCCGCCCTGGCTTCTGGTTCATTTTCACTTGCTCAAGGAATTTGGACATTCCTGTATGTTTTCTTCGGTGGGATTATCTTTGGAATGATTGCCGGCTCCCTGCTCATTAACGTGCGAACCGCGCTAATGCAACATCACGTTGATATCGCCCCGATTGTTATTCCAATTAACGTGATGACCCCGATTGTCGTTTATTGGATAGCCGAAGAACTCCACCTCTCAGGTATTCTAGCAGTTGTAGCAGCTGGGATTATGCACAGTATCTTGTATGACCGTCTCCACCTTACTTCGACCAAGGTGCAGATTGCTACTACTACTATTTGGAATATCATTGCTGATGCTTTAAACGGCCTTGTGTTCGTCTTTTTGGGACTTAGCTTGCCAATGGTGCTTGGCCATATGAAACAGCTGCAAACTTTTAAAATTGTTGGCATTGCACTGGTTCTTTATCTGGTTATGACTTGGTTGAGGTATTTGTGGTCACAAATTGGTTTTGTGCGTCTGCATTCCAAAGCTTTACAACAAGACAAAAAACTGGATAGCTTATTGTTAGCAATTGGTGGTGTTCACGGAACCATCACTATGGCAATGGCCTTTTCCATTCCTCTACTGGTCAACGAAGACCGAATTGCTATGCGGAATGCTTTAATTTTGATTGCGGCCTTTGTAATCCTTATTAGTCTTTTTGTTGGTACCTTTGCTTTTCCAAAACTCCTTCCCCAAAAACAAGAAAGTTATTCTAAAGCCGAATTTCACAAAGCTTTAACCAATACTGTTCAGTATGCCATTAATGATTTAACCAATAACGGTGAACAAAATCGTGAAAAATCCTTAGTAATTGACCAATTGGCTAGTCAAATGACCATGCGGGCACGCCTGAATACCGAAACCTATAACCATCTCTTGCAAAAGTGCCACCAAGTAGAATTAGATACCCTTGAAGAACTGACCGATAATGACGTCATCACTGAACGGCAGGAACGAATGTACTCGCGGCTGATGGCCCGTGACCTCTTCAGTAAATCAAAGCACGGTTTTTGGGATACTTTTATCATGTTGTATCACCGTCTGCACTGGCTACACGCCCGGCGGAAAGTAATCAAACTTTATCATAAAAATCCGGAATTAAAAAAAGCGCGACAAGATCACTTTAAAGCGGTTAATAATGAAATTGGACCCATTTTACGAATCGTGATCCGACGCGTTAATAAATTTTTGAATGATGCTCAAACGCCGAAAAATGCTTATGAAATCGCCGCGGTGCGTCGAACTTATCTAAACCGTTACCGAATCTTCTCACGTAAAAATAAGATTAACGCTGATCTCATGACTAGCTACTTTATCAATGCCTTTCAAGCAGAACACAGCTATATCCAACAACAAGCTGCTACGCATAAAATTTCGTTTGACTTGGCAAACGCACTTAACGAACAAGTCTCAACGGACCAGTTAGTTTACATGCAGTCATTGGATTAATTAACAAAGCAGGTAATCATTTCCCGGGAAATGATTACCTGCTTCTTTCTTTATCAATTATTTTTACTAAGAACTCGTAAGTCCCAACCCATCATCTTTGGTTGTGATTGTTCATCTGTTAATAGGTCCGTCCAGCCATCTACTAACTCTGCGGGTAGTTGGCGTTCCTCGTTCCGCATGTTCAGAACAAAGTAAATCTCATGACCATCCTTCACTCGTTTAGTGATTTCCAAATCAGTTGGGGTCGTAATTAATCCTGACACATCTGCCACTTGTAGTACTTCATCCATCAAGTGACTCAATCCAGCATGATCAATCCGACTGCCGACATACCAAGCCGTCCCTTGCCCATACTGATTTTCCGTGATTGCAGGAACCCCATTATAGAATTCTGAACCGTATTTAGCGACCGCACGAGCATGGTCACTGGTTAAATGAATGAGGTCACATAAATAATGACCATCAGTAGCAAGACCATCTTTTTCATAAACGACTTGGGTTGTCTTTCCAGGAGTCATTGCATCCGTCTCTTCAACCCAAATCCCGAGCACTTTGCTTAACGGTCCTGGATAACCGCCAGTGTAGACATTATCACTCTCGTTCACCATCCCTGACATATAGGTCGTAAGGAAATGACCACCAGCAGCAACGTAGTCATTAATTTTTTCGGCAAGCCCCTGCTTAACCATGTAGAGAACGGGGGCCACAATTAAGTCATACTGGCTAAAATCGTTATCTACGCTAATCACATCCGTCGGAATATGGCGTTCATAAAACTGCCGATAATAATCCAGAACAGAGCCAACATAGTCTAGATCTTGAGAAATCCCTGCCACGTATTCATATGACCAGAAATTATTCCAATCAAAGATAATGCCGACCTTCGCAGGCGTTTTGGAACCTAATATCTTGGTACTCAGCCGTTTTAAATCATGACCAATGTGAGCAACTTCTTGAAACGCACGGGTGTCCGTCCTTTGGGAGTGGCTAATCACGGCTCCATGGAACTTCTCTGAGCCACCCATTGCCTGCTTAAGCTGGAAATATTGAACCGTATCGGCCCCATGTGCCACCGCCTGAAACTCAGTTGCCCGGACTTGTCCAGGTCGTTTCAGTGGACTATACGGCTGCCAATTAACTTGGGAGGGCGTCGACTCCATCAACATAAATGGCTGGTGCTTTAAGCTCCGCATTAAATCGTACAGAAACGCAGGTTGATAGGCTGGTTGGTCATAAGCCGGGTATGAATCGTACGCAATGATGTCTTGATCCCCTGCCCAGGATTGGTAATCAATCATCTTATTTGGCGTACTATGAAAGTTCGTCATAATTGGGGTGTGATCATCATACTTTTCAATCGTCCGCTTTTCCATCCGATAAAGATCTTGAAGCGCAGCCGATTGGAAACGGAGATAATCCAACGACAAACCGGCAACAATCGTATGACTGCCTTCTGGGCCCCATGCATCACCAAGTTCGTTGGGAACCACAATTTCATCCCAATGATAAATGGTGTGACTCCAGACGTTATTATTCCAAGCCTGATTGAGGCGATCAAGAGTCTGATACTTTTGCTGCAACCATTTTTGAAACGCCTTTTGGCAATTCTCACAGTAACAATTACCACCATATTCGTTGTTAATATGCCAAGCAACAATGTGGGGATTGTCACCATACCGTTCCGCTAATTTAGCAACGATCTTTTGAGCGAGCCGTTGATAGTTCGGAGAGCTGGGACAGAAGTTATGGCGTTGACCAAAAACATGCCGCCGTCCTTGATAGTCCACCCGCGCTACATCGGGGTATTTTTTAAACATCCACGCTGGCATGGCGGCGGTTGAAGGTGTTCTTGCAGGGTGGCAAAATAGACATCATTCTCCTGATCTTGCTTGGTAATTCGAAATAGAATCGCGATCTCTTTATTACCTAATGGTCGGTCGTGCTCGTCCCAGTATCCTAATACATCCGCCACTGCCAGAATCTTTTCGCGAGCTTGACCCGAAATTACTAATCGCGGATCTGAGTTTAATAGCCGGGACACCGTGGCGGAAGAATATCCAGCGCGTTGCGCGATTTCTTTAATTGTGACCATTGTGATCCTCCACTTCGTTTAATGAACGTAACGATTCAAAAACTGTTGCACATGCCGTTGGTACTGCCGAGGGGACGTTTGAAAAGATTTGGCGTGCGCAGCTTTCGGCACTACCCATAACTCCTTCGACCCCCGGGTTGCTCGATAATTAGTATAAACCATTTCCGTAGGCACAAACGTATCCTTAGCCCCATGGATGAATAACATTGGCCGCTTATTATGATGCAATGAATCCACCGAACTGGCTTCACTTGTATAGAATCCATTCGCAATCCGGTTAACGATACTCAGCGATGCTTCTGCTGGTTTAGCAACCACTGGCGGTAAATGATACAGCTGCTGAGCTTCATGATCGAGTTCCGCCGCTAGACTGGTGTAACCACAATCTTCGACAAAGGCTTTTACCTGATGAGGTAATTTAATTCCGCTCGTCATCATCGTGGTGGCACCACCCATGCTAACCCCAAACATCACAATTTGGCTATCCTGACCATTCTTTTGAATTAGCCGATTAATCCATTTGCGCTCATCATAACGTTCCGGCCAGCCATAACCAATATAACGACCTTCGCTCTCTCCATGCGCCCGTGCATCCGGGAGCAAGACATTATAGCCCATTTGATGAAACATCGCCGCATAGGCACCCATCGTTTCCTTATTATTCATAAAGCCATGACAAATTAAAACACTTTTCTTGGATGGCTGAGCTGCAGGAATATAATCCGCTACTAACCGGTAGTTTTTTCTAGCGGACTTCATTACCCACCGTTGCTTTTTTACATCATGAAACCATTTCTTTTGCCGATACAGTGGATTAGAACGGCGCAGCGTTTGGTGGTTACTGCTGATAAATGACTTATGCCCCGGCACCATGCCGACTTTGAAAAAGTATCCACCGACCGCTAGCCAAATAATCAGTAAAGTGCCAATAATGGCTGTTAGCCACCGCCATACATGCTGTTGCTTATTCTTCTTTTTCTTCATGAATTCTTCCCCTATCTCAATAATAGCGTTAATTTTAGCGCATTCTGACAAAAAAAGCACCACGTGTTTTCCTCGCTCCGTGGTTCAATGTTAAAATAGAATTAGTTCTCAAAAGGGGGAGTAGCTATGTTTCCAGAAAGACTACGGGCATTACGCCGTGGACAAAAAATCACATTAAAACAGTTAGCAGCAGCACTGAATCAGCACCTTGGACCAGACGAACGACCAAATACTGCTTCACAAATTGGCAATTGGGAGCGCGGTATCCGTACCCCTTCCTATATCGAGGCCAAAAAATTAGCCGAATTCTTTGACGTTAGCCTGGATTACTTAACTGGAAAAGAAGACCATGACGATTACGATCTGGCAAAACTGTTTTTTTCCAGTAAAAGTCTCACTTTCAACCACACAAAATTATCAAGTGAAGACCGTTACGAAATTTTCCAGTTAATTGATGGTTACCTCACAGGACGCAATCACCGTCAAGATACCGACAAATTCTACAGTAAACAAGAAGAACTAAATTTGCATTTTAATTAAGAAGGGCCATTATGAATCCAAAGAAACTGAAAAAATTAAAAAAGCAGTACCGCAAAGTCACAACTGCTGCCCATCAATCATCATATATTCAAGAATTGCAGCACTATGGCGAACTATTTAATGACTTTTCCAGTATCAAGTTTCTGATTAATAATGCCTTGCTCAACGACCGATTGCTTCGTTCTGGACTACTTCCCCAGCCGCTCCCGAAAATGCTTCTCCCGGATGATATTCAAGATACCATTTTTAAAGAAGTGAATGCCAAATATCCCCAAGGTGATCCGCGAGGCGACAAATTATGGGAAAAATATACCACTACACTTCCTAAGCTTGATCGTCTCTTACGAAATTACCGTGACTACCTAGAAGAAACTTATGGAATG
Source organism: Candidatus Limosilactobacillus excrementigallinarum (assembly GCA_019117445.1). Taxonomy (GTDB): domain Bacteria; phylum Bacillota; class Bacilli; order Lactobacillales; family Lactobacillaceae; genus Limosilactobacillus; species Limosilactobacillus excrementigallinarum. The sequence goes on along the minus strand of DWZS01000003.1, from coordinate 646 downwards.
TGGTCGTACACCAATTCGTCATTTACCAACGCTCTAAGTAACTATCTAGCTGGTGCTCCCGTTCTGGAAGTAATGGCCGGCAATGGTTACTTATCGAAAGGATTGCGAAACTCTGATCCGCATCAGGAAATTTACACTACTGATAATCGGGCATGGGTCAAAGAAAACGAAACTGGTCGCCATCCAGTTACCAATATCAAACCATTAAATGCACTAGCCGCCGTTCAAAAATATGGTAACCAAGTTAAGTACGTTGTGATGTCTTGGGCACCCGACAAAGGCGAGCAAGATTGGCAACTACTCCAGTTAATTCGGCAGGATTACCCTAACCTGCAATTACTAGTCGTGGGTGAAAAAAATGGCGCTACTAATTCACCAACCTTTTGGCAAAACGCGCAGTTATCACAACCTGCCGCTTTACAAAAGGTCAATCAGTATTTAAAGACCTTCGATTTAATTGATGAACAAATTTATTTGGTAAAGTAGTTGTCATTGGGCAGCTGCTTTTTTTATTGGGCAGATTGTAAAATTTAAGTTGAACATTTTAGTGGACAGAAAAACCCATAAAGGTCTTTAATGGTGTCGTTACAACATTCCATTAGAAAGAAGGACCTTTATGGGCACCACTATCTTATCATTTTCAGAC
>DWZS01000028.1 GCA_019117445.1 Candidatus Limosilactobacillus excrementigallinarum | reverse complement strand
CAAAATTGAATAGCAAATGACTTCCGATGCCAATTTGCAAAAAGAAATTAATTCATTAAAGAAAGATTTACGTCCTTAATAGTTGTGGATAATTTAAAAGTTTTCAACAAGTTATCCACATGTGGAAAAGTCAAGAATGTCAATTATTCCAATTATTTTTCCACAATTTCCACAAGCCCTATTACTACTACTAGTTATAATATTAATTAAATATATATATTAAGGAGCAGCTCAAAATGAAATTTACGATTAATCGATCTGTTTTTGCCAACCAATTAAATAATGTTTTACGAGCAATTTCTTCTAAAACAACAATTCCAATTTTAACTGGGGTCAAAATTGTTGTTGAAGATCAACAAGTTATCTTAACAGGAAGCAATGCTGACATTACGATCCAAACAACACTTTCAGTGGAAAATGGTAAAAACGCTTTAACTGTTGAAGAACCTGGTGCCATTGTGTTACCTGCAAGATTCTTCAGTGAAATCATTAAAAAATTACCTGATCAAGATGTAACGATTGAAGTTCATGATGGATTTCAGGCTAAGATTTCTTCAGGAACTGCAGAATTTCAAATCAACGGTCAAGATGCTAATAATTATCCACACTTACCAGAAATTCAAAGTTCCGCAACGATTGCTGTTGGGGCTGATTTACTTCGGGACGTTGTTGAACAAACGAGAATCGCTGTTTCTAAACAGGAAAGTCGGCCAATTTTAACTGGGATTCATATGCGGCTCTCTGACGATCAGCTAGTAGCTGTTGCAACTGATAGTCACCGATTGGCACAACGGAAAGTTACTGTTCCAACCAATGGTCAGAGTTATGATGTTGTCATTCCTGGTAATAGCATGACTGAATTAGCGCGTATGATCGCTGATGTCAAAGGTGATATTCAAATTCAAATTGCTGAAAATCAAGTTTTATTCCAATTCGATAACGCGCTGTTTTACTCACGGTTACTGGAAGGAATGTACCCTGAAACGAGTCGGCTAATTCCGGATACGGCAGATACAACAATTGAATTGGAAGCGGGAAACTTCCTCGCAGCAATTGATCGTGCATCGTTGTTATCGCACCAAGGCCATAACAATGTTGTTAAATTGTCATTAGATCCCGACACAAATTCCGCTAAAATTAGCGGAGATTCGGCAGACGTTGGTAACGTTGAAGAAGACGTTAGTTTTGAAAAATTGACCGGGGCTAAATTAGAAATTTCATTTAATCCTGATTACATGAGTGACGCTTTGAAGTCGTTTGGTCAAGCTAGTGTTCTACTGTCATTTACTTCACCATTACGACCATTTACGTTAGTACCAACCGAAGATCAAGAAAACTTTGTTCAACTAATTACACCAGTTAGAACGTTTTAGTGGAAATCATTAAAACGGGAGCGTGCAAATAATGAAGCAGACAATGGCTTCTTGCACGCTCTTTTTTTAGTTGGTTAAAAGGCTCAAAGATAAATAAAACGGTTCTCAACGAATTTAGGGTGATTTTGATTAAAAACATTCGCGACTGTTAAATTCGCTAAAACCGCCTGAAAAGATGTTTAAGTTTGTTTTTGGACTGATAAAAGACTATAATAAGTTATTAGTAAAGCAGGTGAATAAGGTGAGTAATAGTAAAGTTTTCCAAATTGATCGTGACTTTATTACCCTTGGTCAACTTCTTAAAGAAGAAGGGATTATTCCAACTGGCGGAGCTGCTAAGTGGTTTTTGAAGGAACATCAGGTCAAAATTAACGGTGAACTCGATGACCGACGAGGTAAGAAACTCTATCCAAACGATCAAGTTGAAATTGTGGGCATCGAATCTGTCAAAATTGAAAGTAAGCAGTGATGTTTGATGATTCTGCAGGAAATGCATTTAAAACATTTTCGCAATTATGATGATTTAAAGGTGGTATTTTCACCCGGAATTAATATTTTGATTGGTGAGAATGCCCAAGGAAAAACGAATCTCCTGGAAGCAATTCATGTTTTAGCATTAACGAAAAGCCACCGCACTTCTAAGGATCGGGAGCTGATCCAATGGAAGCATAAGCAGGCTTTTTTGTCTGGTAAGGTTCAAAAACAGGTTGAACGGGTTCCATTAGAAATTCAGCTTGCTCAGGGCGGTAAGCGGGTCAAAGTTAATCATTTATATCAAAGTCGGTTATCAGCATACGTTGGTAATTTAAATGTTGTCCTCTTTGCACCTGAAGATTTAGCTCTGGTTAAGGGCGCACCCCAAGTTAGGCGGCAATTTATGAATATGGAATTTGGTCAGATGAGTAGTGCTTATTTGTACAACGTTAGTCATTACCATTCATTGCTTCAGCAACGTAATCAGTACCTGAAACAATTACGTTCTGGTGAGCAGACAGATCGAGTTTTGCTCGGAGTCATTTCTGACCAACTAGCACAGGATGGTGCAGCGATTGTGTTGGCTCGTTTCAGATTACTGAAGCAATTAGAAAAATGGGCCCAGCAACTGCATGAACATATTTCTTTACAAAAGGAACAGTTACGGCTCAAGTATGTAACGCAACTAACAATTGATGATCAAACGACCAGTGAAGACCTTGAAACGCAGTTAAGAAAACTTTTTGATGATAATCTGGAACGCGAGATTACGCTTGGAACGACATTAGCGGGACCGCAGCGGGATGATATTCATTTTATTGTGAATGGCCAAAATGTTCAGCATTTTGGATCGCAAGGGCAACAGCGAACGACTGCCTTGGCAGTTAAACTAGCGGAAATTGATTTGATGAAGGAGCAAACAGGTGAATATCCATTGCTGTTATTGGATGATGTCCTTTCAGAATTAGATGATGATCGTCAGACGCATCTATTAACAGCAATTCAAGATAAGGTTCAGACGTTTTTAACAACTACTAGTTTGAGTGGAGTTGCACGGCAACTGATCAAGCAACCAACAATTTTTAAAATTGATGGTGGGACATTGACGAAGGAGGAAACAACGTGAGCGATAAAGAACGCGAACTACAGGAAGAAAAGGCTGAAAAGAAAGCTGAGCTCGGCAGTAAGTACGATGCTAGCCAAATCCAAGTTTTAAAGGGATTAGAAGCAGTTCGTAAGCGGCCTGGGATGTACATTGGCTCGACTACTGCTCAAGGATTACACCATTTAGTATGGGAAATCGTTGATAATGGGATCGATGAAGCGTTAGCTGGGTTCGCAGATGAAATTAACGTTGTTGTTGAACCGGATAACAGTATTACCGTTACTGATAATGGACGGGGGATTCCGGTTGATATTCAAAAAGAAACTGGTAAGCCAGCTCTTGAAACAGTCTTTACGGTTCTCCACGCTGGGGGAAAGTTTGGCAACGGTGGTTATAAAGTTTCCGGTGGATTGCACGGGGTTGGTGCTTCCGTTGTTAATGCCCTTTCTACGGAGTTGGATGTTCGAGTTGCTCGGCAAGGTAAAGAGTATTACATGGACTTTCAAGGTGGCCATGTTAAGACGCCAATGAAGGTGATAAAAGAGGGACTTCCAGAGACCCAGCATGGGACAATTGTTCACTTTAAGCCAGATCCAGATATTTTCCGTGAAACGACGGTTTATAACATTAAGACGTTAACTGATCGTATTCGCGAACTTGCCTTTTTGAACAAGGGATTGAAGATCACGATTGAAGATAAGCGAAATGATGAAGATAACCGTCAAGAATTTCATTACGAAGGCGGAATTCGTCATTACGTTGAATTCTTGAATCGGGGCCACGAATTACTTTTCGATCCGCCAATTTATGTTGAAGGTGAATACAACGGCATTACGGTGGAAGTTTCCTTACAATACACCAGTGGCTACCGTTGCAACCTATTAACGTTTACTAACAACATTCACACCTACGAAGGTGGGAGCCATGAAACTGGATTTAAGACTGCTTTGACACGGGTAATTAATGATTATGGACGGAAGAGTGGTCAGCTGAAGGGAAACAACAGTACGTTGTCTGGTGACGACGTTCGTGAAGGGCTGACTGCTGTTGTATCAATTAAGCACCCTAATCCGCAGTTTGAAGGCCAGACGAAGACTAAGTTAAGTAACTCTGATGCACGAACGGCGACTGATCACATTTTTAGTGAAACAATGAACCGGTTTATGATGGAGCATCCGGATACGGCGAAGAAAATTGTCGAAAAAGGGATGTTAGCATCCAAGGCGCGGGTAGCCGCTAAACGGGCGCGTGAAGTTACTCGTAAGAAGAGCGGACTAGAAATTAGCAACCTTCCAGGGAAGCTCGCTGATAATACCAGTAAGGATCCAAGTATTTCAGAATTGTTTATCGTCGAAGGGGACTCTGCTGGTGGATCTGCTAAGCAAGGACGTTCGCGGTTAACTCAAGCAATTTTGCCAATTCGGGGTAAAATTTTGAACGTTGAAAAGGCCAGCCTGAATCGGGTCCTCGCGAATGATGAAATTCGATCATTATTCACTGCACTTGGGACTGGATTTGGTGAAGACTTTGACGTTTCAAAGGCTAATTACCATAAGCTGATTATCATGACGGATGCCGATGTCGATGGTGCGCACATTCGGACGTTACTATTAACCCTCTTTTATCGGTTTATGCGGCCAATGATTGAAAAGGGTTATGTCTACATTGCTCAGCCTCCGCTGTACCAAGTTCGGCAAGGAAAATTCGTTAAATATATCGAAACAGATGAAGAATTAGAGCAAGTTGTCAATTCACTCCAGCCAAGTCCAAAACCAGTTATCCAACGTTATAAGGGGCTTGGTGAAATGGACGCGGAACAATTGTGGGAAACCACGATGGATCCTGAAAATCGGCACTTGTTGCGGGTTGATCTGGATGATGCTGCGGCAGCAGATGAAATCTTCCCAATGCTGATGGGAACTAAGGTCGGACCACGGCGTGACTTTATCGAAAAGAATGCAACATTTGTTAAGAACTTAGACCTTTAATTTTAGGAGGAACAAGACGAGTGGCTGAAGAAGAAATGTCAAACCGCATTACTGATGTCAAACTGACCAGTCAGATGCGGAACTCGTTTTTGGATTATGCGATGAGTGTCATCGTTTCACGGGCGTTACCAGACGTTCGTGATGGTTTAAAGCCAGTTCAAAGACGGATTTTATACGGAATGAATGAATTAGGAGTTACTCCTGATAAGCCTTATAAGAAGTCTGCCAGAATTGTTGGGGACGTTATGGGGAAGTTCCACCCCCACGGTGATTCTTCAATTTATGAAGGTTTAGTCCGGATGGCGCAAGACTTTAGTTACCGTTACATGTTAGTTGACGGTCACGGTAACTTTGGTTCCGTCGATGGTGATGGTGCCGCCGCAATGCGGTATACCGAAGCGCGGATGAGTAAAATTGCCGTTGAAATGTTGCGTGATATTAACAAGGATACGGTTGATTTCCAAGATAACTATGATGGAACTGAAAAGGAACCCACAGTTTTGCCTGCCCGTTTTCCAAACTTGCTGGTAAATGGTGCCTCAGGAATTGCCGTCGGGATGGCAACTAATATTCCGACGCATAATCTTGGGGAAGTAATTAGTGCAATTCATGTGTTGATGAATAATCCTGATGCAACGACTGAAGATCTGATGAAGGTATTGCCGGGCCCAGACTTCCCAACTGGTGGGGTCGTACTGGGTAAATCAGGAATTCGGAAGGCTTATGAAACTGGTAAGGGAACCATTATCGTTCGCGCAAAAGTTGATATTGAAGAAACTAAGACGGGACGGCAACAAATAATTGTTCACGAGATTCCGTACATGGTTAATAAAGCAAAGTTAATCGAACGGATTGCTGAGTTGGCACGTGAAAAGGAAATTGACGGTATTACTGATGTCAATGATGAAACTGACCGTGAAGGAATGCGGATTGTAATTGATGTCCGGCGGGATGCTAGTGCGGAAGTCATTTTGAATAATCTGTACAAGATGACGATGATGCAAACGACCTTCAATTTCAACATGTTGGCAATCGTCAAGGGTGCACCAAAGATTTTAAGTTTGAAAGAAATTTTGACCTACTACCTTGAACACCAAGAAGAAGTGGTTCGGCGGCGGACAGAATTCGAACTTAAAAAGGCAGAAAGCCGGGCCCACATTGTTGAAGGATTACGGATTGCTCTTGACCATATTGACGAAATCATTAAGATCATTCGTCAATCACAAACTAGTGAAGTGGCCAAGAGTGAATTGATGAGTAACTATGGATTATCAGATCGCCAAGCGCAAGCAATTCTTGATATGCGACTAGTCCGGTTAACCGGTTTGGAACGAGAAAAGATCGAAGCCGAATACAAGAAATTGATGGAAGCAATTGCGGATTATAAGGATATCCTTGCCCATCGTGAACGGATTCAACAAATTATTTATGATGAATTGAAGGAAATTCAACGTCGGTTTGGTGATGCTCGGCGGACTGAACTTCAGGTTGGTGATATTACGAACCTTGAAGATGAAGATTTGATTGAACAACAGGATATTGTGGTCACCTTAACCCATAACGGTTACATTAAACGGCTTCCAGTGGATGAGTTTAAATCACAAAATCGTGGTGGTCGTGGAGTTAAAGGAATGGGTGTGCACAGTGACGACTTTATTGAGCACTTAATTTCTAGTTCTACTCATGACATGCTGCTGTTCTTTACTAATTCAGGTAAGGTCTTCTCGATGAAGGGGTATGAAATTCCTGAATACGGACGGTCAGCACAAGGAATTCCGATTATTAATCTGCTCGGAATTGATGCAAAAGAAAAGATTAATGCTGTGATTAATGTTTCTAATACAGCAGAAGAAGATGCAGACCGTGATCTCTTCTTTGTAACTAAACAAGGGGTTGTTAAGCGAACGGCAGTTGAAGAGTTCAAGAATATCCGGAGCAACGGACTGAAGGCAATTAACTTGCACGATGGTGATGAATTAATTGCAGTAGAAATTATTGACCATGATCAAAATATGATTATTGGGACGCATGAAGGATACGCAGTTAGTTTCAGTGCGAGCGCAGTCCGTTCGATGGGTCGTGCTGCTGCCGGAGTTCGTGGTGTTCGCCTTCGTGATGGTGACTTTGTAATCGGTGCTGGTCAATTGAATCCAGATAGTCGGGTGCTTGTTATCAGTGAAAAAGGATTTGGTAAACAAACACCGGCTGCTGAATACCCGATTAAGGGACGTGGCGGTAAAGGAATTAAGACCGTCAACGTTACTGAAAAGAACGGTCCATTAGCTGGATTAACAACGGTTGATGGTGATGAAGACATCATGCTAGTGACAACGGAAGGGGTCATTATCAGGTTTGGTGTTGAAACCGTTTCTGAAACCGGACGGGCCACAATTGGGGTTCACCTAATTAAGTTGACCGATGGTTCAAAAGTAGCAACAATGACCCGGGTTGCTAAGGAAGAAGCAGCGGATGATGATGAACAACCAGAATCTAGTACTGAAGATGCTCAGTCTACATCAGAAACTGAAAATTAAATAATACAAAAGATCTGAAATTACGTCTTTAAATAATAGACCGCAATTTCAGATCTTTTTGCTTAATCCTTGTTATTTAGGAGTAATTATGCTATTATTCTAGTCTGTGAGTATACGTTAGAGAACGTCTACTCTCCTTGTTCTTTCTCATGAGGAGAAGGGGCCAGAGTCCATAAGGAGGTGTAACATTCATGGAAACACGCAAATATGAAATTACTTACATCATTCGTCCTGATATTGATGAATCAGCAAAGAGTGCTTTAGTAGAACGCTTTGACAAGGTTCTTTCAGACAATGGTGCAACTGTTGTTGACTCAAAGGATTGGTCAACTCGTCGTTTCGCGTACCCAATTGATAAGTACACAGAAGGTACTTACCACGTTATTAACGTAACGACTGATAACGACCAACCATTAAACGAATTTGATCGTTTATCTAAGTTCAGCGACGACATTTTACGTCACATGATCGTTAAGCGCGGTTAGTCTTAACGAAATATTTTGAGAGGAGTGATGTCCGATGTTAAATCGTGTAGTATTGACTGGACGGTTAACAAGAGATCCGGAATTGCGGTATACCGGTAGCGGAACAGCAGTCTGCAGTTTTTCAGTTGCTGTCGATCGTCAGTTCAGAAATCAGAATGGTGATCGGGATGCTGACTTTATTAACTGTGTTATTTGGCGAAAGTCTGCTGAAAATTTCGCTAATTTCACTCATAAGGGTTCGTTAGTCGGCATTGATGGACGGCTATCAACGCGGAATTACGAAAACAACCAAGGTCAACGTGTTTACGTAACTGAAGTAACCGTTGAAAACTTTGCATTATTGGAACCACGGTCAAGCAATCAGGGTTCTAACAACCAGGGTGGCTACAACCAAGGTAATAATGGTGGTTTTAACAACAACCAAAACTTTAGCCAAAATAATGCATTTAATAATAACGGTGGTAATTTCAGCAACAATAACCCTGCTCAACCAGCCGCGAATAATCAACCGGTCTTTAATCAAGATAATCAGGTTGATTTGAGTACACTGCCGTTTAATAATGATGATTCAAATGATTCATCTAACGGTAATGGTATCAATATTGATGATAATAGTGCAATGAGCACTAATAAAGACAACAACAGTTCATCAGATAACGATGATGGTGATCAACCATCAATCGATGATGTACCGTTCTAAATAATTAACGGGGAGGGAAATTTCATGGCACAACAACGTCGTGGTGGCCGTCGTCGCCGTAAGGTTGACTTTATCGCCGCAAACCATATTGAATACATTGATTACAAAGACACTGATTTATTACGCCGGTTCATCTCTGAACGTGGTAAGATTTTGCCACGCCGGGTTACTGGAACAAGCGCTAAGAACCAACGTCGTTTGACGATTGCGATTAAGCGTGCGCGGATTATGGGTCTTCTACCATTTGTTGCGGAAGATTAATCTACAATTGGGATATGAGTTTAACTCATATCCTTTTTTTTACCCAAAATTACTAAAGCGTTTGTGATAAGATAAGAATGTTAAACTATTCTACTGGGAGGTGAGGGAGATGCGATTTTGGTTTGGACAAAATACGATTGCAAAAGTGTTTAAAAATCGGCGGTTGCGATTAAATACACTCTTTTTACTCGCTACGACGACGATTGCGATTGTAATGGCTTTTCTCTATAACTGGGTTGCGGGGATAGTTCTGCTATTATTAGGCATTGTTGGCTTAATATTGAGCCTCACGCAACTCCAACATCTTGCCGGAGAAACTGAGCAGTACCTTAGCGATCTAACTTACGAAGTCCAAAATAGCCAGCAAGAGGCCCTTCTTGAAATGCCCCTGGGGATTATCATTATGAATGATCGAGGGGTCGTTCGTTGGGCTAATCCGTACATGGTTAAGTATTTTGGTGATCAAATTGTCGTCGGCGAAAAACTGGAAAATAGTATTCCAGAATTAGCGGAAATCGTTGAACAACACCAGGATGATCATGCTCCAACGGTCGTTAGTTGGAATGATCACCAATTCGAATTCTTTTACCAAAAGCGGTTTAATAACCTCTACTTGATGGATATTACTAAGTATGAACGAATCAATAAGCGGTATTTAAATGAACGGCTCTTTCTTGGGAACATTTATTTAGATAACTATGTTGAACTCACGCAGGGAATGAGTGACTCGGATGTTTCTAACCTGCATAATTACGTTACTTCTGAATTAAGTAATTGGGCAGATAAGTTTAACTTATTGCTGAAAGTCATTGATGACGATAATTATCTTTTGATGGGGCACGAAATCGATCTGCATAAGCTTGAGGAACGAAAGTTTAAGATTCTGGATACGATTCGAGAAAATACCTCTAAAATGAATTCACCAGTTACGTTGAGTGTCGGGATTTCGTATGGCCAAACTGACTTTATTAAGTTAGCAGATACCGCTCAACGAAACCTTGACTTAGCACTTGGACGTGGTGGTGATCAAGTAGTTGTCCGGGCAGAAGATGAACAGGCACGTTTCTTCGGTGGAAAAACTAACCCAATGGAAAAGCGGACCAGAGTTCGGGCACGGGTAATCAGTCATGCATTCCAAGAATTGATGAACCAAGCTGATCAGATTTTTGTTGTTGGGCATAACAATCCTGATATGGACTCAATGGGGGCCTGTTTAGGAATTCGGCGAATTGCCGAAATGAATGGTCAAAAGTGTTGGATTGTTCTTGATCAAGAACGCTTGCACTCTGATATTGCGCGGTTGATTTTTCAATTCAAGGACTATCAAAGTATTGAGGACTGTGTGATAACGCCTGAACAAGCCTTGGATCAGGCAACAGATAAGAGTTTGTTAGTAATGGTTGATCATTCAAAGGTTAGTCTATCGATGGCGCCAAAACTCTATTCGCGACTAGAAAATCGGACGGTAATTTTTGACCACCACCGACGGGGAGAAGAATTCCCAGAAAACCCATTGTTGGTATATATTGAACCATATGCTTCCTCGACCTGTGAACTAATTACAGAAATGTTTGAATATCAACCACGAGAAGGGAAAGCTTTAAATAAACTTGAAGCTACGGCAATGCTGACAGGGATTGAAGTTGATACCAAAAACTTTACCCAAAATGCTGGGACAAGAACGTTTGATGCTGCTAGTTATCTCCGTTCAGCAGGTGCTGATGGTTTAATGATCCAGTACTTTATGAAAGAAAATGTGGACGATTTTATGGAACGTAACCATTTAATCTCCAACACTGAATTTTTAAATGATAAAATAGCATTGTGTGTTGGTGCAGATGATAAATTATATGACCCCGTAACGGCTGCTCAAGCCGCAGATATGCTGCTTCAGGTTGAGGGGGTTGACGCATCATTTGTCATCACGAGACGTTCTAGCGATGTAGTTGGAATCTCTGCTCGGTCAATGGGTGATTACAATGTTCAGCTAATTATGGAAAAAATGGGTGGCGGTGGCCATTTAGCAAATGCTGCGACCCAAATTAAGGATCAGCCAATTGCCGATGTTAAGCAACAACTAATGGAAATCATTAATTCAAGTGATGATCCAGAAACAGCTGAGGAGTGATTAGAATGAAAGTTATTTTTATTGAAGATGTTAAAGGACGCGGTAAGCGCGGTGAAGTAAAGAACGTACCAGATGGTTATGCCCAGAACTTCTTGATTCCTCGTGGCAAGGCTAAGTTAGCCACGAAGGCGGCATTAAGTGAAGTCCAAGGCCAAGAACGTTCTAAGGAAAAGCAAGAAGCTGAAGAATTAGCTGAGGCCAAGAAATTAAAGCAAACTTTAGAAAGCGATGACATGGTTCTTGAAATGAAGGGTAAGGCTGGTACTGATGGTCGAATGTTTGGTTCGATTTCAAGCAAGCAAATTGCCAAGGCCCTTCAAGATCAGTACAATATTAAGCTAGACAAACGGAAGCTAGAATTAGCAGCGCCAATTAAGGCTTTGGGTTATGTAACAGTTAAAGTCAAACTACATCATGACGTGGAAGCTAAGATGCGGGTTCATATTGCTGAAAAATAAAGATTAACATATTCCAGAAAAAAGGAGGGCAATCCATGGATAACGCGCCAGAAATTAATCGAACACCACCGCGGAATCTAGAAGCAGAACAAGCGGTTCTAGGGGCGGCCTTCTTGGCTAAAGATGCGATTGTCGAAGCCATGGAATATGTCCAACCGGAAGATTTCTATACGCGGGCTCACCAGATTCTATTTTCAACCATGATCAAACTTAATGATCGTGATGTGCCGATTGATGTTGTTTCATTGAAGAATGAATTAGATCGGGAAAATCAAACTGAAAATGTTGGTGGCGTAGAATATTTGGCTAAACTGGCCGGTGCAGTACCTACGGCAGCTGATGTGGTTTACTATGCCAAGATCGTTAAAGAAAAGGCGACTTCTCGTCGGTTAATTGATACAGCAACCAAGATCGTCAGCAAGACCTATGACGATACAGAAGACTTGACCGATTTACTTGATGATGCGGAGCGCTCAATTTTAGGAGTGGCGGAAAGTAATAATAATACTGACCTCCAAAAGATTGGTGACTTATTAAATTCATCAGTTAATAAGATTTTTGAATTATCTCGCCAAGAATCCGATGTTACCGGGATTGCAACAGGGTATCCGCAACTTGATAAGATGACGACGGGACTCCACCCTGACGAGCTTGTAATTTTAGCGGCGCGACCGGCGATGGGGAAGACCGCATTTGCGTTAAATATTGCCCAGAACGTGGCTATTAAAAATAACACTTCGGTAGCTATTTTTAGTCTAGAAATGGGTGCTGAATCGTTAGTGAACCGGATGCTGTGTGCTGAAGGTAGTATCAATGCTAACCATCTACGAACTGGTGAGTTAACCCAGGACGAATGGCGTAGTTTATGGGTAGCAGCAAGTACCTTGGACGCTGCTGATATTTATATTGATGATACGCCTGGAATCCGGGTACCGGAGATTCGGGCCAAGTGTCGGCGTTTAGCTAAACGAACTGGTAATTTAGGACTAATCGTCATTGACTACCTTCAATTGATTGAAGGAGGAAACTCGGAAAACCGACAACAAGAGGTTTCTGAAATTTCTCGGCAACTGAAAAAACTGGCAAAGGAACTTCAATGCCCAGTGATTGCACTTTCCCAACTTTCCCGTGGAGTGGAGCAACGACAGGATAAACGTCCGGTATTGTCTGATATTCGTGAATCAGGGTCCATTGAACAAGATGCAGATATTGTTAGTTTTCTGTACCGTGATGATTATTATCAACGTGAAGAGGGTAATGATGATCAAGGAAATAACCAGCAGGCTAATCAACAGGATGCGGATGTACCAAGTCTAAGCGAAGTTGAAGTTATTATTGATAAAAATCGGAGCGGTCCGCGGGGAACCGTTAAATTATTGTTTAATAAAACATATAACAAATTTGCTTCAATTGATTATCAACATGATGATCAATAACAATAAGTAAAGGCTGGGTTTATCCCAGCCTCTTTAGTTAAAAGGAGAGAGACAGACGATGAATAAGGGGATAAAACTCCATTGGCTTCTGATCGGAGTATTTTTAGTTAACTTTGGGAATAGCTTTGTTTGGCCATTAACAACTGTATATATTCATGATCAGCTGCATCAGTCGTTAACCATTGCCGGCTTGGTCATTCTTTGTTATTCAGGAGCAAATGTTGTTGGTAGTTATATTGCCGGAATCCTTTTTGATCGGTATAATCCACGTACTTTGATGATCGAAGGCTTGATTGGAGCAGTTGCTACGATGTTGGTTCTGGTTTGGAAAAGTAATTGGCCAATTTATCCTGTGATGTTGACTTTGGTTGGCTTCTTTAATGGCTGGCTGGTCACCCTTCATAATTCATATGGAACCATGGTAAAAGGACATGACGGCCGGTTTGTATTTAACATGATCTATTTCTCCAATAACCTTGGAATGGTTTTTGCAACTAGTGTAGTCGGTCCCCTTTATCAACTTGCGCGTAATCATGTTGGGCCATTGTTCCTTTTGACGGGAATCTTATACTTATTCTTTATCCTAATTGTCGCGAAGTTTTATCGAGTTCAGGTTAGTCGTCAACGAACAGCTGCCGTTGATGAAAAGGAAATTCCCAAGAATAAAACGACTAAATTACCGGCACCAAACCTTATTACGATCTGGACAATGTTTATTGCTATGGTGATTATTTGGATTGCTTATTCTCAGTGGTCCAGTAATATGTCAGTATATGTTACTAATCACGGGATCTCGATGACCTTATACAGCCTTCTCTGGACGATTAATGGGTTAATGGTGGTCCTTTTACAGCCGTTGATGAATATTGTTAATCAATATGTGAAGAACGATTATTTAAAGATTTACGTGGGGATTTGTGGCATTATGATGTCGTTTGTTGTATTAGTGTTTGCTAAGCAGTATTGGTGGTTTGTGCTTGGGATGGTTGTTCTTACTCTAGGTGAAATTACGGTTTTCCCAACGGTGCCTGCCGTGGTTGATCAACTATCGCCGACAGACGAAAAGGGACGCTATCAAGGCTTATTAAATGCTCTAATTTCTTTTGGTAAAGCGGTTGGCCCCGCAATTGGTGGAATGATAATTGAAGGATTATCATATCAACCATTGTTTATTGCCTGTGCTGGGGCATTGATTGTAGTTGTTGTAGTGGCAAGCATCGTCTTGGAGCGAACGAAAAAACTAGTTACTGAATATTAATTATTCCCTGGGAAATAATGGGAAAATAAAAAGGACGATCACTTCTTTCGTGATCGTCCTTTATTAGTATGGGCAGTCAGGGGATCGAACCCTGGACCCACGGATTAAGAGTCCGTTGCTCTGCCAGCTGAGCTAACTGCCCATGTCATATTAACAACACAAATAATAATATCAATTCTTGTCTGATTTTGCAAGAGAAAATTTAGAATGACTACCAAATAGGTTATGACAATAAAAAAGAGATTGAAGGAAAACTTCAATCTCTGTAAACCTCTGATGGGCAGTCAGGGGATCGAACCCTGGACCCACGGATTAAGAGTCCGTTGCTCTGCCAGCTGAGCTAACTGCCCATAAGTATCAGAACAATAAATATAATATCAGTTATTAGAAACTTTGACAAGGCTTTTTTGATATTTTTTTAAATTAACGGAGAAGTGGTATAATATGAAAGTAATTAAAACGGATAAATTAGGAATTAAGGACACTAATCGTGGTGACTTAATTAATTCCATTATCAATTGGAGGAATTCAAATGGCCAATAAAGTTTTGGTAGTTGATGATGAAAAACCAATTTCAGATATCATCAAATTCAACTTAGAGAAAGAGGGCTACGAAGTCGTAACCGCTTTTGATGGTGAAGAAGGCCTGGAAAAGGTCGAAAGTGACCAGCCTGATTTGATTATTCTTGACCTGATGTTGCCGAAAATTGATGGCCTCGAAGTAGCCAAACGGGTACGGGCTAAGCATAATACACCAATTATTATGGTTACTGCCAAGGATTCAGAACTTGATAAAGTGTTAGGCCTTGAATTAGGGGCAGATGACTACGTTACTAAACCATTTTCCAACCGTGAATTGGTAGCACGGGTGAAGGCTAATTTACGGCGTCAGGATGCTGCAAACACACCCAATGCAGAAACGGAAAATAATGATATTAAAATTGGTGATTTAACCATTCACCCTGATGCATATACTGTTACTAAGCGCGGCGATAATATTAACTTAACTCATCGTGAATTTGAATTGTTGCATTATTTGGCTCAACACATTGGCCAAGTGATCAAGCGTGAACAACTCTTACAAACGGTTTGGGGATATGACTATTTCGGTGATGTCCGGACAGTTGATGTGACAGTCCGTCGTCTACGCGAAAAGATTGAAGATAATCCAAGCCACCCGCAATGGCTAGTGACCCGGCGGGGGGTTGGTTACTACTTAGCAAATCCTAATCAAGAGTAGGAGTAAATAAGTTGTGAATAGCAAACTAAAATTTTATCAATCTATTCATTTTAAAATCGCCCTGGTATTTGCGTTAATGTTAATGTTGACGCTGGAAATTGTTGGGGCGGTTTTTGTGCGTCAATTGGAACGGCAGAACCTTTCTAATTTCCGCCAGCAAATTGAACTGCCTTCATATATTGATAACTCATTAGCAACACAACTTGGGCGGAAGAATACGAAAAAGGCCAATCGCCAAATTCGTGAAATTCTGACGGAAGTAAACAATAACAATATTTCTGAAATTCGGGTCATCGATAATAAGGGAATTATCCGTGGAAGCAGTAACCCTAGTAACCGTAATATGGTTGGTCAGCGAACAACGGATAGTACGGTAAAAAATGTTTTAGCTACTAACCGTTCTCACAATAAAAATGTTTATGACAATGACAACCATAACCGCTATTACGTAAATGTTGTCCCGTTATTAAGTAATAATAACGCCAATAACGTTGTTGGGGCCGTTTATATGCGGGCTAGCTTAGAGGGCGTTTACTCAACGATCAATAATATTTCGTTAATCTATGTGTTTGCAGCCTTGGTAACAATTATTATTGGTTTGGGAATTACGATTATTATTTCCCGGGAAATAACCCGACCAATTGAGGAAATGCGGAAGCAAACACTCCGAATTGCCCGTGGTGACTATTCTGGCCGAGTGGCGGTAATGGGTAATGATGAATTGGGCCAACTGGCTGGTGCAATTAATAACTTGTCTGTTCGGGTGGAAGAAAGTCAAGAAGTTTCTGAAGCTGAACAACGGCGATTGAATAGTGTCCTTTCCCACATGTCAGATGGAGTTTTAGCAACTGACCGTCGCGGTAATATTACGATTATTAACGAGACTGCTCAGCAACTATTGGATGTGAATGAGGATGATAACGTAATTGGCAAGTCGTTATTAGATATTCTCGGGATCAGAAAAGATTACACGATGCGAGAATTGGTTGATGATGACGTTCAACAAATTCTGATTGATAACAGTGATACAAGCGGCATTATTCTTTCGGCTTACTTTTCAGTTGTGCAGCGTGAATCCGGATTTGTCAGTGGTTTTGTCTGTGTTCTGCATGATGTTACTAGTCAACAGAAAGAAGATCAGGAACGTAAACAATTTGTTTCGAACGTTTCTCATGAATTACGGACACCATTAACGAGTGTAAAAAGTTACGTTGAGGCATTGAGTGATGGTGCTTGGAAGGATGCAGAGATCGCTCCCCAATTTTTAAAGGTGGTTCAAGATGAAACCGACCGGATGATCAGAATGATTAATGATTTACTGAGCCTATCCCGAATGGATTCCGGAACGGTAAAGTTAAATCTTGAATACGTTAATATCAACGCACTTTTTAACTATATTCTGGACCGTTTCGATATGATTTTGAAAAAAGAAACTGATCCACAGCAAAAAAAGTATACGATTCAACGAAAGATTACTCAGAAGGATCTCTGGGTTGAAATTGATACCGATAAGTTCACCCAAGTGATTGATAACATTATGAATAATGCCGTTAAATACTCACCAGATGGTGGTGTGATCACTGCTCGTCTGATGGAGACTAAGAATCACGTCATTATGAGTATTGCCGATCAAGGGCTTGGTATTCCACGGAAGGATATCGGTCATATTTTCGATCGATTCTTCCGGGTTGATAAGGCACGTTCCCGAAAGCAAGGTGGGACCGGATTGGGCTTAGCAATTTCAAAAGAAGTTGTTAACCTACTAGGCGGTCAAATCTGGGTTGATAGTATCGAAGGCAAAGGATCAACCTTCTACATTTCCCTACCATATGTACCATACGATGAAGGAGATGAATGGGATGCTAGCGAAGATTAAAGATAACTGGTTAGCCATTGTTTTAACCATTGTGGTGGTTATTAGTCTTATTCTCTCTGGAATTGTTTGGGTAAATCCATATCGGTCGGATCATCGCTTTTTTGGCGATTCTGGAATGAGCACGGGACGGCAAGTTGCAACCCAATCAATGCGAGATATTTATTTACCAACGCAGGTTATCAAAACGAATGGTGATCAAGGACAAAAACTACTTTATGGGCAAGCTAAAAATCCTGTGTTAACGACTCGCCAAAGTATTGAGCGGTGGCGAATGCATCGGTTGACGAGGATTGAATCTGGTCGGCAAAATAATTATCTGAATTATCTGCGTTTAAATAATTCGATAATGTTGTCGTACCCATCTAGTGTGCCGATGACAATCTTTAACGATAGTTTCAATCAAAATCTCAATTATAATAACCTTAGTCGGGTTGATCATATTGTGATTCCGCTAAATAAAAGTAATCGGATTAACCGGATTTATTTGTTGAGCAATAATAATTATCGGGTTTTCCGGGTGAAGGTTGATAACGCTAATATTAAGGCGATTAAAGAATCATTAAAGGGTGGCTCATCAATTAGCGTTGACCATAAAATTTATGGAGGCCATCCAATGGTCACCTACCCGCATGGGGTAAAATTACCGAACTTTGGTTATCAAATTAGTAAGATTAATCCGGATAGCGTCAGCCAAACGTTAATGAATAACTCATCGAAGCAGTCTACGGTCACGTCACAACAGGAAAATAACCATATTGTTTATCAGTCAGGGACTAGCAAACGGCTGGTATATGATCCAGCGAAGGGCGCACTTGATTATGAAAATTACGTTGGGCGATCCGACAACTTTAGTTACCAACAGATTTTTGGACATATCTATAACCAGTTAACTAGTACGAGTATTCCATTGGATTCACTCCGCTATGATTCCTATAATGGAAAGAGTGAATCGATCACTTATCGCAGTTTCGTAGAAGGGTTCCCCATCTTTAATGACGATGGTTATGGAACTGTTCAGATCCAAAATAATCATGATGGTGCCGAGCGTTACCACTTTTCTGCTTACAGTCTGCAAGTACCGGTGTCAGTAAATAATAAAAAAACTGTTTTACCTTCGTCAGCGGTGGTCTTTAATGGCTTGCGATCAGTTAATAAGTTGAAGGAAGTTACAGGAATCCGTATTGGTTATCAGTGGAAGACAGATCAAAATGCTAAAACGGTAACTTTAACACCGACTTATTACA
Source organism: Candidatus Limosilactobacillus excrementigallinarum (assembly GCA_019117445.1). Taxonomy (GTDB): domain Bacteria; phylum Bacillota; class Bacilli; order Lactobacillales; family Lactobacillaceae; genus Limosilactobacillus; species Limosilactobacillus excrementigallinarum. The sequence continues at coordinate 3,319 of DWZS01000028.1, read as the reverse complement.
TCCGGTATCGGAATAGTTGGGAAAATTATAAGAGTTTAATCAATAATTAGGAGGGACCGGAATGAATTTTAAACGAATCCAGTGGATTTTTATCATTGCCTTTGTCCTTCTAGATATTGGACTCTGTATTTCGTTATTAATGGGGACGCAATTTCATAATAGTGGCAGGCAACAAAGCCAGTCACAGATTACGATGAAAGAAATGAAGAATGACATGATTAGTTTTGGGTCGCTCTCCAATCATCGACAAGATGGTTATTACATTGCGGCTCAAGACAATAATCAGTGGACTAGTAATTCACGGGTGACGGCATTAAAAAATCAGAGTTCTCATTTGAACAACGGGACAATCACTAGTACATTTCAAAAACCGATTAAAATTCATAATCAAGTTAACCAACAGCAACAACTGGATAAGATCGTGCATTCCAAACGGATTATTCATGGGCAGGAATATACCTATTGCGAGCAGTTATCAAATAAACGGCAGGTTGTCTATACTCAAACTGTTCATGGGCAGCCAATCTTAGATAATGCGGGACAACTGCGGTTACATATTAATGATAGTAACGAAGTCACGGGATACACGCAGAATTATTTAAATCATTTTACGACTTTGCGCCCGCGTTCCCTGACGGTTTCGCAGCAACAGGCGGTGACTTGGCTCTATCGGCATAACCAGATTGCTAATAATTCGCGAATCCGCTATGTCCTATTTGGCTATGATAAGATTAAGAAGAATGGTAATCAGCTCGTGTATGTTCCAATTTGGAACGTGAATGTCAAAAGTAAAACCGGTGATAATACCCAAAATTTACGGGTAAATGCCTTTAGTGGAACGCTTTTTAAAATGAATGGTGATAATTAGTAGAGAAAGGGATAGTTGTGGTAACAACGGATAATTTACACTACAGTATTTTAGCCAGTGGCAGTAAGGGTAATTCCACATATATTGAAACTGCCCATCATCGAATCTTAATTGATGCGGGATTAAGTGGTAAACAAATTGAGGCCCGGATGGCAGCGATTAACCGTTCGCTGAAGGATGTTGAAGCCATTTTCGTTACGCATGAGCACAGTGACCATAGTCATGGTGTGGGGGTGCTCGCGCGTCGGTATGGCCTGGATATTTATGCTAATCGCGGCACCTGGCAAGCAATGGATAATAAAATTGGTAAGGTTCCTTTGGACCAAAAGCATTTAATTGCACCAGGAGCGGTTAAGGACTTTGGTGATCTTCAGGTTGAAAGTTTTGCGGTTTCCCATGATGCAGCAGAACCACAATTTTATCAAGTCCATCATGATAACAAAGCATTTTGTATTTTAACTGATACCGGGTATGTTTCTGAGCGAGTAGCAGGGACGATCCGAGATGCAGATGCTTATTTGATGGAGTGCAATCATGATACCGAAATGCTAATAAATGGAACCAAGTACTCATGGCCATTAAAACAACGAATCTTGGGTGATGAAGGGCACCTCTCGAATGAGGATGGTGCAGAAGCACTCACGAGCGTGATTGGCCGTCATACGAAAGAAGTTATTATTGGCCACCGCAGTCACGAAAATAATACCCGATCATTAGCACACTTGACGGTCGCCACATTATTAGAGCAACGCGATTTTGGTGTTGATCATGATTTTCAGCTGGATGATGCTGAGCAAGATCATGCTAGTAAGCTAATGACGTTATAATGAAAAATATTATAAAAATTTCAAAAATAATTCATATTTGGTTTCTATAATGAAAACTGAATAGGAGGACGTATCATGCAACAAAAAAATAATAAATTTTGGATAAAAGTTGCTGTGGTTGGTTTAATTGCTGGTTTGATAGGTGGGGGATTATCATTAGGAATCGGTAATGTGGTTAGTGGTATTCGTGAGCGAATTGCCATGCGGACTCCCGCTGGGTCGAATAAAGCTGGTGGGACATCGGTTGCAAAGAATAAGGCGAACTTAAATAATGAATCGACAAAGGCTTATAAGTCAGTTAAAGATTCAGTAGTGTCGGTAATTAATTTACAAAATCGGCAAAGCTCAAGTAGTATTTATAGTTTGTTTGGACAAAGTAGTGGTCAGAGCAGCTCTGGAAAACTGCAGACGGTTAGTGAAGGATCTGGGGTCATTTATAAAAAGAATGGTGGCTCTGCCTATATTGTGACTAACAATCATGTGGTTTCCGGTTCTAATGCGCTCAAGGTGATCATGAGTAACGGTAAGGAAGTTTCTGCTAAGATTGTCGGGACAGATTCCACCACTGACTTAGCAGTTTTACGGATTAGTGCAGCGAATGTGAAAACCGTTGCTTCCTTTGGTAATTCTAATGACATTGCGGCAGGTCAAGACGTGCTAGCGATCGGCTCCCCAATGGGTAGTGAATATGCAAATACGGTTACCAAAGGGATCATTTCCGCAAAAAATCGGACAATTCGGGCGAAGTCAGGTGCTGCAGCAACTAGTGTTATTCAAACGGATGCAGCCATTAATTCCGGTAATTCTGGTGGTCCCCTTATCAATATGGCTGGCCAAGTGATTGGGATCAATTCCATGAAGTTAGCCTCTGATACTAACGGAAGTAACGTTGAAGGGATGGGCTTCTCCATTCCAAGTAATGAAGTTGTGCGGATTATCAATCAATTAGTAAAGAATGGTAAGATTACCCGTCCTTCACTGGGCGTGGGATTGATTGATCTAAGTAGTGTTTCGCAAGATCAACAATCTTCAGTTTTAAAGTTGCCTTCTCGTGTTACCAAAGGGGCAGTTGTGATGACCATCACGGATGGAGGCGCTGCTAAAAGCGCTGGCATTAAAAAATATGATGTCATTACAAAGATTGGTAATAAGTCAGTAACGGATGTTAGTTCATTACGAACGGCATTATATAAATATAAGGTTGGCCAATCAGCTAAAGTCACATATTATCGAAATGGGAAGGCCCACACAGTTACCGTTAAGTTAACTGAAAACGATAGTTCAGCTAACAGTAGTTCAGACTCAGAGTCATCTCAACAGGAAAGTGATCAGGATCAGCAAAGTCAGGATAATGATGATGCGGGATTCTAGAAAAAACAGGAGCTTATTAAGCACCTGTTTTTTTATCCTGTCAAGGACAGAACCTTGACGGTTAAGGAAAGAGAGATAGTTCGTTAATGATAGAATATTTGACATAAAATTTTACTTAAAGGCAGATTGCAATAAATAACTTGAACAAATTTAATGACGCAGATTAAGCAAGAAGATCTCAATTGGAGTTCGCCAGTTCAAACATTTGAGAGGCCGTGAATTCAGATACCAGTTAATCTGAATCAATTCATCA
>DWZS01000027.1 GCA_019117445.1 Candidatus Limosilactobacillus excrementigallinarum | reverse complement strand
TGTTTTTTGTATATGAAGGTTGTTAAAAATGATATGCATATAATAAGGAAGAAAACTGGCACACAATTGACACACAACTAGCCCAACAATACTGATATATCAACTACCAAATACCCCACCGGAGGCATTTTAATAAGTTTTCGTAAGTGTTTTGTCTTAACTAGAAAGCACCGTAACCCTGAAGTGATAGGGTTACGGTGCTTTTTTGTTGCTTTCTAAATCTGTGGATAAAGTTGGTACACAATCACACTAATCATCATCTTTCATCATCGACTGTAATTAGTTTAACTTTTCCATAATTTGGTCATTTTCTTCATGTAAGGACTTGATTTCTTTTCTCATATTAATTTGTTCCTGATTGGTAAAGAAATTTGTGATACTACTGGTGAGCATGCCAACGAAACCAATTCCGACTAACATTAAAATAATTGCTGCAATCCGGCCTAAGTTAGTTTGGGGAGTCATATCTCCATAGCCCACGGTAGTGGCTGTTGTGATGGACCACCAAAGTGCATTTTCTAAATTAGTATGCTCAGCAAAACTGTAAAGACAAGCACTAATGATTAATAGGGCACAACTGACGTACAGATAATAAATCAGCCCATTTACTTTGAGAAAATGCTTTAGTCGCCCCGTCATTCCCACTAACCGAATGATTCTCAACAACCGAAGTAAACGTGAAATTCGGTTGATTCGGAAGACGGTAAATAATCCACTGACCGGTACAATTGATAAAAGATCAAAGATGTTGGCCTTTAGGAAAGCTCTTTTATTATCAGCAAAAAGAAGACGAATACAATAATCACCAACAAAGATTATCCAGATGCCATTATCAATTAATGAATATGGCTGGACAGTTAGGCTAATCATTTTGGCGTAATCTAAAATAATTAAGCAGATCGAAATTAGGGCTAAAATAACCATTACCCAGGCATAACAAAGTGAGAAGGTCAATTTTTTATTAGAACTTTTCATTACTTATTCTCCAGTTACTTATTAACATTTTCATTATACGCAGATTATTTAGTTATAATTATGCAATTTTAGCTAAGATATTCACGTGAGAAGATATTTTGAAGATCGTCCCGAATTTTTTTACATTTTCCATTGCATTATGTGAATAAATCATGTATTATACAGGTTGTATTCAAAAGTTATGCAATTATTATTCATTGAGTTACTAAGGATGGAGGATTAATTATGAAGTTTAAGTTAGGGAAAAAGATCCTTGCTTTAAGCGCTGTTGCCTTAATGGTTGCTGGTGGTTTAGCAGGATGTGGAACCAAAGAAAACACTGCTTACAATAAGATTAAGAGTGAAAAGACATTAACCATGGGGACTTCAGCAGACTTCGCACCATTTGAATTCCCAGTTGTTAAGAACGGCAAAAAGACTTACAACGGGTTTGACATTATGGTTGCCAACCAAATTGCTAAGGACATGGGTGTTAAGCTTAAGGTGCAAAACATGCAGTTCTCATCCTTGATTGGTGAATTACAAAATAATAAAGTCCAGATGGTTATGGCTGGAATGACCGCGACTAAAGAACGGCGGAAAGCAGTTGACTTCTCCAAACCATACTACACTGAATCTGAATCACTACTGGTAAGAAAGAGCGATGCCAACAAGTACACTACACAGGCAAGTACCAAGGGAGCTTCGTTTGGTGCTCAGCAAGGTTCAATTCAGGAAAACGTTGGTAAAAGTCAAACTAAGGCCCACATCGTTAGTGAAGGGTTAGTTACTAGTCTGACGACTGAATTAAAGGGTGGTAAATTAGACGGTGTTGTCCTGGCCCAAAAGGTCGCGGAAGAATATGTTAAGAAGTACCCGAATGACTACGCCATTGCGCCAGTTAAATTACCAGTGCCAAAGTCACAACGGGAAATTTGCATTGCTTTACCAAAGAATGAACCAAAGTTGAAGAAGAAAGTTAATGCAGAAATTACTAAGATGCAAAAAAATGGTCAATTAGATCAAATGTTCCAAAAGGCCCAAGACTTGCAGGAACAAACAGGGAAGTAATCAATCAAAGAGAGTAGAGGATGATGTTAAATGATGGAATTTAGTTTTCTCGGTAAATACTGGCCAATGTTTTTGCAAGGGTCAGAATTAACGTTAGTTATCTCAGTAATTGGGGTCGTTATCGGGTTCTTAATTGGGCTTTTGCTGGTCTTAATGCGAATGTCAAAAGTCAAAGTTTTGAATTGGATCGCTGCCATTTATGTGTCAATCGTCCGGGGGACGCCTTCAATGATTCAAGTTCTGCTGGTTTACTATATCTTGTCTAAAACGTTACCGATTCCTCAAGTCCAGGTACTTGGTTCGGGCTTAGACCGGATTATTCCTGGTGCGTTAGCTTTAGGATTAAATTCAGGGGCGTACACTTCAGAAATCTTCCGTTCTGGAATTATTTCAATTCCAGCCGGCCAGACTGAAGCGGGGCTCTCATTAGGGTTAAGTCGTCGGGATACCCTGTTTGAAATTGTCTTACCACAAGCATTACGGAATACGCTCCCAGCAATGGGGAACGAATTCATTACCTTGATTAAGGAATCATCAGTTCTGTTCTATATCGGGGTACAAGAAGTCACTGCGGAAGCCTTAGGAGTTGGTGGAACCCTCTATAACTTCATTCCACCGCTGATTGTTGCTGCTGTGATTTACTTTGTCATTACTCAAGCGCTTGCCTTACTGCTTAATTGGTTAGAAAAGCGGATGAGTCAAAAGTATACGGTAAGTAATTAATTAATAGTTCATCCTTTACCATAAGTCGCGCCATTACTGAGATGGTGCGGCTTTTTATTATCCATAACAACAATAATATGATTTAAAGATCATGCAACACAATCTTTTAAATTGTATTTTATAAATATCAATTGATTAATAAAATCGAAACTTACCGAATTGTTCTTAGATAATTATCGTGAACTGGGTAAGCCTAATCGCTATCTAGCTTGCTTATTAACTAAGTTAAGCACGTGATCATGGGGAATTAACTAAATGAAAAAATGTCAATCTGAGATTCGTTGCTACTACATATTGTGTTTTGAATGTCAATAGTTTCAAGATGTTGTGTTCAATCTTTTTTCATTTAAGATAGATAATGTTAACTTCAAAGGGGATATTATCTATGAAAATCAAAACCACAACTACAACTCAGCATCCATTAGCAGTATTACAGGATGTTAATGTTATTAAGCGGGATGGAACCATCACACCGTTCTATTCCTATAAATTAGACTTAATCATGCGGGAACTTCATGCAGACTGGGCCACCCAAACCAAGGTATATGAAGAATTAGTGAAAGCTTTAGCAGGGAAGGATCGTGTCATGACGATTGAAATTGCTCAAGCCATGATCGATGGTTTTCGCGCCGCTGGTCATAATGAATTTGCAATGGCCTTTATTAACTATCGGAAGCAGGATGATCGGGCCTTTGCTGAAGCAACTAACCCGATGTATAAGTTGGATCAGCTGTCTGACCGTAATTCACGAGTAGTTCACGAAAATGCTAATAAAGATTCCAAGGTTTTTAATACCCAACGGGATTTAGAGGCCGGCATGGTTAGTCGGGCCCTTGGTTTGCGGATGCTACCACAAATTGTTGCCAAGGCCCACCTGCGTGGTGATATTCACTGGCATGACCTTGATTACTCTCCAGTCACACCAGAAACCAATTGTTGTCTAATCGACTTTGATGAGATGTTCAAGAATGGCTTCAAGATTGGGAACGCTTGGGTATCCTCACCACGGTCAATTCAGACGGCAACGGCCCAAATGTCACAAATTATTGCTAATGTTGCCTCTTTACAATATGGAGGGTGTTCGGCTAACCGGATCGATCAACTTCTCGAACCATATGCCAAGATTAATTATGAAAAGCACTTACGAGATGCTGAACAATGGGTAGCACCAGACCAACGTGAAGAATATGCGAAAACTAAGACCAAGAAGGATATTTATGATGCGATGCAGGCACTAGAGTATGAAATTAACACTTTGTACTCTTCCCAAGGGCAAACACCATTTACAACGATTAATTTTGGTCTGGGGACTTCCTGGATTGCTCGGGAAATCCAAAAATCTATTCTGAAGATTCGGATTAAGGGTCTTGGTAAAGAACACCGGACTGCCATTTTTCCTAAATTAATTTTTACATTAAAACGGGGACTGAATTTAAATCCTGGTGATCCAAATTATGATGTTAAGCAACTAGCTTTGGAATGTTCAACGAAGCGGATGTATCCTGATCTGTTAATGTATGACAAGATTAAGGAAATTACTGGTTCCTTTAAGACCCCGATGGGATGCCGTTCATTCCTTCAAGGCTGGCACGATCCAGAAACCGGTAAGGAAGTTAATTCTGGACGGATGAATTTAGGGGTAGTTACCGTTAATTTGCCACGGATTGCGTTAGAAGCCCACGGTGATAAAAAGCTCTTTTGGCAAATTTTCCAAGAAAAGATGCGGATATGCAAGATCGCTTTGGATTACCGAATTAAACGGACTAAGCAAGCCAAGCCAGAAAATGCACCATTATTGTATATGTATGGAGCCTTTGGTAAGCGACTCAAGAAAACGGACAGTGTTGACGAAGTTTTCAAGAACAGTCGGGCAACTGTGTCATTGGGCTACATTGGATTATATGAAGTTTGCACGACTTTCTATGGACCAAAGTGGGAACACAATAAGGAAGCTCATGACTTTGCTGTTTCAATTGTTAAACAGATGCATGACCTTTGTGCCAAGTGGGAAGATGAAGAAGGTTATCACTTTAGCCTGTATTCCACACCAGCTGAGTCATTGACTGATACATTCTGTCAGGATGACTTAAAGAAATTTGGTCGTGTAGAGGATGTCACAGATAAGGAATATTACACTAATAGTTTCCACTATGATGTTCGGAAGCATCCAACCCCATTTGAAAAACTGGAGTTTGAAGAGGCCTTTCCTAAATACGCGGCTGGTGGCTTTATTCACTACTGTGAATATCCAAACTTACGGCAAAATCCAAAAGCCCTCGAAGCAGTTTGGGATTGGGCTTACGATCACGTTGGTTATTTAGGTACGAATACGTCGATTGACCAATGCTTTAAGTGTGGTTTCAAGGGTGAATTTGAGGCCACTGCCCGTGGCTTTAAGTGTCCACAATGTGGCAATCACGATCCGGCAACCTGTGATGTTGTTAAGCGGACCTGTGGTTATTTAGGGAACCCACAACAACGGCCGATGGTGCATGGCCGACATGAGGAAATTATTCATCGGGTTAAGCATATGGATCCACGGATGATTAAATCTGCGGCGCAATTTGAAACTCAACGGCAAATGGATACCAAGGAACACCGGGCTAAATTTAATGGTGACCAAATCTAAGGAGGAATCAATATGGGGGAACGACATCAACATCGGCTACCCAAAAATCCGCGCCCCAAGGAATGGTTAGCTGCGGATCATTCTCTACAATACGTTGCTGATTATAAGCCATTTAACTTTGTCGATGGCGAAGGTGTCCGGTGCAGTATCTACGTCAGTGGCTGTCTATTTAATTGCCCTGGATGTTATAACAAAGCCGCTCAAAATTTTCATTATGGGCAACCGTATACTCAGGAACTTGAGGACCAAATCATGACGGATTTAGGTCATGACTATGTACAAGGGCTCACCCTACTGGGTGGTGAACCATTCTTAAATACGCAGGTTTGTTTAAAACTAATTAAACGGTTACGTAAAGAGTACGGGCATACCAAAGATATTTGGTCATGGTCCGGGTATACTTGGGAAGAACTTCAGCAAGAATCCTATGATAAACTGGAAATGTTGAGCAATATTGATATTTTAGTTGACGGGCGCTTTTTGGAAGATCAAAAGGACTTGACGTTACAATTCCGGGGTAGCGCTAATCAACGCATTATCGACGTGCAAAAATCATTACGAGCCAACAAAGTCATCATTTGGGATAAGCTCGTGCATTAATTAAGGGTGAAAAAATGACGTTAGTAGTAAAAAACTTACACGCAATTGTGAAGGAAACCGGTGAAGAAATTCTAAAGGGCGTTGATTTAACCGTTCCCACTGGTGAAGTGCATGCCATTATGGGGCCAAACGGAAATGGTAAATCAACGTTGGTTTCCACGATTATGGGTTATCCTGCTTATGAAGTTACTGCAGGGACCGTTACTTTTGACGGTGAAGATGTTTTAAGTAAGTCCGTCACGGAACGGGCACAACTTGGTCTCTTTTTAGGAATGCAGTATCCGGCTGAAATTCCCGGAGTGAAGAACATTGACTTTATTCGTCAAGCAATGAATGCTACACAACCAGAAGGACAAACGGTACCGGTGTTAGAGTTTCTCCAACAACTGAATGAAGCAAAACAATTACTCAAGATGCCGGATGATATTACCGATCGTTATTTAAATGTCGGTTTTTCTGGTGGTGAAAAAAAGCGGAATGAGGTCTTGCAAATGATGATGCTCAAGCCGAAATTAGCCATTTTAGATGAAATTGATTCTGGACTTGATATCGACGCGTTACGGATCGTGGCGAACGGTATTAACCATATGCGAACTCCACAATTTAGTGCGCTCCTGATTACGCATTATGAACGGCTACTTGAATACGTTAAGCCTGACCGCATTCATGTAATGGTTGATGGACGGGTAGTGCAAAGCGGCGGTCCAGAGTTAGCAGATGAACTTGAAAAGGGCGGTTATGCTCAATTTGAACAAATGAGTAAGGATGGCGTTCACGAATGAAACCAGAATTATTAAATCAAGTTCAAGCAGCCACCCAAGGGCAACCAGATTGGTTGCGGAAAAAACGTCAGTTAGCGATGATGATGGCTCAGGAACTCCCGGTAACTGATCACCAACAAACGGTTTTAAAGAAGTGGCTTCAAAATCCACAACTAGATATTAATGATGAGCAGGTAACGACTACGCCGAATGGGTACGTTAACTTGCCCATTTTTCTTGCCGCTCAACAGTATCCAGAACTAGTGCAGGAAAATTTAATGGAGAAGGCGATTAATTGGCAAGCCAACCAATTAAATGCGCTCCACCTAGCATTTTTAAATGGTGGCCGGTTTGTTTATGTGCCGAATAACACGGTTGTTGATCAGCCAATTGAATTGCAGGCGACCGTTTCAGGATGCAATTATCATAACCTCATCATTGTCGGGGCTAATTCGCAAGTGACAATCATTGAAAATGAAGCTGCTAGTGATCAACGACCAAGTTACTTAGGGACCGAATTATTACTTGGTGACAGTGCGCAAGTCAATTATTATCAATCAAACACTTTTACTGCAGGTCATAATTGGGAGAGTGTACGTGCCTATCAGGCAGGGGACAGCTTGCTCAACATTTATAGTGCTTTTTTTGATCGTCACCATCTCGATGCTGATTATCATGCAAACTTGGATGGCGACGGTAGCCATGCTAATTTTAAAATGGTTGGTATTGCGACCCACGATCAGGTACAGGACATTCATACCAGGATTGATAATCATGGCTTGCATACTGATGGTGAGATTTTACAAAACGGGGTGGTTAAAGATCAGGCAATCCTGAACTTTCATGCCGTTGGTAAGATTTATCAAGGGGCGCACCAATCTGCTTCGAACCAGGAGAGCCGCCTATTAACGCTAACAGCGGCGAGTCACGGAGAAGCGGATCCGGTTCTACTAATTGAGGATAACGATGTGAATGCTGGCCATGCAGCCAGTATCGGTCAAGTTAATCCTGATCAGTTATATTACCTACAATCCCGCGGCTTAACTTTAATGGAAGCAGAAATTTTGCTGACCAAGGGCTTTTTATTACCGGTAATTGAAAAATTCCCAGATCAGCAACTTCGTGACCAAACCATTAACGAATTGCTGGAACGATTGGAGGTTCAGTAATGAGTCAAGAAGATGATAAAAAAGCAATTCAGCAATTTTCCAAAGAACATTATGAATACGGCTTTCATGATGATATTAAGCCGATCTTTTCCACGGGGGTTGGTTTAACAGAAGAGACGGTTCGTGAAATTTCACGGCGTAAACATGAGCCAGAATGGATGCTAAATATTCGGTTAAATGCCTACCATCAGTATTTAAAGATGAAGCTGCCGAACTTTGGACCAGATTTAACAAAATTAGATTTATCACAGCTTAGGTATTTTCAACGACCAACTGATCATGTGGCTCGTTCCTGGTCAGACGTGCCAGAGGAAATGAAAACGACCTTTGAAAAGATGGGGGTTCCGGAGGCAGAACGTCAATACCTAGCCGGAGCCACTGCTCAGTACGAGTCGGAAGTCGTTTACGCTAATTTAAAACGGGATTTAGCCAGTCATGGGATTCTCTTTATGGATACTGATACCGCAGTCCAAAAGTATCCGGAAATTGTTAAAAAGTATTTTGCCAAGTTGGTACACCCTGATGACAATATTTTTGCAGCACTGAATACCGCTGTCTGGTCTGGTGGAACCTTTATTTACGTTCCCAAGGGTGTTCATGTGGATGAGCCACTTCAAAGCTTTTTTAGAATCAATGCGGAAAATACGGGACAGTTTGAACGGACGCTGATTGTAGTTGATGAAGACGCGAGTGTGAACTATGTTGAAGGCTGCACAGCTCCAGTTTATTCTGAAGATAGTCTTCATGCGGCCGTTGTCGAAGTCTTTGTCAAACCACGAGGCTTTTGCCGTTATACAACCATTCAAAACTGGTCGCCAAACGTTTACTCGCTGGAAACCAAGCGGGCAGTGGCGGATGAAAATGCGGTTATGGAATGGGTTGATGGAAATCTTGGTTCTAAAGTAACAATGAAGTATCCAAGTGTTTACTTACGTGGTCGTGGAGCGAAGGGGACGATGTTATCGATTGCCTTTGCCAACGGTAAAGTAGTGGATCAAGATACAGGAGCTAGAATGATTCACCAAGCTCCTGAAACTAGCTCAACCATTATTTCGAAGTCCTTGTGTCGGGCTGGTGGTGTCTGTGATTACCGTGGTGAAGTCAAAATGGATGAAAATGCTCATGGATCTAGTTCACATGTTGAGTGTGACACCATCATCATGGATGATGATTCCTCAAGCGATACCATTCCGCTAAATAAAGTTGCGGTTGGTGACGTCGCAATGGAGCACGAAGCCAAAGTCTCCAAGGTTTCAGAAGAAGAACTTTACTATTTAATGAGTCGTGGATTATCTGAAGAAGAAGCTACTAAGATGATTGTTATGGGATTCATTGAACCATTTACTAAACAATTACCGATGGAATATGCGGTCGAACTGAATCGACTGATTGATTTTCAGATGGAAGGTTCCGTTGGGTAAAAATCAAAAAAATAACGCCCGGTCTCACAAGATATTCGGGCGTTTTCCGAACAATAGGTAATTTACACCATATTCAGTTCGTGATAAACTCATCCTTGAAATTTATTTAAGGGAGAAAGTTAATAATGGATGAACAAGTACAACGGAATCTCGTAATCGGCCCGGAAGACCACATTCCAACTGGTGAGGCAACGCTGCTTGGTCTACAACACGTTATGGCAATGGACGTCTATGTGCCACCGATTATTCTAGCCGGGATGTTAGCAATGGGAGCAGCTGATACATCTGGACTGCTCCAATCGACATTTCTTGCGGCTGGTGTTGGAACCATTTTACAAACCTCGATTTTTATGAAGATGCCAATGTCACAGGGACCATCATTTGTGCCGTTATCGGCAGCAGCTGGGATTGTTCTGGCTAGTGGTGGTTTGAAGGGAAACGGGATGGCGACCTTAATCGGCTCACTAGTCGTTGGTGCGATTATCTTGGTTCTTCTTGGATTGAGTGGGATTTTCCAAAAAATTATCAACCGATTAGTGCCAGCAGTAGTTGGCGGCACGATTATTACATGTGTGGGTCTGTCACTGATTCCAAGTGCTCTCAATAGCAATATTTTTGAAGCTAAGGGAAATGTTTATCAAAATATTGAACTTGCTAGTGTGACAGCCTTAACGATGCTAGTATGTGTCGGCATTAGTATTCGGTTTCCGCGGGTTCAAAAACTCTTTCGAACAGGTTCAATCGTCATTGCATTACTATGTGGGACGTTAATGAGTGCTTCCATGGGACGCTTTAACTGGCAATCGGTAGTTGATGCACCATGGTTTAGCTTACCGCAACGGACGGTTTTTCACTGGGGAATTAGTTTCAACTGGACTTCCATTCTGACGTTCTTAATTTTATATGCCATCATTACGACCGAAACGACCGGAACGTGGTTTGCAATGGGAGCCGTTACCAATCATAAAATTACTGATCGACAATGGAATCACGGAATTGTTGGTGAAGGTTTAAGCTGTTTGTTTGCTGGCCTTTGTGGAACTACTCCTGTTACTGGCTACTCAACCAATGCTGGAGTTGTGTCCATCACTGGGGTTGCTTCACGAAAAGTATTTGTTGCAGCGGGTGGCTGGTTTATCCTGCTCGGTTTCTTCTCTAAACTTTCGGCATTCTTAACCGCCATTCCTGATCCAGTAATCGGGGGTGTATTTGCCCTCATTACCGTCACAATCATGTTAAATGGGCTGAATGTCATTCGGGGTATCAAAACTTCAGATGCAGATCTCTACATTATCGGTTTACCGATTGTTTTAACCCTGGCCATTATTTTACTGCCAGCGCATATTACTAAGGCAGCACCACAAATGCTGCAATACTTACTCGGTTCACCGATTGCAGTGGCAGCATTAACAGCTATTATCCTTAATTTGTTGATGCCGCGTCGACACTAATTAATATTAATAAAACAAAAGGCTCTAGCTTGGTAAAACCGTGCTAGAGCCATTTTTCTTACAGGATGGCTTGAATCTGAAAACTGAGAAAGGCTTCGCTGATGCCCTCATTTTGCTGTTACATTGTTACAAACGTTAGTAATAAAAAGGTATTTTCGGAATAAAATTGGT
>DWZS01000026.1 GCA_019117445.1 Candidatus Limosilactobacillus excrementigallinarum | reverse complement strand
TACATAAAACTTTGGTTCCAACTAAAAATTCGGCCCGTCAACATACTTGGCGAGTTTTTAGTCAGTAATGTTTGAACTTGCGGGAAGAGTGAAGCATCAGCAATTCCAATCAAGAAGCGTAAAATCCCCAGTTGCCAGGGGTTTTGCACAAAGGCGCTCGGTACAAAACACAGGATACTGATGATAAAACCGGAAATGAGAATTTTTTGCGTTCCAATTTGGTCTCCAAGGCGACCGAGCAGCGGGGCGGCCACCATGGTTGCCACCCCTGGTAATGCCGCAATGACTCCACTGACGAAAGTAACCCCTTTTCCACCGTGCATTAATTCCTTAATGAAGAGTGAAATAATCGGGTTAATTGAGTTGTTAGCGGCTTGAATAATCATGGTGGTAATGAGCAGGCCGAAAATAATTCGTGGTGATTGCAGCTCATGGATGACACCCGCTGCCTTATCTAGTTTTTGATCTTGAACTGGTTGGAAACCTTCTTCATGGACGAAGAGAAGACAGCCAAGAAAGATAATAAAAAGGATTGCTCCAGTAATGAAAAAGGTAACTCGGTAGCTAAAGATTTCGGCCAAAGTTCCACCTAATAGTGGTCCGAGTAAATTTCCACCAGTTACGCCGGCCGCCATTGTGCCAAGGGCCTGACCAGATTTCTTTTTAGGCGTTTCGGTCGCAATTAAGGCGTTCGAATTACTTACAAATCCCGCAAAGACCCCCTGGGCCATTCGTAAGCCAATCAATTGCCAAACGTTGGTGACTAGTCCCATTGCAGCAATGACAATTGCCATTCCTAATGATGCTCGCAAAATCATCGGTTTGCGGCCTTTTTTATCAGCGAGTTTTCCCCAATATGGTGAAACAATGGCCGATACGCAATACATGACCGCAAAAACTACGCCAGAGTAAAAATTTAATTGTTGGTGAGAGTAGTTACCAAGGGTGGCAATGTAAAGGGAAAGGAATGGCATGATTTCTGAAAAACCCATTCCAGCAAAGAAAACTCCAATTGATAGCACACGTAAATTACGGACCCAAACTGGTTGTTGTCCGGACAAGATTATCACTCTCCTGTAAAATGATGTATACTAATTCTGTTATGATAACACTAACGAAAAGTAGGTAAAAGGGATGAAAAAGAAAGAATGGCTACGCTGGACAGCAATTGTGGTCCTGTTCATCGTCAGTTTAGTATTAATTTTTAATCAACAAATTAAGTACTATTTAGTGGGGACGTACCACCCACGGATTACTCAACAAACGGTTCAAAAAAATAACCAGAAGAAAGCAAAGTATGATTTTAGCAATGTGCAGGATTTGAATCTACAGTCTGTTGCCCGCGCCAGAGCTCGCCGTCAATCCATTAATGTAATTGGTGTGATCTCAATTCCGGCAATTAAAATGTCGGTACCAATTGGCAAAGGAGTTGACAATAACACCTTAGCGTTAGCTGCCGGAACGATGCGTGCTGATCAGCAGATGGGTGAAGGTAACTATGCGTTGGCTGGCCACAACATGGCGCACGGTTCCCGAATTTTATTCTCGCCCCTCTACTATGATGCTAAAGTTGGCCAAAAGATTTATTTGACCGATATGACGAGGGTTTACGAGTATCGAATTACTCAACGGCAGTTTATTGACGCGACGCGGGTGGACGTAGTCGATAATACGCCCGAAAAAATTGTGACGTTGATTACTTGTAACAAAACTGGTTCGCGTCGGTTAATGATTCGGGGGGCCTTTGTCAAGGCGATGAAGTTCAAGCAAGCACCAACTAAAGTCCAAAAAAGTCTGAGTCAGGGCTACACAAATCATTAAAAAGAAGCGGTTCAGAGATGGCTATTACTATTCTCTGAATCGCTTTTTAAGTAGCTATTGGTGATCAGTAACGTATTGAAGCCAGTACGGGAGTGCTTCATGAAGGGCGTCATAAGTCTTTTGAAATTCGTGAGTATACCATGGGTCTGGAATGGCCGCACCCTGTTTACCAGGGGTCAGATCATAAATACCATGAATCTTGCTTTGCGCGTCTGCGGGGGCAATGGCGTGGAGGTGGCGCAGGTTCATATCGTCCATCCCGATGATGAGGTCGAATTGTTCAAAGTCATTCATTGTGATGGGACGGGAAACAAGCTGATGACCATCAAGATGGTACTTGGTCATGATTTGCTGAATACCAGGATAAGGGTGATTACCTTCTTCCTCGCTACTGGTTCCTGCTGAGTCAATGGTGATTTGGTCACTTAAGCCGTGTTCTTTAACCATTTGTCGAAACATTGCTTCGGCAAGCGGGGACCGACAAATGTTACCTAAACAAACAAATAAAACTCTCATTTTGAATACCTCGCTTTTTCTTCATCATACGGAATTTGTAGTTAAAAAGCCACTTTTCTTAGTAAAGACTTAACTTTTCCTTGATTCAAATCACTGGTATCATTATATAAAAATATGAAGGAGATTGATGATATGACGACAATTATTATTATCGTGGTGCTTGCGGTAATCATTGTGGCCTACATTGGTATTTACAATGGTTTAGTTAAAATGCGGACCAATGCGCAAGAATCATGGAGTCAAATCGATGTGCAATTGCAACGGCGAAATGATTTGATTCCAAATTTGGTTCAAACGGTGAAGGGCTACAGTAATTACGAAGCGAAAACTCTGGAAAAGGTTACAGCTTTACGGCAGCAAATTAGTGAATTACCGGCAGATGCTCATCAAGAGAAAATGGCGGTTTCTGATAAGCTGACTGGAGCACTGAATTCTCTTTACGCGGTTGCCGAAAACTATCCTGATCTAAAGGCCAGCAGCGAATTTAGTAAGTTGATGGAAGAATTAAGTAATACGGAAAATAAGATTGCATATTCCCGACAGTTATATAACTCAACCGTGGCGGCTTTTGATGCGCGAATTCAAACTTTCCCTGCTAATATTGTGGCCGGAATTCATCACTTTACTAAACTTGACTACTTACAGGTACCTGAGGAGGCCAAGGCCAATCCAAAAGTGGATTTTAGTGATTTAAATTAGTAAGTTGGTGATGACGGATGTTATATCAACAAATTGCACGCAATAAGCGAATGACGGTTGTGGTGATGGCAGGTTTTACTGCCCTAGTAGCGCTGGTCGGCGCAGCTGTTGGTTACCTTTTTGCCGGGAGTGCGGTTGGCGGAATTATTATCGCACTGGTCATTGCTTTAATCTATATTTCGGTAATGGTCGGGCAATCAACGGATGTTGTGATGCGGATGAACCATGCCCATGAGCTTCACTCTGCCGATGAAGTACCAGAGTTATGGCATATTGTTGAAGATATGGCAATGGTTGCACAGGTTCCCATGCCGCGGGTTTACATCATTGATGATCCGAGCCCGAATGCCTTTGCTACGGGTAATAATCCGGAACATGCGGCGGTAGCGGCAACGACTGGCCTTCTGCAGCTGATGAATCGAGAGGAGTTGGAAGGAGTAATCGGACATGAAATGTCGCATGTCCGAAACTATGATATTCGGCTTCAGACGATTGCGTTAGCACTGGCTTCCGCGATTGGAGCATTGACCGGCTTTGTCAGTCATATCTGGTGGTTTGGCGGTAGCAGTCGTGACGATGACCGTGATGGTGGCGGCGTCATCGCAATTTTTGGTTCAATTTTGCTAATTATTTTGGCACCGTTGGCAGCCTCAATTGCCCAAATGGCGTTATCTCGGAATCGAGAATACTTGGCTGACGCCGGTGCAGTTGAATTAACCAGAAATCCGCACGGAATGATCTCGGCACTGAGCAAGCTGAAAGACGCGGTGCCAATGAAGAATGCGGATCCGAATTCTTCAGCTCTGTACATTAGTGATCCAGAACAAAACGGCAAAAAACGGTGGTTTAGCCACCTCTTTGATACGCACCCACCGTTGGATGACCGGATCGCCCGCCTACAACGGATGTAGGATGAAGCTAACCAGAAATGGTTGGCTTTTTATATTGTCCCGTGGGGGCGATCAGTGCTATAATTTTAACTTGATCATTAACTGGATGAAAGAAGAAGAGGATTACTCATGAAAATGAACATCGCAGAAATCGCCCGGGCGGTTGATGCACAAAATGATATTGAGCAATGGTCTGACATTGAGGTTTCTGGCGTCGCTTTTGACAGTCGGAAACTAAAAAACGGTGATTTATTTGTTCCGCTACAGGGGGCCCGCGATGGTCATGAGTTTGTAGCAACGGCCTTTCAAAATGGGGCAAGCGCCACGTTATGGGCAGCTGATCATTCTTATGAAGATGATGGTTATCCGCGGATTGTGGTGGACGATCCTTTGGCTGCATTGCAACAATTGGGTAAATACTATCTCCACAAGATTAATCCATTAGTCGTTGCTGTGAGTGGCAGCAATGGTAAGACAACTACTAAAGATATGATTGCCTCAATTTTGAGTACGCAAATGAACGTTACCAAGACCTATGCCAATTTTAATAACGCAATTGGCGTGCCTGTAACGTTATTGAATATGGAGTCCAATACGGAAGCCGTTGTGGTTGAAATGGGGATGAGTCATTTTGGTGAGCTGGATGAATTGAGCAAGCTCGTTACTCCAGACATTGCTGTATTGACAATGATTGGTGAGGCGCACATCGAATTCTTCGGCAGCCGAGACCGGATTGCGGATGCTAAGATGGAGATTACTCATGGGTTACGTGAAGATGGTACCTTTGTCTACAATGGCGATGAACCGCTGTTGCGTGAACGAGCAAAGGACCTCAAACAAGGACAGAAGACATTTGGTCGGCAACTTGATAATGATATCTATGCCACTAGCGTTGAACAGTCGGACCATGATTTGCACTTCAAAGTTAACCTTTGGCCAGATGAAGAATTCACAATCCCAATGATTGGTGAATACAATGTGAATAACGCAATGGCCGCGATGATGGTTGGTCACTTATTACACGTGACGCCAAGCCACCTTAAGATTGGGTTAGCCAATGTTGAATTAACAGAAAATCGCGCTGAATGGCTGACTGGTCAACAAGGTGAAAAGATCCTTTCGGATGTTTATAACTCTAATCCAACGGCAGTTAAAGAAGTCTTGGAGACGTTAAATGAACTTCCGGAAACCGGGCGACGGTTGATTGTGCTCGGCGATATGTTGGAACTGGGGGATGCCTCAGCTAAATTGCATGCTGGTTTGGCAACGGAGATTGATCATCAGCATTTCCAAAAGGTCTTTTTGGTTGGTAATGAAATGACTGCGTTAAAAGATCAGTTGTTATCTGATGGCTATCCAGCTGCTGATCTCAAACACTATGCCAGTGATGATCAAGACCAGTTGATTAATGATTTACAAAAGACAATTCAGGCGGATGATATTGTGCTTCTGAAGGGAAGTCATGGTATCCACCTAGAAAATGTTTTAAACGCACTCAAAGCAAAATAATGTTTGGCACCACTACTATTGGCCAGATATCAACGCCAATGAAGTAGTGGTGTTTTCAGCAGAAATTAATGATGAGGTGAATTTTTTGAAATTTGGAGAATTAGGTTTATCGAAGAGTTTGTTGCGGGCAGTGAAGCAAAGTGGTTACGAAGAAGCCACCCCAATTCAAGCCCAAACAATTCCGATGGTTTTAAAGGGTCAAGATGTGATTGGCCAAGCCCAGACTGGGACGGGGAAGACGGCGGCGTTTGGCCTGCCGATTATTGAACATGTTGATTTAGATAATCCTGCCATCCAAGCGATTGTGATCTCGCCAACCCGGGAATTAGCAATTCAAACTCAAGAGGAATTGTACCGATTAGGCCACGATAAGCACGTTAAGGTACAAGTCGTTTATGGTGGTGCAGATATTCGGCGGCAGATTAACTCATTGAAGAAGCATCCCCAGATCTTAGTGGGGACGCCCGGCCGACTCCGTGATCATATTAGTCGGGGAACTGTTAATCTAGAGCATATTCAAACGTTGGTTTTGGATGAAGCAGATGAAATGCTTAACATGGGCTTCTTGGATGACATTGAAGCAATCATTAAGGAAACCCCAGAAAAGCGCCAAACACTGCTCTTCTCAGCAACTATGCCACCAGAAATTAAGCGGATTGGTGTCCAATTTATGCGGGACCCACAGACTGTAAAGATTAAGGCCAAGGAGTTAACAACTGATTTAGTCGATCAATATTATGTGCGAGCTAAGGACTACGAGAAGTTTGATATTATGACGCGGTTGATTGATGTCCAAGATCCGGATTTGACGATCGTGTTTGGTCGGACCAAGCGGCGGGTTGATGAACTATCCAAGGGACTAGTTGCTCGTGGCTATAACGCGGCCGGAATTCATGGTGATTTAACCCAGGATCGGCGTTCAAAAATCATGAAAAAGTTTAAAAAGGGTGATTTGGATATCCTAGTGGCAACTGATGTGGCTGCACGGGGACTCGATATTTCAGGCGTAACCCACGTTTATAACTATGATATTCCATCTGATCCTGACAGTTACGTTCACCGGATTGGACGAACCGGGAGGGCCGGACACCATGGTGTGTCATTGACCTTTGTCACTCCCAATGAAATGGATTACTTACACGAAATTGAAAAACTTACTCGGGTCCGGATGTTGCCACTGAAGCCACCAACCGAAGAAGAAGCTTTTCGTGGTCAAGTTGCCAGTGCAGTCAACGATATTGATGATTTGATTAAGGATGAAGCAACCGATAAATACCGGCAATCAGCAGAAAAATTGTTGGCAACCCATGATGCAGTTGACTTAGTGGCGGCACTTTTAAATGATCTAACCACTGATGATGCAAGTAAGGTACCAGTTAAGATTACGCCAGAGCGACCCCTGCCAAGACGCCACCGTCATCACCAATCACGGGGACGTAACGGCCGGAATAATCATCATTACCGGGGTCACCGTAATTCAGGCGAGCGTCGTCATTATGGAAAACGACGGTCAAATGGTCATAAATTTAGTATGCGGCGGAAAAAGGATTAATTGAAATTAGGTGATTGTGGTGTTGTATGGAATCGGCATCGACCTTACTGAAATTGAACGCGTCAAGCAAGTGGTAACTAAGCAACCTCAATTTGTAGAACGGGTCTTAACACCCGACGAGCAACAGCAAATGGCCCAATTTCGTGGTCAGCGGAAGTGGGAGTACCTAAGTGGCCGGTGGTCACTCAAGGAATCATTTGCGAAAGCCTTTGGCACGGGAATTGGTGCTCAAGTAGGTTTTCAAGATATTGAAATTATTGATAATGTAGCGGGACGGCCAATCATTACCAAGTCGCCTTTTTGCGGACAATCTTTGGCATCGGTGAGCCATACTGGTAAACTAGTAATGACAGAGGTAGTTTTAGAAAAGGAGACGACAAACGATGAATAGCGCTCGTTTACGAAATACAAATGTGGTAGTTAACCTTGGTGCATTGCGTCATAATATTCGTGCCCAAAAAGCGGCATTACCAGCAGGCAGTCATATTTTTGGGGTAGTAAAGGCTGATGCGTATGGTAACGGAATGACGCAAGTTGCCCACGTTCTTTCTGAAGAAGGAGTCGCTGGCTTTTGTGTTGCGCTATTAGACGAAGGATTTACACTGCGGAACGCCGGCTTGCAAGAAACCATCTTGGTATTAGGAATCACGCCAGTGCAATACGCACCATTAGCAGCCGAAAGTGGAATTTCCTTAACGGTGGGTTCTGTAGAATGGCTAAAGGAATACCAAAAGGTTGCCCAAACTAACCATGTTCACCAACCACTAAAAGTTCACCTGGGTTTGGATACTGGAATGGGGAGAATTGGATTCCAAGATGTGACTGAATTTAAGCAGGCACTGCAACTGGTCCAAGAGCCAGAATTTGAATTTGAAGGTATTTTTACACACTTTGCAACAGCTGATAGTGCGGATGAAACATATTTTGAGCGTCAGTTAACCAAGTGGAAGCAGTTTTTAGCGGTAGTTGACCACCGGCCACGTTATGTACACATGGCTAATTCTGCAACGGGCTTATGGCATCAGCAGGACATTGAGAGCAATACCGTGCGCATGGGGATTTCCCTGTACGGATGCAACCCATCTGGTCGTGAACTACATCCATCATTTGAGTTGCAGCCAGTAACATCGTTGATCACCCACGCCACTTTCGTGAAAAAGTTGCATCGTGGTGAGTCGGTCAGTTATGGAGCGACTTATACTGCCCAACAGGATGAGTGGGTAGCCACTTTACCAGTCGGTTACGCGGATGGCTACCGTCGTGGTTTAACTGGCTATCATGTCCTGGTTGATGGTCAGGTTTGCGATATTTTAGGACGAATTTGTATGGATCAGATGATGATTCGTTTACCACACCAGATGCCGGTAGGGACCGAAGCAATTTTACTGGGTCGGTCTGGTGACCAAGAAATTACGGCAACTGATCTGGCCGATCAGCTCGGTACCATTAATTATGAAGTACTAACTGGCTTTGGCGATCGGCTAGCCCGCAAGTATGTGGATGGCCCGGAAGAGGAGTGACGATTTTGGGACAGCAGATCCAACGGGGATCAATTTATTATGCCCGGCTTTCACCAGTGATTGGGTCGGAGCAGGGTGGTTTTCGGCCCGTGGTGATTGTGCAAAACGATGTTGGAAATCTACATAGCCCGACGGTGATTGTTGCCCCGATTACGGCCCAAATGCAAAAGCATCGGCTGCCAACTCACGTTCCGATCAAGCAAAACGTCAAGGGAATTAAACGTGATTCACAGATCCTGCTTGAGCAAATCCGGACAATCGATAAGCAGCGTTTAGCCGACCAGATTGGTCAATTAAATCAAACAACAATGCAGGCAGTCAATCGAGCATTGCAAGTTAGTCTCAGTTTAAATTAAATAATACAATTAACGGTCTCTAGTGTTCGTCATGGGCGAAAGCTAGAGACCGTTTTGAAGGAGGAAACTTTTTTGGAACAACATCAACGGCGGACAATTGTTACCGGCGCACTACTGCTGTCGAATATCATGGCAGGAATGGACGGAACGATTGTCAATACGGCACTACCGGCGATTACTAGTGATTTGCATGGTTTGCAATACATGGGCTGGATCATTGCCACCTTCCTATTGGGAATGGCGGTAGCGACGCCCCTGTGGAGTAAATTTGGAGAACACAAAGGAAATAAACAGGCCTACATTGCCGCGACATCATTATTTTTGGTTGGAGCAGTTTTTCAAGCCCTGGCACCAAACATTCTGTGGTTCATTATTGCCCGTACAGTGATGGGGATTGGAGCCGGTGGTATGAATACTATTCCATTTATCGTTTTTGCGGAATTGTATGAAGATCTTCGTCAGCGAGCCCAGGTATTAGGAATTGCCAGTGCCTGTTTTGGGACGGCTTCAATCATCGGCCCATTATTAGGTGGCTGGATTGTCGACGCATTGAGCTGGCACTGGGTGTTCTATGTCAACGTGCCAATTGCGTTATTGGCCATTACAATTGTTAGTCTATTTTATAAAAATGTTTCAAAGCAGGCGGCGGGGAAGCCGGTTGATTATCTAGGTGCTTCACTATTGGTAGTTAGTTTAGTGATGATTTTAGTAGCAGTGCAGTTACTTGGCTCGGCTTCACCACTCCTGGTTGCAACTTTAATAATTGTCGGAATCATCCTCTTAATTTGGATGGTCAGGGTCGATACGATTGCTCCCGATCCAATCATTCCGAGTCGACTCTTTAAAAATCGTGAGTTGGTAATTGACTTTCTACTGTTTGTGATTATTTGGGGATCATTCATTGCTTTCATTACCTATATTCCGATGTGGGCGCAAGGAATTTTAGGCTTGAGCGCCCTATTAGGGGGGATGACCCAAATTCCCGGAGCGATTACTAATTTTATTGGTTCTGAATTAGTACCATTCTTGCAAGACCGGTGGGGGAAATATTGGATTGTTACCTGTGGTGCTGGTGCAATTTTCATTGCGTACCTTGGTATTATGATTGGCGGTCAGGCTTCTCCGTTCTGGTTACTGTTGGTAATGGGAGCGTTCGAAGGTTTTGGCGTCGGATTGGTGTTTAATATCCTCCAAATTAATGTCCAAACAGATGCGGAACTACGAGATGTGCCGATTGCTACTTCCCTTGGTTATTTACTGCGGATTTTAAGTCAGACTTTAATGTCAGCCGTTTATGGAGTAATTTTAAATCATGAACTATTCTTAGGGGTTCAGCAACATCATGGAATTACTTTGCGGATGCTAAATCAGTTATCAAATGCCAAAACAGCCGTGGATTTACCGAAAAGTCTTTTGCCGATGATGCGGGGAATCCTTTATCAAGGCTACCGTAACATTATTTGGGCAGCAGTGGTCTTAATTGTCGTTTCTTTGGTAATTGTGGTTCCGTTGGGGTGGCAACACCATCTTAAAAAAGAAAATTAAATAAAGCGCGAAGTTGTAATAATGCAGCAACTTCGCGCTTTGTTTTAAACATTACTATGATGCAGATCTTCGACTTCAGTAACGGTAAAGCCCTTCTTCTGCAAACGTTTCACGATTTTGGTGACGCGATCGCGATCCACATCGGCTGGCAGGGTGAACAACACCTGCTTGCCATCTTGATCGTCTGGATCTAACGAAATGACGTTGGCGATTTGGCAGAAGCGAGTAATCTCTTTGGTTGTTTGGGCTAGTTCACCCCGTTCATCGGAGAGGTGAACATTTAGAACGTAGCGACCATTGTTGACATTCCAAGCTTCGGCCAACAGTTTTAACAGACTATTATGAGTAAGAATGCCATAGAAATTGTTATGACTGTCTAATACGGTAATGTATGGCAAATCACGGATGGTAAAGAAGACATTGTAAAAGTCGGCGTTAATCGAAATAAACTTTGTTGAATTTTTTAATAATGAGGTCACAGGTAATGACATATCACCACCCCGAGATTTATGGCGGTAAATATGCATTTTGTAAATGTTACCCCGAAACATTTTTTTGGAAGGATCAAGCACTGGAACGCAGCGGTAGCCAGAGTCTTCCAAGACTTTTAGGGCTTCTTCAAGTGTCACATCTTCAGTCAGGGTAGTTAACTCATCCTTTGGTTTAATCAGTGAATTAAAGATCATCATTCAATCTCCATTTTTGTATAATAACTACCATCATCATACCATAAAATTAAAAAATCATGAGAAAACGAATCAGGAATTTTGCATTTTTCCAAGCTAGGGTATAATGGGGATAATAAAGCTGGGCAAGGGGCGGAATGCTCCGGCGCGGCCTTTTTGTAGTTCAAAGGAGATTTTAAAATGAAAATGATTGTTGGCCTTGGTAATGTGGGGACCCGTTATGATGAAACTCGTCATAACACCGGATTTATGGTTGTGGAACAACTGGCGCGCGATTATCATTTAGGCGCCTTCAAACATGCCAAAAATATTGAAGCCGTTGTTGTTTCTGGAATGATTGACGGTCAAAAAGTCATGTTGGTCAAGCCAACGACCTTTATGAATGATTCCGGGCGAGCTGTTAAACCATTAATGGATTATTACGATATTCCACTGGAGGACATGGTGGTTGTGAATGACGACTTGGATATGCCGGTGGGCAAGGTTCGTTTGAAAACGCACGGTAAGTCTGGTGGCCATAATGGACTTAAGAGTATTATCCACTACATTGGTACGGACAAGTTTAACCGGGTCAAGTTAGGGATTGATCATCCAGCCCACGGGACCGTCGTGAGTCATGTGTTAGGAAAATTTAGTAAGGATGAACGGCCCCAATTTGATGAAGCCGTGGTCACGGCTGAACATGCCCTTGAAGATTGGATACATGGGGAAAACTTTGCAGAACTGATGAACGATTATAACTAATGAATTAAAAAGGAGGGAGCTACTTGCAACTTGAAGAATTTGTCGCTAGCACACCCCAATTTAAAAAGATTCAAGCGGGATTACATGATGGTGGACGACAATTAGTGACGGGGGTTGGTGGCTCTGCCAAGACGGCCTTGTTAGCCACCATTCAACAAAACAGTACGACACCTCAAGTGATAGTATGCGATAGTTTATTTCACATGCAGTCGCTCGCCGCTGACCTAGAAAATTTATTACCAGAAACAACGGTCTATCAATTTCCGGTTGAAGAGTCACTGGCGATGGAAATTGCCACGAGTTCACCAGATTTTCGGCTACAACGGGTTCAGGCAATGAACGCTTTGTTGAATGGACAGCCTGCAGTGATTGTGACGGCAACCGGTGGTTTGCGCCGGCCGTTGGTGGCACCCGAAATCTTTAGTGATGCTCAGTTAGAGATCAAAATTGGTGCGGAAATTGATCCACAACAAACAGCGCAAAAATTGATGATGATGGGTTATCAACGTCAAAAGATGGTCATGGCACCGGGGGACTTTGCAGTTCGGGGCTCGATCATTGATATTTACGCGCTGAATACCAAGCACCCTGTCCGGATTGATTTATTTGACACTGAAGTTGATTCATTGCGGTATTTTGAAGCGAACAGTCAACGCAGCATCGAGAATGTTCAAGCAGTAACGGTGTTGCCAGCCACAGATTTGATTGTCGATCAACAACGGTTGACAAAATTACAGCAGCAATTAACCACAGAATACGAAACGTTGCACGAGCAGGCCAGTGATGAACAGGATGCTCGCCAAATCGAGAACCATTTTCGTCCCCTGCTGGAAGGGTTGAAAGCCGGTAATTTAGAGAATGGGTTATTAACGTATGCGGATATGGTCTATCCACAGCCAGCTAATTTGTTAGATTACCTGCCTGCGGATGGGACTTTAATCGTGGATGATTTTTCACGAATTAAAGAAACTGATCGAGACTTGAAAACGGATGAACAACAATGGTTGCAGGAACGGATAAGTTATCATCAACGACAAAATGGTGGCCAAATCGGGAATGATGCTGGCGAAGTGATTACACATTCGCGGCAGGCGGCATTGTTTCTCGCACTCTTCAAAAAGGGGATGGGAGCGCTTCGCTTTAAGCAGATTGTCGAATTGACGACCCGTTCCATGCAGCAATTCTTTGGTCAGATGGAGTTGCTAAAAACCGAACTGCAGCGTTTTAAAGAGCAGGGCGAGACGGTAGTCATCATGACAAAGAGTGATGAACGACGGCGTCAGGTTGCTCAAACCCTGCAGGATTTTAAAGTGACTGCACTAGAAACTGACTTTACAGATCTCCAGCTACATAAAATTCAGTTGGTGGCTGCTAATCTTAACCATGGGTTTGAAATGCCGGCGGCTCAATTAGTGGTCATTACTGAAGCGGAAATGTTCAAGCAGGTTAAAAAGCGGCGTCCCCGGGCACAAAAGCTGGCGAATGCGGAACGGATTAAAAATTATACTGATCTGAAGCCTGGTGACTACGTCGTCCACGTTAACCATGGAATTGGGATTTTTGCGGGAATTAAAACGATGACGGTCGATGGGGTTCATCAGGATTACATCGTGATTGACTACCGTGATCATGCCCAAATTTTCGTGCCCGTTACGCAATTGAACCTGGTGCAAAAATACGTTTCTTCAGAATCAACGAAGCCCCATATCAATAAGCTAGGCGGTAATGAGTGGGCGAAAACCAAACGCCGGGTCGCACAAAAGGTTGAAAATATTGCGGGCGACTTGGTTGATTTATATGCCCAGCGTAAGACAGCCAAGGGCTTTGCCTATCCCAAAGATGATTATTTACAAGAAAAATTTGATCATGAATTTCCATATTCTGAAACTAAGGACCAGCTGCGAAGTATCAATGAAGTTAAAGCTGACATGGAAAAACCGAAGCCGATGGATCGCTTGCTGGTTGGAGACGTTGGTTATGGGAAAACTGAAGTAGCGCTCCGAGCTGTTTTTAAGGCAGTCACTGGTGGTAAACAGGTTGCCTTTCTAGTTCCCACCACGATTTTGGCTCAGCAACATTACGATACGATGCGGGAACGGTTTGAGGGCTTCCCAGTGAAGATCGAAATGATGTCACGTTTCCGGACGCCCAAGCAAATGAAGACCATCGAAAAAGGTTTGGCGGATGGTTCCATTGACGTGGTTGTTGGAACCCACCGCTTACTGTCGAAGGATGTTCATTTCAAAGACCTCGGTCTGTTAATCATTGACGAGGAGCAACGCTTTGGGGTTAAACATAAGGAAAAGCTAAAACAGTTGAAATCCAACGTTGATGTTTTAACGCTTACGGCGACGCCAATTCCACGGACTCTGCACATGTCAATGCTCGGTGTCCGAGATTTATCGGTTTTAGAAACGCCGCCAGTGGGCCGCTTTCCAATTCAAACCTACGTTTTAGAGCAAAACTGGTCAGCAATCCGTGATGGCATTCTTCGTGAAATGAAGCGTGGCGGTCAAGTTTATTACTTACATAATCGAGTTAATGATATTGAACACGTTGTTAACGAAATTGAAACACTAGTTCCTGAGGCACGGGTGGCCGATATTCATGGTCAAATGAGTGAGGCTCAGTTGGAAGGTGTTTTGTATGACTTTATTCGTGGTGAGTATGATGTGTTAGTTACCACTTCCATTATTGAAACTGGGGTGGATATTCCAAACGTCAACACGTTGTTTGTAGAAAATGCTGATCGGATGGGATTAGCTCAGCTTTACCAAATTCGGGGACGAATTGGGCGAAGCAACCGGGTGGCCTACGCATATTTTATGTATCAACCGAATAAAGTTTTGACAGAGCCAGGTGAGAAACGACTAGCAGCCATTCGTGATTTTACAGAATTGGGGAGTGGCTTTAAGATTGCCATGCGCGATTTGGCAATTCGTGGTGCTGGTAACTTGTTAGGTAAACAACAACACGGTTTCATTGATTCTGTGGGATATGATTTGTATTCAGATATGTTAGCGGATGCTGTTGCTAAGAAACAGGGACATCAGCGACCGAAAACCACTAATACGGAAATTGATGTGGCAGTCGAAGCATACTTACCAAGCGATTATGTGAGTGATCAGCGACAAAAGATTGAGTTATATAAACAAATTCGCAAGGCGCAAAGCAAGGATGAATTATTAGACCTGCAAGGTGATTTAATTGATCGCTTTGGCGAATATGGTCAGCCAGTTGCAAACCTGTTATTGATTGGTGAATTAAAGATGAATGCTGATCAGGCCATGCTGACGAAGATTAAACAAAAGGGGGACGATATCCACCTGACGTTTGATCATCAAGCCAGCCAGTATGTGAAGGCGGCCGATATTATCCAAGGAGTTGCCCAAACCCGCTTTAAGTCTACTTTAGGGACTACTGATGATGGTGCAATTACTGTGCGGTTAATCATTCAGCCGAAGATGACCCAGCAGGATTGGCTGCAACAACTTTTAAAACTAGTTGAGTATTTAGCGGATCTTGTGCAGGATGCTCAGGATAAGCAAGATATAAAGAAATGAGGAAAAATACATGCGTTTAGATCGATTTTTAAAAGTTTCACGAATTATTAAGCGACGAACCATTGCTAAAAAAATCGCCGATCAAGGACGGATTTTGATTAACGATAAAGTGGCTAAATCATCAACGGATGTTCGCGCTGGTGATGTATTAACGATTAAGTTTGGCAATAAAACGGAACAGGTCAAGGTTAACCAAATCCTTGAAACAACTAAAAAGGCAGAAGCCGAAAATATGTACGAAATTTTAGACGTTAGTTATGCGGAAAATTTTGATGACCAAATTTAACGTCCGCTAAATTGAAGTTCAAAAGCTTAGTAAAATTATTAGAGATTTACTAGTAATTTAGGGACTTTTCTGCTACGATTTATTATAAAAGTTGTAGACATTTTGTTGGCTTAATTGGTATACTTTATTACTGATAAGCAAAGTGGGGATTATGTAATGAAAAACCAGTTTAAAAATAACATTACAAAATTAAATACTCCCTTTACTCGGCAACGCGAGCTGGAGCAAAGCAGTGAACAGGCCTATCGTTATCGGGTTCATATGCGTCGGGCAAAGGTTATTTTGGGAATTTTTATCGTTTTATTCCTGATCTTGGCAATCCAAATTATTGGGACCAAGCGGGAATTAGGAAAGGTTAATCACAACATTGCGAAAGCCAACGTGACCCTCACGAATAAAAAGGCCACCAATACTAAGCTGAAAAAACAAGTCAAAAAAATGCATAATCCAAGCTATCTGCAGGAATTGGTTCGTGAAAAGTATAATTATGCGAAGGACGGCGAAACAATTTATAATTTCGTCAAGTAGCGATAATGAACGGGGCGGGAGATTTCCAGCCCCGTTCATTGTTTAATGGTGGAAGAGACTATTAATTTAACCATTGGGTATGCTATACTCGGGTAGATTAAAATTTTATTAGAAGTAGGAGGATTGCTAGTTCATGGCAATTGAAGAAGGAGCTAAGGTTACT
Source organism: Candidatus Limosilactobacillus excrementigallinarum (assembly GCA_019117445.1). Lineage (GTDB taxonomy): Bacteria > Bacillota > Bacilli > Lactobacillales > Lactobacillaceae > Limosilactobacillus > Limosilactobacillus excrementigallinarum. The sequence goes on along the minus strand of DWZS01000026.1, from coordinate 8,596 downwards.
GGAAAGGTGTCTGGCATTACTAATTTTGGGGCATTTATTGATTTAGCTGATCACCAGACCGGATTAGTTCACATCAGTCAGGTATCAAATCATTATGTCAAGGATATTCATGATGTCCTCTCAGTGGGGGATGAGGTCACGGTCAAAGTGATTAAAGTGGCGGATGATGGCAAGATTGCCTTATCCATTAAAGCAGCAGAAGAACAAAAGAGTGACCATCATCATGAGCGGCATGACCATCATGAACATCGATCAGCAAATGAACATCACGGAGTTCATGAGCGTGGTACCCAACGATCAGGACATTTCCAACGAAGTCACTACGGAGCCCAAGGTGGCTTTGGCGGACGCCATGAAAAGAGTCACTTTGACGATATGCTAGCAAGCTACATGAAAGAGAGTGAATCACGACTGTCAACGTTAAAACGGCAAACTGATGGTAAGCGTGGCGGCCGTGGCGGTCGGCGGAGCTAATGACTGATCAACTTCATTTGACAGTAAAACGGTGCCTAGAACGGTACCGTTTTTTTTCGTTGAAGCAACCGCTGGTGGTTGCCGTTTCTACCGGTGTTGATTCAATGACTTTACTCCACGTGTTGAGCGCACTATTACCAGCCAATCAGGTGGTGGTGGCCCATGTCAATCACCATTTGCGAGCGCAAAGTCAGCAGGAAGAACAGTTTTTGCGACAGCGATGCCAACAAATGGGGGTTCAACTTTATGTTGACCAGTGGGAAAAACATCCGCAGTATGGAATTGAAAACGCGGCGCGTCAGGAGCGGTACCGTTTTTTTGCCCAAGTAATGCACGAAACGAAGGCAGCTTATTTACTGACTGCCCATCATGAAAATGACCTTGCGGAAACGATGCTGATGAAGCTATTGCGAACTGGAGATGTTACTGCCACTGTAGGGATTCGTGAGGCTCGGCCGTTTGCAAATGGACAATTGTTGCGGCCGTTTCTGCGAGTTACCAAAAAATCATTAATTGAGTATGCTCGCGCGCATCAATTGAAGTGGTATGAAGATGCAACAAATCAGGAAGACATGACGCTGAGAAATCGAGTTCGCCATCACTATCTTCCTGAATGGGAGCAAGAAAATCCGCGGGTGGTGGAACACCTGCTTAAGTTTCATGACCAGTTAACGGAATTATTAACGATGAAGGATGCCATCGTCACATCGCTTATGACTAAGATAATCCACAATGGCCAACTAGATATCGCCAGTTACCAACAACAAGAGCCACTGCTTCGGCGTTGGCTACTATATCGCTGGGTTAACGATCAAGGGATGTTTGCTTTAAAAGAGCAGCGTAGTTATCAAATTGATCAGTTCCTGTGTAATCAACAGTCACCATCTTCAACAATGATGATTAGTAATGATTTACAGTTAATTAAGAACTATCAGCAGGCAGAACTAAAAAAGGTTCAGAATTTACCTACAAAAAATCAAAAAGTCAGCGATTTTATGGTAAAATTTGACCATTGGTACACGGGGCCTACTGGTGATCAATGGGGGATTTTTAGTCACCCGCAAGAACACACCCTTGCTGAGCTATGGCTAACTAGGGATCAGTTACCACTTCGAGTACGGTCGTGGCAACCGACGGATCGGATTCGGCTTAAGTCTGGTCATCATCAAGCAATCCGCCGGGTTCTGATTAACCAAAAAGTACCACTTGGCCAGCGACAGCAACAGTTAGTGGTTGTTGATCGACTTGATCAAGTGCTTTGGTTAATCGGTCACAAAATGGCCTGGCTGGATCGGCAACAGGTTTGTGACCAACGGTATGAAAAGAGATATTTTTGTCAAAAATAGATACGGGAGAGAACGATGAATAACGATATTGAACGCGTCATTTATGACCAACAAGAAATTGACCAGCGAGTTAGTGAGTTGGCCGAGCAATTGAATCATGATTATGCTGGTAAGCGAGATGTAGTTGTGGTTGCGGTCTTAACCGGGGCAATCATGTTTACAATGGACCTCTACAAGCGCCTTGATTTGTATGCCCACATTGACTTTGTCGATGTTTCTAGTTATCAAGGTGGTACTTCTTCGACGGGCTCAGTTAAGTTATTGCACGACTTGAAAAATGACATTAAGGGGAAGGATGTAATTGTCTGCGAGGATATTGTGGATACTGGTCGCACCCTAAAGTTTTTGATTGATTTACTAAAAGATCGTGGTGCCAACAGCATCAAGATCTGTTCTATTTTTGACAAGCCGGCTGGTCGGGTCGTCGATGTTCAAGCTGATTATGTTGGTTTTGATGTGCCAAACGAATTTTTAGTAGGTTACGGACTAGATTATCAAGGGTTGTATCGTAACCTGCCATATATTGGGGTTTTAAAGCCCAGTGTGTACCAAAAAAAACATGATTAAAATATTGGTCAGTGATGGTCAAATATGCTATTATGAATGCACTGTAATCAATAAGCACCAACACTGCTAGGAATAGGAGGTTGTTATGAACAACAATCGTAAAAATAACGGATTTACTCATAACGTGCTCTTCTATGCAGTTATCTTCCTGTGCATCATGGGAATTGTTTACTTTTTCTTTGGCGGTAATAATAATGGCGGCCAAAGCAAAAGCGTTTCCCAGACTCAGTTTGTGACTGCGTTACGTAAGAATCAGGTTAAGAGTTTCCAAGTTCAACCAAATGGTGGTGTTTACAAAGTTACGGGGACTTATCGAAAGCCGCAAAAGATGTCTAGCGACAATCAAGCTGGTTTTTCCTTAATGAACCAACACTCAAGCACCACGACCAATTTTCAAAGTTCTGTTTTGCAAAGTGACGTGACGGTTAACCAATTACAAAAGTATGCGGATAAAAATAACGTTAAGATCACTACGCATCCAGAAGAGTCCAATAGTATTTGGGTTAACTTGTTAGTCACGGCCTTACCAATTGTGATTATGATCCTCTTCTTCTATATGATGATGGGTCAAGCAGGGCAAGGCGGTGGCCGTGGAGTGATGAATTTTGGTAAAACCAAGGCCAAACCATCTAACTCCAAAGATAACAAGGTGCGCTTCTCAGATGTTGCCGGTGAAGAAGAAGAAAAACAAGAACTGGTCGAAGTTGTTGAATTTTTGAAAGACCCAAAGAAGTTTATGAAATTAGGTGCCAAGATTCCATCTGGGGTCTTGCTGGAAGGACCTCCAGGTACTGGTAAGACTTTGCTAGCCAAAGCCGTTGCTGGTGAAGCGGGTGTACCATTCTATTCCATTTCTGGTTCGGACTTCGTTGAAATGTTTGTCGGGGTCGGTGCTAGTCGTGTCCGGGATCTTTTTGATCAAGCCAAGAAGAATGCACCATCGATCATTTTCATTGATGAAATTGATGCCGTGGGTCGCCGCCGTGGTAACGGCATGGGTGGTGGCCACGATGAACGGGAACAAACCCTGAACCAACTGTTGGTTGAAATGGATGGTTTCCAAGGCGATGAAGGAGTCATTGTTATGGCTGCTACGAACCGTTCTGACGTCCTTGATCCAGCCTTACTGCGGCCTGGCCGTTTTGACCGGAAAATTCTGGTTGGTCGTCCAGACGTTAAGGGCCGGGAAGCTATTTTACGGGTTCACGCTAAGAATAAGCCGTTGGCACCAGATGTTGATTTAAAGGAAATTGCTAAGCAAACACCAGGTTTTGTCGGGGCAGATTTAGCTAACCTGTTAAACGAGGCAGCGTTGTTAGCGGCTCGCCGGAACAAGACTGAAATTGATGCATCTGATGTTGATGAAGCTGAAGACCGGGTAATTGCAGGTCCAGCTAAGCGTGATCGAGTGGTTTCACCACAAGAACGCAAGACAGTGGCATATCACGAAGCTGGTCACACCATTGTTGGTTTAGTCCTGAACGATGCACGAGTTGTTCATAAGGTAACGATTGTTCCTCGTGGACGAGCTGGTGGTTATGCCATTATGCTGCCAAAGGAAGACCAGATGTTAATGAGCAAGAAGAATGCTGAGGAACAAATTGCTGGTCTGATGGGCGGCCGTGCTGCCGAAGAATTGATTTTCAACTCCCAATCATCTGGGGCTTCAAATGACTTTGAACAAGCAACCCAGATTGCTCGTTCTATGGTCACCCAATACGGAATGAGTGACAAGATTGGGCCAGTCGAACTGCAAAGCTCTGGCCAAGTCTTTACTGGTCAAGGTTATGATCAGTCGCCATATTCAGAAAAGACCGCGGCCTTAGTTGATGAAGAAGTTCGGCGGATCTTAACTGAAGGTCACCAACGGGCATTGCATATTATTGAAACACATCGTGATCAACACAAGCTGATTGCGGAAGCATTGCTGAAGTATGAAACGCTTGATGAAAAGCAAATTCTCAGCCTTTACAAGGACGGGAAGATGCCAGAAAAGGATGTTGAAGCTGCGGAAGATGAACAGCGGGCAGCAACTTTTGAAGAATCCAAGCGTGAACTAGAGCGTCGAGAAAACGCGAAGAGTGATCAAGAAAAGGCGGATGAACTACCGGACAGTTCTGATGAGCCGGTTGCGCCAAAGAGTAGTGATGACAATTCATCAACGAATGGTGAAAATAACACTACCGACCATCATTCTACAGATGATGATTAATTAAATTGAAGGAATTGTGCCAAGCAAGCGCAATTCCTTTTTTAGTAGTCATTTAATGATAAAATAAGTGCAGAGATTTTAACTGGAGGAGTTAAAGATGACGGAAGATTATTTAGTAAAAGCAGTGGCAGAAAATGGCATGTTTCGTGCTTATGCGGTCAACGCGACGCACTTGATAGCGGAGGCACAAAAAATTCACGATACTTGGAGTGCCGCTTCGGCAGCGCTTGGTCGGACGTTGATTGGAACATTGTTATTGTCAACATCTGGCTTACAAGGTGATGCAGGTTTAACTGTTAAAATTCAAGGTAATGGTCCGGTTGGCTTTATTGTGGCAGACGGGACAGCAGATGGAACGGTTAAGGGTTATGTTCACAACCCTCACGTAAATTTACCGTTGAACAGTAAGGGAAAGATTGATGTGGCTGGTGCGGTTGGTCACCAGGGGACGCTGGCAGTTACCAAGATGAACCCGGGTGATAAAACACCGTATACTGGTGAGGTTAACTTGGTTTCTGGCGAATTAGGTGACGATTTTACATACTATCTTGCGCAGTCAGAACAAATTCCGTCCGCAGTTGGGTTATCCGTGTTTGTTGAAAAGGATGATCAGATTGGGGTTGCCGGTGGATTTATGGTTCAAGTATTGCCGGGAGCGAAAGACGAACAGATTGCAGATTTGGAAAAGGCAATCAAAGACTTGCCGTTAGTGTCAGAAATGCTTCGGGATGGTGATACGCCGGAAGACATCTTAAAGCGCATTTTTGCTGACAAGGAATTAAAGATTTTAGATAAAATGCCAGTAAAGTACCAATGTAATTGCTCAAAAGAACGTTTTGCTAAGGCCCTGGCCAGTGTGAAAAAGGCCGATTTACAAGAGATGATTACAAAGGATCATGGCGCGCAGGCGGTTTGCCAATTCTGTGGCAAACAATATGAATTTACAGAAGATGAATTAAAGGCAATGATTGCTGCCCAAAAATAGTTTGCATTGCTGTGATACAATAGTGATTGTGATTTTTGTAGAGAAGGAGGAAAGCTCATGGAATGGCACATTGGGGACGTTAAAATTCCCAATCAAGTCGTTGTGGCACCAATAGCGGGGGTCACAAATAAGGCCTTTCGGGTAATTTGTAAAAAATTTGGTGCTGGTTACGTGGTTTGTGAGATGATCTCAGATCGCGGAATTATGTATCATAATAAAAAGACCTTGTCGATGACAACGGTTGATCCGCATGAACATCCGATGGGAATCCAGATTTTTGGTGGTACCAAGGAGACCTTGGTGGAAGGAGCCAAATTTATTGATCAACACACAGCTGCCGATGTGATTGACATTAATATGGGGTGTCCGGTGAATAAAGTCGTGAATACTGATGCCGGTGCCCGGTGGCTCCTTGATCCTAACAAGGTATATGAGATGGTTTCCTATGTTGTGGATGCTGTTAAGAAGCCGGTAACCGTTAAAATGCGGACTGGCTGGGATGATAAACATATTTTTGCGGTTGAGAATGCACTGGCAGCAGAACGAGCAGGTGCTTCGGCAATCGCAATGCATGGTCGAACCAGAAAACAAATGTATACAGGACATGCTGATTGGGATATCCTAAAAGAAGTGGCCGGACAATTAACAATTCCGTTTATGGGTAATGGAGATGTCAAAACCCCGGAAGACGCTAAGCGGATGTTAGATGAAGTGGGTGCTGATGCTGTAATGATTGGTCGGGCAGCAATGGGTAACCCATGGATGTTGACCCGGACAGAACATTATTTGGAAACTGGGGAGTTACTACCAGAAGCGACCCCTCAACAAAAGATCCAGACCGCTAAGGAACACTTAGCAGCGCTTTGCGATTTAAAGGGTGAGTATGTTGGAATCCGTGAATTTCGCGGTCAGGCGGCCTACTATCTCAAAGGAATTCCACGGTCTGCACGGACTAAGGTTGCGTTGATGTCGGCGACTAAGCAGGCCGAGGCCGATGAAATTTTTGACCGTTTTTTGGATCAATACGAAGAACGACTTGCTAAGAAGCAAACCGCACAGTAAGAGGAGGATTATTGATGGCAAAGGAAGAAAAGTTAAATGATCAAATGCTTGTCCGTCGGCAAAAGATGGACGCATTGCGTGAGCAAGGGATCGACCCATTTGGGCACCGGTTTGCACCGGATCATGATATTTCAACGGAAATTCGGGCGAAGTATGGTAATGACAGTGAGGAATTGTTAGCTCAGCAACAAAATGAAGTGACGATTGCTGGACGCATGATTGCCAAGCGAGGTAGTGGGAAGGCCAGCTTTGCTGACTTGCTAGACCGGGGTGGCAAGATTCAATTTTACGTTCGCCAAGATGTTGTTGGTGAGGAAACATATCAGCTATTCAAGGATTCAGATATTGGTGACTTCTGGGGAATCACTGGTGATGTGATTAAGACCCGGATGGGTGAATTAACGATTCGTGCACGGAAGATGACTTTCTTGACGAAGGCTCTCCGTCCACTCCCAGATAAGTACCATGGTTTACAGGACCCTGAATTAGTATATCGTCAGCGATACTTGGATTTAATTACCAACCGTGACAGCTTCGAACGCTTCCAGACCCGGACTAAGATCATTAAGGCAATTCGGAACTATATGGATAGTAACGATTTTACGGAAGTCGAAACACCAATTCTAGAAAACGTGGCATCGGGTGCTGAGGCCCGGCCGTTTATTACGCACCACAATGCTCTTGACATTGATATGTATATGCGAATTGCTACTGAATTACGCTTGAAGCGTTTGATTGTTGGTGGCATGGAACGAGTTTACGAACTTGGCCGGATTTTCCGAAATGAAGGAATGGATCCGCACCATAACCCAGAATTTGACACGATGGAAACGTATGCTGCATATTTTGACTTTAATGATGTCATGCAGGAAACTGAAGGAATCTTTAAGACTGCTGCCAAAGTAGTTAGTGATGATCTTAAGGTTAATTACCAAGGAACAGAACTTGACTTCAGTAAGCCATTTGAACGTATGCATATGGTAGATGCCATTAAGAAGTTCACTGGGGTGGACTTCTGGCCTGAAATGACCGTTGAAGAAGCTCGCAAACTGGCAGATGAAAATGGTGTTCAGTACGAAGATTGGTGGAAGGTTGGCCATATTATTAACGCCTTCTTTGAAGATAAAGTTCAAGACCAACTTGAACAACCGATCTTTATTTATGGTCATCCAAAGGAAATTTCACCATTGGCACACTTGAACCGTGAGGATCCACGCTTTACGGACCGGTTTGAGCTGTACATTTTGGGAAATGAATATGCAAACGCCTTTACAGAATTGAATGACCCAATTGATCAACGACAACGATTTGAAGCAGAAGCAAAGGAACACGCGGAGGGTAATGATGAGTACCAGCCAATTGATGAAGACTTTGTGGAAGCACTTGAATACGGGATGCCACCAACAGGGGGACTCGGTGTTGGAATTGATCGTTTAGTAATGTTAATGACGGATGCAAAGTCCATTCGGGATGTTTTGCTATTCCCAACAATGCGACCAAAGACGAATAACTAAAATAAAGAAAAGTCATTTGACTTTTCTTTATTTTTTTATTGTTAGGCATTTAGTTTGAAAAAAGGAATGATTAAGTAGCATGAGCTGAAAAAGTTCACAATTCATGGATAATATATGATGTATTTTACATAAAGTTCGTGGTATTGCAGATTTGTAGTTTGGCTATTAAAAAAAGAGTGTTGACTTTTAATGCTCGGTTCTTTATAGTATATAAACGTTGTTACGACAGGTTGTTGTTTCAGCAAAAAAGTATATCAAATTTGATGTTGACTATAAGATATCGATATGATATATTTTAAAAGTTGTCAGTTTTGATTAACTTCTTCAAAAAAGTTGTTGACAAATTATTGATAACGTTGTAATATAATAAATGCTTTCTGAGTTATCAGTCAGCATGGTAGACCTTTGAAAACTGAATAAAGTTTCGACGAATCAA
>DWZS01000025.1 GCA_019117445.1 Candidatus Limosilactobacillus excrementigallinarum | reverse complement strand
GGTCAGATGAACGAACCACCTGGTGCCCGGATGCGGGTTGCTTTGACTGGTTTAACAATCGCTGAATACTTCCGTGATGTGAAGGGGCAAGATGTTTTGCTGTTCATTGATAACATCTTCCGGTTTACCCAAGCCGGTTCAGAAGTATCTGCTCTACTGGGGCGGATTCCTTCAGCCGTTGGGTATCAACCGACTCTGGCAACAGAAATGGGTCAACTTCAAGAACGGATTACTTCTACTAAGAAGGGGTCCATTACTTCAATTCAAGCGGTTTATGTGCCGGCCGACGACTACACCGACCCAGCACCGGCCACTACGTTTGCCCACTTGGATGCCACTACAAACCTGGAACGTCGGTTAACGCAAATCGGGATTTATCCAGCTGTGGACCCACTAGCATCGACATCAACGGCCTTAACGCCAGAAATCGTTGGTAAGGAACACTATGAAGTAGCAACCGAAGTTCAACACGTCTTGCAACGGTACCGTGAACTTCAAGATATCATCTCGATTCTAGGGATGGATGAATTATCTGATGAAGAAAAAACGATCGTGGCGCGTGCACGACGGATTCAAAACTTCTTATCCCAAAGTTTTAGTGTTGCCGAACAATTTACGGGTACTCCAGGGGCCTATGTGCCATTGAAGGAAACCGTAAAGGACTTCAAGGAAATTCTTGAAGGAAAGTATGACGATCTTCCAGAAGAAGCTTTCCGGTTGGTTGGTAATATTGATGACGTCAAGGCAAAAGCAAAGAAAATGCAAGAAGACTCAGCAGTTAAAGATTAGGAGGGATGATCATGGCTGATGCAACTTTCCACGTTAGCATTATCACTCCCGATGGTACGGTTTATAACGATGAAACTACTATGTTGATTGTGACAACCGGGACTGGTGAAATGGGATTGATGGCAGATCACCTTCCGCTAATCGCGTCTTTAACGATTGGTGAGTTAACTGTTAAGCATGCGGATACTGGCGACCATGACACTTTTGTTGCGGTGAACGGCGGTTACGTCAAATTTGATGGACAACATGCCGAAGTCATTGCTGATAGTGCCGAATTGCAAAAGAACATTGATGTCAAGCGAGCACAAAATGCGAAAGCAAGGGCTGAAAAGTCCATTCAACATGCTCGTGAGATCAACGACCCAGATGAATTATCTCGTGGTCAAGTGCATTTAGCGCGGGCAATTAACCGGTTACGAGTATCAAATGAAAATTAAAAAGGTAGCTTGGCATTGACGCCAAGCTATTTTTTTAATATAAATTTAAACTTTACGTTGATGATGGGGTGCTCCTTGATGAATATGGTAAGATAAATTGGTTGAGGAGGCATCAAATGCAGTACAACGGAATGCAGTCAGTTTTGACATTGATTTTACAATTAACGTTTACGATTATTACTTTTCGTGCTATTCAGTCGTTTCATTTGGAGACGTTTTTCCGCCATCCACCACAAGGCTTGCCAGCTATGATCGTTCTACTTGCGATTACCATTGGCTATGCTTGTGGCTCGTTTTTTGCGGAGTTCTTTATGGTTTTACATGGATTACTAAATATGGTGCGCTAAAAAGGAGGGGTTGGATGACTAAATTATTGATCCAAGGTCATCATTCATTGCGTGGCGAGGTCGAATTAAGCGGTGATCAACAGACGATTATGGCGATTCAAGCTGCTAGTTTACTATCAACCCACGGCACGGTCATTATTGATAATGTTCCAGCCACCGCGAACGTTGTTGCTATGAATCAATTATTACAATCTTTGAACGTTGTAATTGAGTTTGATCGCCATCAACAAATTTTAAAGATGGACGCAACACGACATATTGAACCCGTTAAAATTAGTGGTCAAGAACTATTAGCTGCCGGAGCAATTTTAGCTCGCTGTCGGCATGTCCAACTAGTCGATAATGGTGTTAATCCTGAATATCAACAAACGATGATTCGAATTGGTGAATTTCTTTCACAAATGGGTGCCACGATGACGACTGCTAATGAAATGATTGACATTACGGCAGATCATTTAATTGGACAGAAGATTGATTTACAAAATGATACTTTAACAACCACCCTTACACTAATGATGGCGGCAACCATGGCCCAGGGAATTACGGTTCTAAATAACCCGTATGATCATCCCGCAGTAATCGAATTAGCAAAGGTTCTCAATAAGATGGGAGCCCGTGTTCATGGTGCAGGAACTAGGGTGTTGCGAATCCAAGGAGTAACTTTCTTACATTCGACTGATTATTACGCACTAGATGATCAAGAAGAGGCGAGTGTTTATCTAATCATCGGTGCTCTCACGGCGGGAGATGTGCTTGTCCGTGGTGCCCGGCAGGTACATCTCCAACCTTTGATTGATCACTTAGAGCAGATGGGAAATACGGTGATTATCCAGCGAAATGGAATTCGGGTAATCGGTACCAGATTACAACTACCCGTTGACATTCAGCCTGAAATCAGTCGATCTACTGGATCATATACGCAAATTGCGTTATTGGCTCTTCAAATGGTCGCTCAGGGTACTTCCACAATTTCAAATTTTTCTAAAAGTGAGTTAGATGTTTTAGGATGCGCAGTGGCCGATCAACAGGAGCAATTAAAATATGGTGGACGGCAGCTAGTAATTCATGGACCACTAAAACAGTATCCAACGGTTGTAACGACCAACTCACCAATTACGGGGCTGTTAGCTTTACTGGATGCGTTAGTAGCAGAACAAGTGACAACGATTAATCCAGCAGAGGTTGCGGGTGGCAGTTTTGTCCATCTGATTGACCGACTTATCGAACTTGGCGCAAAGATTGAATTAAGTTTTGAATAAGTCCGGTTTACCAAGCGCTACTAGCCAACATTGCGAGTAGTGATGTGGTATAATATCAAACGATTTATTTATGATTAAAGGAGAAAATTATGGCAAAAGATATTGGAATTGACCTGGGAACAGCCAATGTTCTGATTTATGTTCAGGGAAAAGGAATTGTCTTGAATGAACCATCTGTGGTAGCAATTGATACAAATACCAACAAGGTGTTGGCAGTTGGATCAGAAGCATATCGGATGGTGGGACGGACGCCAAGTAATATTCGGGCGATTCGGCCATTAAAGAGTGGGGTCATTTCTGATTTTGATGTGACTCAAGAAATGCTTTCCTACTTTATTGGTAAACTGAGTGTTAAAGGGGTAATGTCAAAGCCCAACATTATGATTTGTGCTCCAACCAACATTACCGAAATTGAAAGAAAGGCGATTATTCAAGCGGCCGAACAATCTGGTGGTGGCAAAGTTTATCTTGAATATGAACCAAAAGTTGCGGCGATTGGTGCAGGCCTAGATATCTTTAAGCCAAGCGGTAACATGGTTATTGATATGGGTGGTGGTACCTGTGATATTGCCGTCCTATCATTAGGTGATATTGTAACCAGCCGTTCGATTCGAATGGCAGGGGACAAGTTAAACGCAGATATTGCTAACTACATTAAAGATCACCATGGCTTGATAATTGGTGAACATACTGCTGAACAAATTAAAATTAAGCTTGGGACTGCCCTGAAAGTGGACGACCCAAAGAAGATGGATGTTCGGGGACGTGATGTTACTAGCGGAATGCCACGGCAAATCGAAACGGATGAAAATGAGATTGAAGAAGCCCTTCATGATACTCTTCAACAAATCGTCAAGGCAGCGATTTCTGTTCTTGAAACGGTGCCACCAGAATTAGCTAGTGATATTATCGATCGCGGGATTATGTTGACTGGTGGGACTTCGTTATTAAATGGGGTTGACCAACTCTTTAGCGACAATTTAAAGGTTCCAGTGGTGGTTTCTCAAGACCCATTAGACAATGTTGCTAAGGGTGCTGGGGAAATGCTTGAGCGGATGCAAAAGAATGCTAGTGATAGCGGTGCTAAGTCTAGCTGGTTCTCGCGGAAGAAGTAATGATTGATGGCGAAGTGGTTAATTAAGGCGGTTCGGTGGTATCAACAATGTATTTCGTGCCGCCGACCATACCGGGTCTGTCGATTTGAACCGACCTGCTCTGAATACATGATTCAAGCAGTGGCGCGTTTTGGGATAAAGGGCATTCTTTTAGGAATTGGACGCATCCTGCGTTGTCACCCTTTAGCAAAGGGCGGCGTTGATCCGGTTCCGCTTCATTTTACTTTTAAACATAACTAGATAGGTACAGGTGAAAAAGTGGCAAAAAAAGAGAAAAATATTGAGGTAAACGTTAAAGATCTTGAACGAAATCATCAATCGATTCAACAAGTTTTCATTGGAAAACAGCTGATTGGTGAAGTAACAACTGAGGAGAGCCGGTTTAAGGCACTTCTCTTGAGCGGCAACCAAGAGTTTATTGTCCAATCACAAGAAGAAGGATTGGAAACAATCCTGCAACAATACCATTTACACCAACGCTAATTGTTAGCGGGAGAAAGGAAGTTGACTGGACATGCAACGTTCGCAAAGCGAAGAGATTGAGTCGCGAATTGACTGGGGAATTATCTTTTGCGTACTGCTGTTAGCGTTGATTGGTTTAGCATCGATTTACGTAGCTGGGACCCACGATCGTCAACAAGTGAGCGTGGTTCGACAAGTTGTTACACAATTGGCTTGGTATGTAATTGGGACCATTTTAGTAATTGTCATTATGCAATTTGATTCCGAACAACTGTGGAAGATTGCGCCAATCGCGTATTGGGTAGGAATTTTCCTGATGTATGCGATCCTAGTTTTTTACAGTCGATCATACTACGCTAGTACCGGGGCCAAAAGTTGGTTTGCAGTTGGTCCGTTTACGTTTCAGCCCTCAGAAATCATGAAGCCAGCCTATATTTTGATGATGGGGCGGGTAATTACTACTCACAATAGTGAGTATGCCGTCCACACTGTTAAAAATGACTGGCAATTAATAGGAACGATGGTCCTATGGCTATTACCAGTCCTCATCTCATTAAAACTTCAAAATGACTTTGGGACGGCACTGGTATTTTGTGCAATTTTTGCAGGAATGATTTTAGTTTCTGGGGTAACTTGGAAGATCATCGCGCCAGTTGCAGCAGGAGCGGTCGTAATTGGTGGCTCTGTTTTAGCCATGGTAACCAGTACGGTTGGACGACGAATTTTGGAACACGTTGGCTTTCAAGCATACCAGTTTGATCGGGTGGATACTTGGTTAAATCCTGCCAAAGATACGACTAACCAGGGATATCAATTATGGCAGAGCATCAAAGCAGTTGGTTCCGGTGGAATTATGGGAACTGGATTCAATAACTCGCACGTGTACGTACCGGTGCGTGAATCAGATATGATTTTTTCAGTAATTGGTGAAAACTTTGGCTTTTTAGGAAGCATCTTGTTGATTTTGCTGTACTTATTACTTATCTATCTGATGATCCGAGTAACCTTTGATACGAAAAATGAATTTTATGCCTATGTATCAACGGGGGTTATTATGATGATCCTTTTCCACGTGTTTGAAAATATCGGAATGAACATTGGACTATTACCATTGACGGGGATTCCGCTACCGTTTATTTCAGCCGGAGGGTCTTCATTAATTGGAAACCTGATTGGGATTGGTATGATCATGTCGATGCGTTACCATCACCATTCATACATGTTTAGCAGTAATCAGGAATTTCACTAGGTGATTTGATGATTAAATTTGAAAAACCGTGGGTAGTTGAAGAGAACGGTGGAGAATTCATTTTAAAGTTTTCGCCACCACTTCTTAAGGAGTTGGGGACGGTAACTTTTTTGGACCTGCCTAATCGTGGTGCACTTTTAACTGATGGAATGCCATGTATTAGTCTTGAAGCTACTAATTGGCTAGGAACATGTAAAATGCCGGTTAGCGGTAAAGTGGTTGATGTGAATGATCAGATTGCTGGTCTTAACAGTCAACAATTAACCAGTCAAGACTGGATTTTGAAATTAAAAAAGTGAACAGTATCAAGGGTCTGAATCTGAGTAGGGTTTAGACCTCTTGTTATTAATGAGGAGTGTCAAATGGTAAAAAGAAGTATTACTGAAGTGCAGACGGCATTAGTTACGCTCCACCAGCAGTTAGTGAGTGGGGAGATCTATCTTGGTGCAATTTCCAAGATTGATAGTTTGATTGAGAATGTGAAACACGAAAGCCGTACGCCAGTTGAGATTGCTGAACCAGAACATCATGATCAACAAATTTTGACTAATTTTGTTAGTGATGTCCAGTCTGGACAGCATCCGCAAGTTGATGCGGAACTAATTAACGTCATTTTGAAGTTTGCTAACGCTAAATCAGTTACTTTTCGGCGGATGATTTTAGTCACGGTCGAGAGTGCATTAGAAAATAATCTGATTTCGACAGAGCAGCTCAAAACATTATTTCACCATTTTAGCCAACCAGATATTTTGTTGGCCCATATTGATCAGGCAACTAATCAGGCTGCCTTTGGTCGTTCGATTGCAGTGAATATTTTACGGTTGATATTAATTGCCGATCGTTCTGGATACTTCTTTCTCACCCAAGATGATATTTCATCCTTTTTAAATGTGGTTGGACTGATGGCAATTTTGGAACGTGATACTCGTGGATTTGTGGAAGGAGTCGGTTGGGTTCATTTATTTACTGGAATGGCTAACCTTAATAATGAACTAGCCGAACATGACGAGTTGGTCCGAGGTGATAAAATTTTCTTGATGGCGACCTTAGTAGAAGGTTATAAGAAAATTGAACATTCTTTTTCAATGGGTGAAAATGAAGACGTGGCTAATTTTTTACTGAAGCTTTTCCAACAACATCAGTTATATCAAGACTTCTTTATTGAGCAACTAAAAGTTTGGCGGAGTGAACTGAATAGCTTCAATCCGTATTCAAAGGTTCAGTGGGTACAATTATTTAATTACCGTCACTTAATGCAGAGTTTAATCATTGACGGTGACCTGCCCGAAAAAGTAATGAAGGCGATCGTTACCGATTAATTATGGATGATCATAGTCAAATTAATTAGGAGTATGGTATACTTAGGGTTCAATAAAACGGACTGAGGGTACTCGGTAAAAATAAAAAAATAAAATAGGTGGTATTTTTATGACAGCAAAAAAGCTGAATATTGCACTGCTCTTTGGTGGTAATTCATCTGAGCATGATGTTTCTAAGCGTTCCGCACACAATATCTACGACGGAATGGATAAGGATAAATATAACGTAAAAGTCTTTATGTTTACCAAAGATGGGATCTTACTTGACAATGCCGCTTCACAAAGAATCTTTGATGGTGAACCAGAAGATCAAGTGGTTAAGGAAGCATATGCCACGATGGATTTGGATTCACCATTAGCACCACTGGAAGCTTTACGAACTGCGGGGCCAATTGACTTCTTCTTCCCAGTAATTCATGGGAACCTTGGTGAAGACGGAACGGTGCAAGGACTCTTCCGGCTGTTAAAGAAGCCATACGTTGGTTCTGGGATTACGGCGAGCGCCTTGTCCTTTGATAAGGATTATACCAAGCGGATCTTAGATCTTGCCGGGGTCCGGAATACACCATACGTATTAGTAACTCCAGAAAATCGTGATCAGTACGATTGGCAAGCAATTGAAAATGAACTGGGCACAACCGTATTTGTAAAACCAGCAAAGCAGGGATCTTCAGTTGGTATTCATAAGGTTGAAAATGAGCAAGAGTACCAGGCGGCTCTTGATGATGCTTTCATCTATGATTACAAGGTACTAGTTGAGCAAGCCATCAATAACCCTCGCGAGGTGGAAATTTCCATTTTGGGAAACGAAAAGCCAATTGCATCTAAGCTGGGCGGTGTTCGTGTGCCAAAGGGTGATGCGTTCTATGATTATGAAAATAAATTTGTGGACGCCTCCGGTGTGGTTTTTGATCTTCCCGTCATCTTACCAGAAAAGTTAACCCGAGAGATTACTGAAATGGCCTTGAAAGCTTATAAAGCATTGGATATGAAGGGCTTGGCACGGATTGACTTCTTAGTGGATGAGAATGACGTTCCATACTTAGGTGAACCTAATACCTTACCGGGCTTCACCAACATTAGTTTGTATCCGCAAATGTGGAGTGTTTCCGGAATTGATTACTCAACGTTGATTGATAAGTTAATTGAGTTAGGAATTGAAGAATTTAATCATCGTTCCAAGATTAAGTACTCTTTTAAGGAACTTGGCGAAGAGCACGTAGGAAAAAAGGAATATC
>DWZS01000002.1 GCA_019117445.1 Candidatus Limosilactobacillus excrementigallinarum | reverse complement strand
ACAGTAAAATAAAAGAGCCACATACCCTGAAGTATGTAGCTCGTAAAACTATACCAATTTAGCGAAAATTTCACGATTTTGTTAAACCAACACTAAATGATGTAGAGCCAATATCTAAGAAACAACAGTGGCCTCTAGCATTACCAGAACGTTAGAGGTCATTGTTGTATACTATTCACTTTTCAACAATCATTATGGATTAATTATTCTGACAATTAGTGTTGCAACTATTCATTGGGTAGTGATGATGGTTGCGGTGATTAGTACCCTGACGTAATTCCACCTAGATCTGTTCCAACGTATTCCTATGCGTTTCTGGAACCACCTCAAAAGCAAAGACCCAGGACAATACATTACAGGTAATGAAGAAGGCAAATGTCCCGACTCCACTCCAGTGATTGACCATGATCGGAAAGACAAAGCCAACCGTGAAGTTCGCCAGCCAGAGACAAAAGGTGGAAATGCCCATCCCCAATCTCCGCAGACTTTGGGGAAAGATCTCGGACAGCAGAACCCAAGTTGTCGGCGAAATACATGACTGAAAGAACGCTAGAAAACTCATGGTTAGTAGAATGACGGCATATGGTAAGATCACGTTCTGACTCAAAAAGGTAATTGCTAACGTGAGTAAAAACATTGAACTGCCGGTTCCAATAATTCCGACGAGTAACATTTTGCGTCGCTCAACCGTGTACATCATTTTCATCCCGGCAATTGTGGTAATAAAAGATGTCAACCCGTTACCAATATTAGCAATTAGCGGCGCCTGGTGGCCAAAGCCAACCTTCATCAAAATACTGGTCCCGTAGTACATCATAATATTGATACCAACAAACTGTTGAACAATTCCTAAACCAAAGCCAATCATCACTGCCGGATCCACGGTTACGTCAGGTCGTCCCAATCTGCCTGCCGCTGGCCCTGGTTTTGCCGCAATGCAGTTTCAACACTGTCAATTTCTTGAAGACTTTCCTGCCGGCTTTAACGGAGTGGGGCTAACACCCTCAACGCTGCCGTGCGTTGCCCCTTCATTGCTAGCCAACGCGGTGACTCAGGAACATGCCACATTCCTAGAAATAGCATTACAGACGGGATCATCCCAAAAGCAATCATGTAACGCCAAATATTACCGACATGAGGAAACAATGATCCCAAGAGAGCATTGACGGTAAACGCCAGAAGTTGTCCACCAGTAATCATCAATTGATTCTGAGCGACTAACCTGCCCCGTGTTGAAGCGGTCGCAATTTCTGCTAAGTAGGCCGGTACAATGACGGAAGCCCAACCAACTACCAAGCCGAGTAAGAAGCGAAAAATAATCATCAAAATGGCATTGGGTGCTAACAAGCAGAAAAGGGTTCCACTAAAAAAGATGACCGATAAAGCAATCAGTAAACGTTTCCGCCCATAACGGTCGGCTAATTTACCAGCCATTAACGCCCCAAGAGCAGCTCCCAGGGTAATGCCCGATGTCACAAGCCCCTCTTCAGAAGGAGTGAGATTTATTTGTTGTGGCGAGGCCATATATGGAATGGCACCATTGATCACTCCCGTATCTACCCCGAAAAGCAATCCGCCTAGTGTTACTACTAACGCAATCTTTCTTAATTGTCTTCCTGTCTGACCACTAATAAAATATTATTCTTCTTTTCTCAATTAATAACAAAAAACACCCCAATTATTAACTAATCGAGGTGCCCATTGTGGAGTGAAATGATTCCGCTCCTGCATTTAATAACATTATTATAACAAAAACGCCCAAAGAACATTTTTAACCTAAAAAAGAGCTTGGCTACCAAAATCACCAGGCTCCTTTTATATGCATTTATTCATCATCGGTGAGCTTACCAACTACCGGCAACCCTGACAGAACACTATCCTTATGTGGCGACTTATTCCACAGCACGTCAGTCAAATCCCGTCCAGCGAGGTTGCCATGGTGTTTGCCGCCTTTCCAGGCGTCCTTGCCAGACACATCATAGACGGTCCCATCAACCGCAACGTATGCTGGTTGACCATTTTGACCATCAAATTTAGCTAATTCTGCTTTACTAAACTTTTTCATTTATTAGGATCTCCTTTCATTGTCTGCCTTTATTTTACCGCGATTTATCAGTCGCCTCAAATCCAAGCGGTTGCTAGTCGCGAATGGCACGGATCATTTGAACGGTATAACGGCCGGTAAAGTTACCCGCCGTTACCTTGTAACCATCAACCTGCGTTTTAACCTCATTAGTCTCCATCTCGACAACCGGAGTCGTTATCTTGGTCAGCTCAACTGGCCCCTTCGCTTGCAACTGGTCGTGCTGGTATTGTGCTAAGTCACGGCACTTTGTTAGCGCATCCTCACGTTTCCGGTATGCGTACCAATAAACGACAGCATCCGTCTTCGTTGGTTTTTTCTGGATTAAAACGACGTAACTTTGTGCCATTCTTCCACCCCTTATTAACCTTAATTATAACATTTATGCCAAAGTAAAAGCGCACTAACCATCGACGGTCAGTACGCTTCTTGATTTGCAGTTACTTAGCGAAAACCGCAGTTTGCTTATAATTCTGGGCCTTGGTTACCAGGTAGCCATTACCCTTACCACAGTAATAGCCAATAAAGCTGGCATCATAAATGTCAAATTCAGTCGTTTCTTCCAAGCGAAGAGTGTAATCTTCTTGGTGGTTACCAAAGACACCCTCGGTCAACGAAGCACAGAACTTCTTCGTAAACAGCTTGTTAATAGTGTTTTGGTAATCTTTTTGAGCATCTTCGGCCTGACCAGTAGTCGCCACTTATAAGTAAACCGACGAACCTCCGAACAAATTGGACACCGCACTCAAAGAAATTAAGTAGCAAAAAAGAGAGGAGATAATATATGTTTTCATCATCTCTTGTAGAAGCTAAACCCCAGCAGAAAACTTGCGAAGTACCCGAGCAGCCCAAGCATGAGCGGTATGCCCGGGTTCCGCTAACCCAATGCAGCGTTTGAAAAATACGCGGAAGAATCGGACACTGTACATTTAACCCGTCAAATCATCGCCACACTTGACCACCCGCTTACGATTGAGATAAAAGGACTAACCGCGGTCTTACTACTACTCCGATATCAAGCCGCGGGCAATTCGCGAGTTCGCCGACTTTTAACCGTTTGTACATTTTGCGGGAGCGAGTAGCCAAGACTAATCCAAACACAAAAATTAAAGAGGCTGGGAATAAACTATTTTAATCTTGACATTTAATATAGAAAACCGAACCATGATTTTTGATTTTTCAAAAATTGTGGTTCGGTTTTTTCCATTTTTAAGTAACAACGGCCTCATATGGGCCAC
>DWZS01000001.1 GCA_019117445.1 Candidatus Limosilactobacillus excrementigallinarum | reverse complement strand
CGTCTCACCCTGTTTTGCTGATTCTTCCCAGGCAACCACCTTTTGTTCTGCTGATGTTTGCTGTAAAACCGCTGCTAGGTTGGGTAAGTACGAAATTTGTGGTATCCGATTTCGATGTGATTGTTCAGCCGCCCCGTTCGCAATTTTTTGTAAACGAGCAATTTTTTTAGTTTGTTTATTTGTTGTCCAATGGCTAACCGAACGCGCCGTCTCAAAAAAAATGACCTCGTCAGCCCCAAGTTCTGTTGCCTTTTGCACAATTAATTCCGGCTTACCTTTCGTTTTGGGTAAACCACAGGCCAAAATTGGGTGAACTGGTAATTCAGCATTTTGCTGAAGATCTTCAAGGACCTCAACTTGTGCTGTTTGGGAGTCAATTAGTGATGCTCGATAAACATGTTCGTTATCAAAGACTAATTCACACTGCGTTCCTGGTTCAGCACGGAGAACGGTAATAAAATGATGGGCCACCGTCGAGGGCAAAGACAAACGCTCTTTAATCTGCGGTTGCGCTTGGTGAATAAAGTATCGTTGCATTTATTCGTCCTCCGTCGGTTTATGTGCAATAATGCCATACCAATCCTTCATACGGAGCGTTTCATCAATCACAAATCCCTGTTCCAGCTCTGCGTCACGAACCGTTGCAAACTTATCCTTAATAATCCCAGAAGTCAAAAATTTACCTCCGGGTCGCAAATTCACAAAGGCTTGCGGGATGAGCGGTAAAATAATCTCAGCTAAAATATTAGCAACAATCACATCAGTTTGCGTTTTGATTCCATCAAGCAAACTGTTAACCCCGAGTTGAATATCAGCTGCTTGCGGATTTAACGCTACGTTACGCTTAGCTGATTCAACTGCAACTTCATCGACATCATAGGCCACGACATCACCGGCACCCAGCAGTTTGGCAGCAATTGCAAGAACTCCCGAACCAGTTCCAACGTCAATTACAGATTCCCCGCCCATTACAACCGTTCCTAAAGCCTGAAGCATTAGCTGAGTTGTTGGATGGGTCCCTGTACCAAAGGCCATCCCTGGATCTAAAATAATTGTTTTTTCATTGGGGTTCACAAGCTGATAGTCTTCCCATTCTGGAACTACTGTTAGTTGACTGGTTACGCGAACGGGATGATAGTACTTTTGCCATTCTGTCGCCCAATCTTGATTATCGATTGCCGATGAAGTAACTGTCGCCGGATCCGGGTTCAAACCAAACTGTTTCAGTTGCTCCACTCGTTGTTTAATCTCAGTCACTAATTCGGGAACAAATATTTTGGGTGGGAAATAACCAGTAACCGCTGCACCAGTTTCACGATGAGGTAATTCACCTGGATCAATAATTTCGCCATATGGCCCATACTTTCCCCGCTTTAGCTTTGCATAATCAGCTGCATCGTCAATCTTAACGCCTGTAGAACCAGCATCACTTAAAATATAACTAACTGCTTCCACAGCTTCACTCGTGGTTTCGACAGTAATGGCTGTCCAGTCCATAATTCACACTCCTTTAAATGACAAAAAAAGCGACTACTATCGTCGCCCTTTTCCACCCCAGTTATTCTTTTTCAGTATTCTTGGCCTGCTTGCCTTCACGCTTACGTGCCCGTTTCTTTTCGAGATGTTCCGTTAAATATAGGATCAAATCTTTCTCGGTCTTAAAAATGCGCGGATGGTGCTGGTGGTGCAATCGAACATCGATTTCATTAATCTTTAAACGGCCCGTCCACGTGTGAGAGTAACGAATGATTACCCGATTATTTAGCTTATGCTTGCCAAACCGAAAGACATATACATGCTCTGGGGTCATCATCGGCCGAATATATTCCTTCTTATATGTTAAATCATTATCACGCATAAACTGCTTAGTCCGATTTAAAATGGTAATCACCTCCCAGATTCCTTATTGGACAAAATTTGTTAAACTATATTTTACCACAAGGTCTTGCTCTACAAAAGGTACAGAAAATAAAGATCTCTTAAATCTGTTAACTAAAGTGAGCCGGACCTTTATAAAAACGCTATAATAGATTCCACATTCAGAAAGGATGGTAACAACATGAGTTTATTAATCGGCCTTTTGGTCATTTGGCTCCTTTGGAAGTTGCTAAAGTTTTCCTTTTGGCTCTTAGGAGTCTTAATCATCGTTGCCTTGATTGGCTTTTTCGTTAAGACCTTACTGATTCCCGCCATTATTCTTATTGCGGGTGGATTATTATATGGGTTTGGCTCATTTTTTAATTAAATTACAAATCAAAGATGACGTTAATTAGTATTTGATGTTATAATTCAAAATTGTAAAACGGTTGATCGATATTTGGTCAGCCTAATTTTTTGAATGAAAGAGAGTGTTTCTATGTCAAAGAATCATCAAAAGGTTGTTCTTGTCGGAGACGGTGCCGTAGGCTCAAGTTATGCCTTCGCCATGGCTCAACAAGGAATCGCTGAAGAATTTGCAATTGTTGATATCATCAAGGATCGGACTAAGGGTGATGCATTAGATCTCGAAGATGCAACACCATTTACTGCTCCTAAGATTTTCTATTCAGCCGATTACGACACTTGCAAGGATGCTGACCTGGTCGTTATTACTGCCGGTGCACCACAAAAACCAGGCGAAACTCGTCTGCAATTAGTTGACAAGAACTTGAAGATTATCAAGTCTGTCGTTGAACCAATCGTTAAGTCTGGTTTTGACGGCATCTTCTTGGTTGCTGCTAACCCTGTTGATGTTCTGACTTACGCTGTTCAAAAGCTTTCTGGCTTCCCACGCAATAAAGTGGTTGGTTCAGGTACTTCTCTGGACTCTGCTCGTCTGCGGGTAGCTCTTGGTAAGCTCTTTGACGTTAGCCCAGTTGATGTTCAAGCTAACATGATGGCTGAACACGGTGACTCAGAATTTGCTGCATACTCTAGCGCAAATATTGGTGGTGTGCCAGTTCTGGAACTTGCCAAGGAAAAGGGTATTTCAATGGATGAATTACTCAAGATCGAAGATGACGTTCGTAAGAAGGCTTACCAAATCATTAACTTAAAGGGTGCAACCTTCTACGGTGTTGCCACTGCCCTTACCCGGATCTCACGGGCCATCTTACATGATGAAAATGCCGTCTTGCCAATTGGTGCTCCATTAAACGGTGAATACGGCTTAAAGGATATTTACATTGGTACACCTGCAGTTGTTAACGCTAACGGTGTTGGCCGAGTAATGGAAGTCCCATTGGATGATCGTGAAAAGAAGGCCATGGCTGATTCTGCTAAGACTCTTGAAGAAGTTGCCAAGAACGGAATGGCTAAGCTTCAAGGAAACGCCTAAGAGTTTCAAGTATAGTAAAGAGGCTGGGAATAAACTATTTTAATCTTGACATTTAATATAGAAAACCGAACCATGATTTTTGATTTTTCAAAAATTGTGGTTCGGTTTTTTCCATTTTTAAGTAACAACGGCCTCATATGGGCCAC
>DWZS01000024.1 GCA_019117445.1 Candidatus Limosilactobacillus excrementigallinarum | reverse complement strand
ATGGAATGTTGTAACGACACCATTAAAGACCTTTATGGGTTTTTCTGTCCACTAAAATGTTCAACTTAAATTTTACAATCTGCCATTCAAAAAATTTCCCTCCAAAAGTGTTAGCGGAATATATTCCGTTTATGTATAGTGCTATACTATTACCTAAAATTAATTCTGTCAATTAAGGAGGAAAACTAGTATGCGTGCAGATGCTCAACGAAACCGTGATAAAATCTTGGCAGTTACAGAACAATTATTAAAAAAAGATAATTCCCAAGCCCTTACCATGGCCCAAATTGCCCAAGCGGCGCATATTGGTGTTGGGACAATTTATCGAAAGTTTCCCACAAAGGGGGATCTTTTACTAGCGCTAGCATATAATCGGCTAGAGGGGTTCTTGGAGAAACATCAGTATTTGTTGCAAAAAAAGGATATTACCAGGCTAGATGTCGAACAGACCATTGCTGACTACGTTGCTTTTCGTGAACAACGAATGAAACTTTCCGCGGGCAGCTTTGAATCTGCTTTAAAATACTATCAGCGGCAGAATTATCGTCGACTGCATAAACTTTTTCGACATCTAATTCGTAGCCAATCTCCGCAAATGGATTACCAAACCGCTGCTTTTCGTGCTGATATGTTAATTGCCATGTTGCGGTCTGACAGCTATTCGCTTCAACGCAGTGAACGGGGATTAGCTCCCCAAGAAATAGTGGAACAAATAATGCTTCTGTTTTTTGGTAATTAAGTATTTTTAAATAGATGGTTAAATTTAGCGATATTTTTTATGAAATCAAGACCGCTTTAATATCGCCAAAATAAACAATTAAAATTGTCCATTAATTAGTCTTTGGAGAGCTAGTTAATGGACTATTCTAGGCTTGAAAATCAGAAATGTTATTGAGGCCAAGCGTTGCTTAACTGTTTTGCTAATGGGGATACATTTTCTCGCTGATTTTTTAAGTATGCCGCATAAAAGATCATTGTGGCGGAATCATCTGTAATGGGAATTCTGACACTGTCACTTGTATCGTAAGTAACGTTATCGTTATTCGTAATGTTAGTAGTAAAAAAGGGAAAGTTAGTGTACTTGGTTAATTCCCGCATCGAGTCATATTCAGCCTGGTAAAGAAACTTGGCGTTGGGGATGTTATCTTGAATAACTTGTTTCCAGGGGCCAATTTCATTGAGGACGACAAAACTAAGGCCAGCTAATTCCTTAAAAGTAATTTGACGCTGATTGGCAAGATACATGAATTGGTCAAGGTTGACAAAGAGTTGTTCCTGACCAAGATAGCGAGATTCGATAAGGTCAGTTTGAATTTCCCGATTAGTAATAATAAGTGAATACTGGTGGCTTTGTAGTGCTGATTCAATTTTATTACTATCAAAGAGTTTCTGATCTAAGTCACTATTAGTCACTAATTGAGGCTTATTATCGTCAATTACAATTTGTGGTCCCGGGGCAACACTGGCAATTTTGATGACCTGTTGACTTTGGGCAAAATTGCGAATTTCGTTGACAAATTGTCGATTGATATCTAGGACTAGCTGGGCCTTTTTAGCAGCTAGTTCTCCCGCCTTAGTCAATGAAATCTTATTTGGTTGACGGTCAAACAATTTAACCCCTAATTCATCTTCTAGCTTTTGCATCCCCCGGGTAACGGTTGGCTGAGTGACCATCAATTTTTGCGCCGTTTTGGCGAGGGTCTTGGTTTCAGCAAAGATGACTAATTCTTCTAGTAAGTAATTGTCAATCATAATGATTCCTCACTTCTCTAGCATACGTTACCTGTATACTAGCATAGGGTTAAAGTAATTTTCAATGAAGAAGAATGCAGTTATGATATAGATAATCACAAAGCGAAAGGAAGTTCATTCAATGTCAAACAATGTTCCAACAGTAAAACTCAATAATGGTGTTGAAATGCCAACGCTAGGTTTTGGTGTTTTCCAAGTACCAGATCTTAATGAAGCAGAAAAGGCTGTTACTGAAGCGATTGACACTTGTTACCGCCTGATTGATACGGCAGCCGCATACCAAAACGAAGAAGCGGTTGGCAAGGCAATCAAGAATAGTTCTGTTAACCGTGACGACATCTTTGTTACTTCAAAGCTCTGGGTTTCTGATTTTAATTACGAACGCGCAAAAAAGGGAATTGATACTTCACTGCAAAAGCTTGGGCTTGACTACATGGACTTA
The DNA here is from genome assembly GCA_019117445.1 of Candidatus Limosilactobacillus excrementigallinarum. Lineage (GTDB taxonomy): Bacteria > Bacillota > Bacilli > Lactobacillales > Lactobacillaceae > Limosilactobacillus > Limosilactobacillus excrementigallinarum. Next base: position 934 of record DWZS01000024.1, on the reverse strand, counting down.
TACCTCCTTCACCAACCATATGGTGACACGATGGGTGCCTGGCGAGCATTAGAAGAAGCACAAAAGGAAGGTAAGGTCCGCGCAATTGGGGTCTCCAACTTTTACGCTGATCAACTGCAAGATTTAATGCTTACGATGCCAGTTAAGCCAGCTTTAAACCAAATCGAAGTAAACCCATGGTACCAACAAGATGCTGAAGTGAAGTTTGCACAAAGCCAGGATGTTCGAGTAGAAGCCTGGGCACCATTTGCGGAAGGTAAGCATGATATTTTCAAGAATGAAACGATTGCGGAAATTGCGGCTAAGTACGGCAAGAGCAATGGTCAAGTCATTCTTCGCTGGTTACTCCAACGCGGGATTACGGTCATTCCAAAGTCCGTTCACCAAAAGCGGATGGCTGAAAATATTGATGTTTTTGACTTTGAATTGACAGATGATGACATGAAGAAGATGGCAAGTTTGGATAAAAACGAAAGTCAGTTCTTTGACCACCGTGATCCGGTCACAATTGAACAAATCTTTGGCTCCAGTTTGCAACAAGTAAAAGAAAGTGAAAAATAATTAGGAGGTAATTAACAATGGCTAATATTCCAACATTTAAACTCAACGATGGTAATGAAATTCCTTCATTTGGTTTCGGAACTTTCCAAATTCCAGCAGATGGTTCAACTTATAAAGCAGTTAAGGATGCACTAGCTGCTGGTTACCGGCACATCGATACTGCGGTTGCTTACTTCAACGAACAAGAAGTTGGTAAGGCGATTAAGGATAGCGGAATTCCTCGTGACCAAGTTTGGGTAACTTCAAAGCTTTGGTTACAGGACTATGCTTATGAAGACGCTAAGAAGGCAATTAATCTTTCGTTGAAGAAGCTTGGTTTGGACTATGTTGATCTTTACTTAATCCACCAACCATACGGCAAGGTTGATGAAGC
>DWZS01000023.1 GCA_019117445.1 Candidatus Limosilactobacillus excrementigallinarum | reverse complement strand
ATTGATTCAGATTAACTGGTATCTGAATTCACGGCCACTCAAATGTTTGAACTGGCGAACTCCAATTGAGATCTTTTTGCTTAATCTGCGTCATTAAATTTGTTCAAGTTATTTATTGCAATCTACCTAATACTAATGCGCTTCAACTTTATAGCCAACACCCCAAACGGTTTCAATGACCTTTTCACCGCCCGTGGCCGCCTCAATTTTGTCGCGCAGGTGGCTAACATGGACCATCACGGTCTTGGCAGATACAACCGATTCTTGTTGCCAAACCCGTTCAAAAATATCGTCAGCTGAGAAAACCCGGTTGGGATGAGAAGCTAACAAGTATAAAATTCCAAACTCTAACGCGGTTAATTGAATTAAATCACCATTAATGGTCTTTACTTCATGCGAATCCTTATTAATTTGAAGTGGACCAACATTGAGGATGTCTGGCTGATCATTGGTCATTTGACCCTCGCTCCGCCGTAGCAATGAGCGAACCCGCGCCATAACTTCAAGTGGATTGAATGGCTTGGTGACATAATCATCCGCCCCAGTAATTAACCCCTGAATCTTATCCATATCAGCGGTCTTAGCTGACAATACTAAAATTGGAATCGAAGAGTCCTTCCGAATTCGCTTGATGACTTCCATGCCGTCCATTTCTGGCATCATTAAATCTAAAATAACCAATCCAATATCAGGAGTGGTATTTAATTTAGTTAAGGCGTCCTTGCCGTTATAAGCTGAAACTGGTTCATAGCCTTCATTCCGCACGTAGATTTCTAGTAACTGAACGATTTCCTTATCATCGTCAACAACCAAAATTTTCATCGTTGCTCCTCCTTTTACGAGAATATAACTAAGATAATTATACACTGTTTAACTTAATAATTCTCAATCCTCAGATAGCCTTAAATATTTATTTAACTTCAAACTAAAAAAACAGGATCCGCATTCCACGAGTCCTGTTTTACAAAAATCTTAATTTAATTATTTATAGTTTGGTGCTGCCTTCGTAATTTGTACATCATGAGGGTGGGATTCACGTAAACCAGCATTAGTAATTTGGACAAATTGGGCATTATCAATCAAGGTCTGAATATCACCAGCACCACAGTACCCCATTCCAGAACGTAAACCACCGACCATTTGGAAAATAATATCGGCTACATCACCCTTGTATTCAACCCGGGCTTCAATTCCTTCTGGAACCAGCTTGTTAGCCTCATTCACGCCACCTTGGAAGTAACGATCGGATGAGCCATGGGACTGGGCCATCGCTCCAACAGAACCCATTCCTCGGTAAGCCTTATACTTCTTACCGTGATCTTCGAAAACTTCACCAGGTGCTTCAGTTGTTCCTGAGAACATAGAACCGAGCATGACTGCATTACCACCAGCAGCTAACGCTTTAACAATATCCCCAGAATACTTAATACCACCGTCTGCAATAATGGTCTTGCCATATTCACGAGCTATAGAAGCTGCATCATAAATTGCGGTAATTTGTGGAACTCCGACACCAGCAACTACCCGAGTCGTACAAATAGAACCAGGTCCAATTCCGACCTTAACGACATCAACCCCTGCATCAAAGAGTGCCTTGGTCCCTTCAGCAGTGGCGACATTCCCTGCAATTAACGTAACGTCCGGGAAGTGATCACGAATTTCTGCAATCTTACGTAAAACACCTGCGGAATGTCCGTGGGCCGTATCAATTACAATGGCATCGGCGCCCGCCTTCAGTAGGGCTTCCGCACGCTCAAAAGTATCGGAAGTGACCCCAACGGCAGCAGCAACCAGCAACCGGTTTTGATCATCCGTGGCAGCTTTTTCAAAATTACCAGCTAAGGAAACTCCCTTAACCGTGGCAACTTCACCCGCTTGGGCTTGAATGGACATGTTCTTATGAACAACTCCCATCCCACCTTGCAAGGCCATCGCAATTGCCATTGAGCTTTCCGTTACAGTATCCATTCCGGCACTAATGAACGGTACGTTTAACTTAATATTCTTGGCTAATTGAACGCTTAGGTCAACTTCGTTTGGTAAGACATGACTCTCTGCTGGAATTAAGAGAACATCATCGAACGTTAACCCTTTTTTTGCGAACTTTGTATCCCAATTTGCCATCAATCGACACTCCCTTGTAAATTTTGTTAGTACTTAACCTACTAGGAAATTCATTTCAGGTCAAGGACAAATTTTCAGAATTTATAATTTTACCGGCGATTTCGTGGTTGACCCGCAAAAACGTTATTCACGATGTGGAAGCGTGTCCGTAAGTATAAGTCAGCCCCAAAGACAACAATCCCTAGAATAATGTATACCCACTTGTTAGTTTGTGGGTTAATGCTATTCGGCAGTAAGGCAGTCAATGTGTAAATTCCAATCCAGATTGCAAAGGCCAAGACAATCATCCCGATCCGCGCCCAAAGACTCCGTTGAACAACCTTGCCGGTCTTTTTATCCTTATATGGCGCCATAATCTTTGCAATGTAACCGAAGAGCAAGCCTCCAGCAATTGCTACAATCAGAATTGCAGTTAATCCCGAACTTCCGTAATGACCATTCGGGCTGAGTGATCCCGGATTCATGAATGCAATTAAACCAAACATGAAGGAGAAGATGGCAAAGAACATCATTCCATTATCTAACGCCAATAGTCCAAAGTTGCTCGTTCCTTGAACCGTTGCTTCCTTCTTTTTGGGATTCGTCAATTCCTCTACATAAGCGGTTGGGGTGCCAAACATTGCTTTTGCGGTTTGCCCCTTCTTTTGTCCCGCCTGCAGCTTATTAATCGTGTCATCCAAGTATTCACTCTTTTTATCAGCAGCAATTCCCTTAGCAGCTAATTGCTTATTAAGTTGGTAAACAAACTCTTCATTTTTACGGGTTAAACCATATTCGCTAAAGGTCTTGCCCGCTTCTTTATTATTTTCTTTAATATATTGCTTCTGCCGTTGACCAGCAGCGGCATTCCGTAGTTGTTCGCTCACAGTGTTACTCCTCTCTATGCTGTTGAATTCCTAAATTAAACGTTGAAACGGAATTCAACAATGTCACCATCCTGCATCACGTAATCTTTACCTTCAAGACGCAGTTTACCGGCTTCTTTAACCTTCGCAGCAGAACCAAGTTCGTCTAAATCACTAAAACTCATTACTTCAGCACGAATAAAACCACGTTCGAAGTCTGAGTGGATAATTCCTGCCGCTTGTGGAGCTTTAGTTCCCTTCCGGTAAGTCCACGCACGAGTTTCTGGACCTCCGGCAGTAAAGAACGTTTCGAGACCCAATAGCTTATAAGCCGCGCGAATCAACCGGTTTAAGCCAGGTTCCTTAACCCCTTCCATTTCTAGGAAGTCAGCCTTTTCGTCATCGTCCATTTCGGCAATTGACTCTTCAGCAGCGGCTGCAACACCAATGACTTCACCTTCACCAGCAACATGTTCTTTGATGGCGTCCATGTATTTGTTACTATCTGGATCGGCCATGTCTTCTTCCGCAATGTTAGCAACATAAAGCACCGGCTTGGTCGTTAGTAGAAATAGTCCCTTAACAATCTTTTGCTCATCTTCAGAAAAATCAATTGTCCGTGCACTCTTGCCATCTTCGAGCACCGGCTTAATCTTATTCAAAACTGCTAATTCCGCCAGAGCATCCTTATCACGACCCTTGGCTGCCCGTTGCACTTTACTAAGCCGATTATTAACGGACTCCAAGTCAGCCATAATTAATTCCAGATTGATGGTGTCAATATCTTCAATTGGGTCAACCTTACCCGTAACACTGGTAATGTCGTTATCATCAAATGCCCGAACAACGTGCACGATAGCATCAGTTTGGCGAATATTTTCCAAAAACTTGTTCCCAAGACCTTCCCCTTTGGAAGCCCCTTTAACAATTCCGGCGATATCCGTGAATTCAAAGGTGGTTGGGACGATCTTTTTAGCGGGAATCAATTCGTTAATCCGGTCCAAACGTGGATCCGGAACTTCGACCATCCCAACATTCGGATCAATCGTAGCAAATGGGTAGTTTGCCATTTCGGCACCAGCCTTCGTAATCGCGTTAAACAGTGTGGACTTCCCCACGTTTGGTAATCCAACAATCCCTGCAGTTAATGACATTTTCTTTTCACGTTCCTTTTTAATTTTCTTGGTCTGCTTTTTCGAGAACTTTCTTCATTCGTTTGTCAAAGTTATAACGACTCATCATCACGATGTGCCCACAACCCGTACATTGAATTTTAATATCCGCACCAACACGAATAATTTGCCAGCGATTAGTACCACACGGGTGCTGTTTCTTCATCATTACAATGTCGTTTAGTGCGTAATCTTCCATTATGATCACTCCTGTCCTAATCAAACGAAATTCCGAGTAATTCCAAAATCCTAGTTAAATCATCAGCAGAAGTATACGGAATTTCAATCTTTCCAGTATTCTTTTTTGCTGCTGGGGCCACCGCCACTTTAGTTCCAAACTTACTTTGCAGCTCATTTTCAGCTTCACGCAAGTATGGTGACTTTCGATGCTGAACCTTCTTTTTATGGTTCTTATGACCATGATCATTATTCATTGAAGCCACTAAATCTTCTAATTGACGAACCGTCAGCCGGTTAGTAATGGCCTTTTGAGCGACCACTGCAACCTTCTGCTTATCTTTAAGACCCAGTAGTGTCCGTGCCTGGCCCATAGAAAGTTCGCCGGCTTGTAAGGACTTTTTGACACTTTCAGGAAGGCTCAACAAACGTAAATAATTGGCGATGTACGGCCGACTCTTACCAAGCCGCTTGGCAACTTCTGCTTGAGTAAGCATCAACTTATCCATTAATGTTTGGTAAGCTTGAGCCTCTTCTAGTGGGGTCAAATCTTCCCGTTGCAGATTTTCCAAAACCGCAACTTCCATCATTCGTTCATCATCAAAGTCCCGGACAATGGCAGGAATCGTTGCTTGCTTAGCCAACTTAGAAGCCCGATAACGGCGTTCACCAGCAATAATTTCGTACCGCTCGATTTGCGAATCTGGCTGGCGCACAATGATTGGCTGAAAAACTCCGGATTCACTAATCGATTTAGCTAATTCCTTTAACGCCTTTTGGTCAAAAATGCGGCGTGGCTGGTATGGATTGGGACGAATTGCTGATAGTTTGAGATCAACAACATTCTCGCCCGTCTGTGCTTCTTCTAAATTGTTATCCTCAAACAGGGCTTCAATGCCCCGTCCCAGTCCCATCTTCTTATTTTTCGTCATGAGCAGCCAACACTTCCTTTGCTAATTGTTGGTAAACCTTGGCACCCGTTGACCGTTTATCGTAATCAATGATGGCTAGACCATGACTGGGCGCCTCTGACAAACGAACATTCCGTGGAATAACAGTCTCGTATACTTGGGAGCCAAAAAACTTTTTTACTTCCGCATTGACTTCCTGACCAAGGTTGGTGCGTTTATCAAACATCGTCAATAAAACTCCCTCTATCTTAAGGTTCTTATTGAAATGTTTCCGAACCAGCTGAATCGTATTGATCAATTGACTCAAGCCCTCCAAAGCATAGTATTCACTCTGAACTGGAATCAAAATAGAATTGGCAGCTGTAAAGGCATTAATCGTCAGTAATCCCAGTGAAGGCGGGCAATCAATTAAAATATAATCATATTGATCCTGAACATCAGCAAACCCATCCTTTAACCGAGTCTCCCGGGCCATCATAGAAGTTAACTCAACTTCTGCACCTGATAATTCGATTGTCGTTGGTGCAATGTCTAATCCCTGATGACTACTTGGCTGAATGACCGCACTCAATTCCACATCATTAATTAGTACATCATAGACACTCTGCTCGATCTTCTTTTTATCAATACCAAGTCCACTGGTAGCATTACCTTGCGGATCTAAATCAATGAGCAAAACTCGCTTGCCAGCATCCGCTAAACAGGCGCCTAAGTTAACGCTGGTGGTTGTTTTACCAACCCCACCTTTTTGATTAGCCAGTGCGATTACTGTTCCCATCGTGTCAGCTCCTTTCATCGATTACTTTTGCTTTGGAATCTTAATGGTAATCTTATAAGCATTTTTTAAGGTTTGCTCAGACAGTTCAGCATCTAATCCACTATCATTAATCATTTTCACGGATTCCTTAATGGTATTCATGGCAATTCGTGGATCACTAATTTTAATTTTAGGTGCTGGAGAGTCTTTTTTAGCAGCCTTGCGCTTAGTAGACTGCTTCTTTGGTTGCTTAACCTTAACATTCTCTTCGTTTGAAAGTCGTTCCTGCTCTTTTTTGGCTTCTACTTCAGATGGCAAAGGTTTTCCTTGGAGCCGGGCCACCTCATCTTCCGTTTGCCGAACATTCAGTTTTTCGTTCACGATCCGCATCAACATCTTACGTTGCTGATCATCATTAAGATTTAAAAGTGCCCGACCATGACGCTCGGTAATTAACCCATCCAGAATGGCATTTTGAACTGGAACAATCAACTTCAGTAACCGCAACTTATTAGCAACTGCGGATTGGCTCTTTCCGACACCCTTAGCTAACTTCGCCTGCGTCAAATGATTCAAGTCCATTAGCTTTTCATAAGCTTGGGCTTCTTCCACTGAACTTAATTCAGATCGTTGCAAATTTTCAATCAAGGCTAGCGATGCAGTTTCATGATCGTTCATCTTTTCCACAATTGCCGGCGCTTTTTCCCATTGCAATAACTTCATTGCCCGAAAGCGTCGTTCACCGGCGATAATTTCATATTTTGCCGGTTCATATTCACGAAGGATAATCGGCTGGAGTAAGCCATGCGCATCAATCGTTGCGGCTAATTCTTGAATTCCTTCTTCATCAAAAACCTGCCGCGGTTGATAACGGTTGGGTTCAATTTGATCTAACGGAATCTCTACCACTTCATTTTTTGTATCGTGATGATTTTTACCAATGCCAAAAATTGAAAATGCCATACTCATTCTCCCTCATTTTAATAACTATAATGGTTTTTTCGCAGGTGTGCCTGCCCGTCGCGGATATTGCTGAGGCGTTGCGGTTAGTTTATCAATAATTACTAAGTTTCGTTCTTCTGATTCTGGTTTAGTTGGTAATTCTAATGAGTAAACATTCCGTTTTTGGCCGCCCAGCTTAGCAATTGCCCGCGTCGCTGAGGCTAACTCATCCGTAGCTGCTTGGGCCTTATATGCAAGGAAAACTCCACCCACTTTAGCAGCAGGCAAACACAGCTCACTAAGTACGGATAAACGTGCTACAGCCCGTGCGGTCACCACATCAAAACTTTCCCGATGGGTGCTGCCCTTTTTACTGAAGTCCTCCGCTCTTGAGTGGACTAACGTAACATCATCCAGTTTGAGACGCGCAACTAATTCTTGTAAAAAGTTAATCCGTTTGTTCAATGAATCAACAATCGTTACCTTTAGTTTGGGGAACGCAATCTTCAATGGTAATGATGGGAAACCAGCTCCTGCTCCAATATCACATAAACTTAGGCTTTCAGTCCGTAGTGTTGGCAGCGCAAAACTACCGGTAATGGAGTCATAAAAGTGTTTCAAGTAAACATCTTTTTCATCTGTAATGCGGGTTAAATTAATAACCTGATTGGTAGCTACTAAATCTTGATAATACTGAGCAAATTGATCCATTTGATGATCAGTCAATTGAATCCCTTGGTTAGCTAACGCTTGACGAAATTCTTCTGGAGTCATTCTACCGTCCTTTCCGTGAAACACGAAATTGTTTCACGTTACCTTTTTACTTTACCTTAAAAAAGCCCCCGTTTCAAGCATTCACGGGAGCTAATTCATTGTTTAAATTGGCTTTACTTCATTTTAGCAACTTGTGCTAAGAACCATTGATTAAAGAAGTCGGCATCAATATCAACGCACGCCTTGGCATTAGTTTTGCCATCATGGTATGCCCCACGAATGTCACCGACCGTTGCCCCAATTGCTGGGCCACTAGTTTGAACGTCAATCCATAAATCCTTAGTAGTAAAGGCCTCAGGATGCAACAAGTAGAAAATCGTATTGACGTCATGCATTGGTCGTCCTTTGGCACCACCGCTGACATCATTATAGTGACTGATTAAACCATACAGCATCTTACCAGTTTCATTCATATCTTTAAGCTGATTGAGACTGTCATCTGTCAGCAATGCTTTTAATGTTACATCCAAACCAACCATCACAATTGGAATGCCAGAATTATACATAATCCGCGCTGCATCGGGATCGGTAAAGACATTAAATTCGGCCACACTCGTCATATTTCCACCAGAAAGGGAACCACCCATTGCCACGATCTGCTTAATATGACTCTTTACTTCAGGGTATTCCTTGAAAAGCAACGCAATGTTAGTGTATGAACCAGTTGGCACTAATGTAATCTCATCTTCCGCCATGATTGTATCACGAAGCGCCTGTACTGCTGATTTAGCAATTGGTTGACCATAATCATCGCCAAAATCGTACCCTTCCATTCCAGACTCACCGTGAATCCGGGCAGCATCTTCAAATGGTTTGATTAATGGTTCAGCCGCCCCAGCAGCCACGGGAATAGTATCGTTCTTCCCAAAGAAATGCACAATTTTAAGTGCGTTCGCCGTTGTTTTATCAACTTTGACATTTCCAGCAACTGCAGTCACTAATTTTAAATCAATTTCTGGATTATTAATTGCCATCGTCAAAGCAGCTGCGTCATCAATTCCTGGATCTGTATCCATAATAATTTTCGTAGTCATTTTCCGGCATCCTTTCCTAATCAAGTAACAAAAGGAGACTGTCGTTCCCGCCAGCCTCCAATCAATCATTTTTAATTACCAAACGAATAAACCAACCATTGCGGCTGACAACAGAGAGACCAAAATTCCTGAAAGGACCAGGTAACCAATGTTGCGCGCAATATAGTTGTTCGTATCTTTATCAACTAATCCCTTAAAGGCACCAATGATCATTCCAAGCGTTCCAAAGTTAGCGAATGAAGTTACAAATGTTGTCAGGACAGCTTGGAAGTGTGGATCGAAATGAGCGATTTTATTCGTCATGCTCCCCATGACAACAAATTCGTTGGTGATCAACTTCATCCCCATATTTTGGGAAAGAATCCATGCATCGTGGACATTTAATCCCATCAACCAGGAAAACGGGAACATGATGACCCCTAAGATACTTTCTAGTGAAAGTGGCTTCCAGAAGAGTCCTAAAATCTTATCAATCAATGCGGCCAAAGCAACGAACGCAACCACGTTAGCAATAATAATCAAAATCAGCTTACCGGCACCCAAAATTGAGTCACCCAAAAAACTAAAGAATGGCTCCTTTTTAGCATCCGTATCGTTAACCGTCACAATCGTATCTTCGGCCGGATCAACCTTCACTGGGTTCATCAAACTAGTGGCAATCAGTGAGTTAATGATGTTAATCGGAATCGCCGTTAAAATGTAACGACCTGGCATCATTTCAACATATGAACCAACCATTGCTGCGGTAATACATGACATTGACATCATGGCAATCGTTAAGTTCCGTGCCTTAGACATCTTCCGCAATTGTAATTCGGAAACGGCCAATACCTCGGTGTTCCCTAAGAACATCATTTCAACCGCGAAGAACGATTCAAACTTAGGTTGACCGGTAATAAATGATAAGCCTCGGCCGATCCATTTAATTATCCATGGCAGAAAACCGATGTAGGTTAAAATATCGAACAATGGAACAACCATCAGAATTGGCATTAGCGCAGAACAAATAAAGTTCAAATTCTTGGCATTATACCAGGAACCAAGCGCAAAAGTCGTCCCCTTTGCTGAAGCGTCTACTAACCAAACAAAGCCATCAGCAGCAGCTTGAACACCCCGCCGACCAACTGGCGAGCCAATCAAGAAGGCCGCCAGGATGATGTTGATTACCACCATCACCGCAATGGCTTTCCAATTAATGTTTTTCTTGTCCTTGGAGAAAAGGAAACCAATTAGCAAGAAAACTAATAGTCCAACGATGTTAATCGCAAGATACATTATGTCAGCACCTTTCTGTATAGAAATCGAATAATTGCACAGCGAGTCTAATTACATAGATTTTGCAATCGACTTTGTAATAACTATACCTGACGTTTGACACCGTGTAAAGCGATTTCCGTTGTCGTCTTTCATTTATTCACTGAACTGAATAAATATCAAAAGTATAACGTTTTACGTTATCAAATAAACAAAAAAGCACCAAGCAATTACCTCGGTGCTTTATTTTGGAAAGACTATCTGCCGTTGCGTACTTCATTGTTCCAATTTTAAACTGTATCTCAATTAAGTAACTTAAATTAGTGTTCTAAGGGGTCCAGAGATCCCGAATAATTCGACAACTAGTCTTTTAACATTATTTAGTTGATGTGATGTGGGGGTAAGAGTGATTCCTGTTATTTACAGGTTGTTATCAGGCAACGGTACTGATCTTTCCACATCTTTATTATAATTCTCATGAATTAAAATAGCAATTAAATCCGCTCATTACGGTAATGAAAGCGCTATGGTTTATTTATGTTGTCGTGACCGTTCCACAAACGTATATCCAATAAAGAGACAAATAAAGAACAACACCGAAACAAACAGCGCTGGGCGGGTTGATGGAATAAAGAGCAAAATAATCAAGACCGCAATAAAGAAAATAATGGTTAACCAATCCGTTACTGGGAATCCTGGCATTGAGAACCCAGCCACTCCCTTTGGATGAGCTTGACGGTACTTAATGTGGCACCACAGAATAAAGAGCCATACAAAAATGAAGTTAATGGTTGACACTCCGGAAATCAATTCGAAAATTCCCGCAGGCATCACGTAGTTTAAAATCACCACCACAAATAGGATTAGTGAAGAGAATTGCAACGCCTGATTTGGCACCGCCTTAGCACTTAATTTTTGGAAACGAGCTGGCGCATTCCCACCAGCAGCCAGTGAGTACAACGAGCGACTAGTTGAGAAGATGGCACTATTAGTGGCTGACATTGCAGCAGTCAGTACCACAAAGTTTAAGATGGCGGCTGCACCTGTCACCCCAATTCCCGCAAAGACTTGAACGAACGGGCTCGAGCTTGTCTTAATATCCGTCCAAGGATAGACAGACATAATCGCGAGCATTGAACCAATGTAGAACAACCCAATCCGAACTGGTAGGGTATTAATTGCCTTAGGAATATCTGTCTCTGGGTTTTTAGTTTCCCCAGCGGTTAAACCAACCATTTCAATTCCGACAAAGGCAAAGACAACCATTTGAAACGACATCAAGAAACCAATTGACCCCTTCGGGAAGAATCCACCATGGCTTACGAGGTTAACTAAACTAGCGTGACCAGTCTTCGTTGGCGTCTGTAAAATCACCATCACTAAACCAACAACAATTAGTGCGACAATTGCTAAAACCTTAATCGTGGAAAACCAGGATTCAAGTTCACCAAATAACCCAACATTAACCATGTTAACCAACATCAACAAAATAATAATGACGAGCGGGCCGATCCACTGCGGTAAATTAGGAAACCAGTACTTTAAGTAAATCCCAGTCGCGGTCAAATCTGCCATTGCAAGACTGAGCCAGCACGACCAATACGTCCAACCAGCAATAAACTCCATCCGGTCACCAAGATATTCCTTCACTGAATCGATAAAGGAATGTTTACTAGTATCAGCGAGCAAAAGTTCACCAAGGGCGCGCATCATAAAGAAGCAGAAGATTCCGACAATCAAATATGTCAAAATGATTGACGGTCCGGCAGCTTTGATGGCACTCCCGGATCCCAAGAAGAGTCCAGTACCGATGGCACCACCAATTGCAATCATCGTGATATGACGACTTTTTAGTGAGCGTGATAATTTTTGTTCTTGTTGTTCATCCATTTTTCAATCTCCTTTCACAAAAAAACGTCCCTGGTACTACAAATACCAGGGACGTTTGTCAACGCGGTTCCACCCATCTTTATAAGTCATTTAGACTTACCTCTCGGTCAATAATGGAACCACCCATTTCACGCGTAAATTAATGCCATGAACGACGACTAACTTTCAGCTCAGATTAGTCTCTCTGTAGGTCGCTCTTATTAAAAGTTAATGATAATTATACTGAAATCTCATAGCCTGTCAACACGTTTCCGAACATTAAATCGGTTTCATTCGGAAAAATTCGATTTATCCATCTTGACTTTTAAGTTAATTCATTGTTTAATGCAATCAACGGTTGATTAACAGTCCTAGTAGGAACCTCTTCCCTGGTACAGAGAGTTAGCGGTGATGTGGAAGCTAATGCATAAGAGGTTGACGAATTACAACTGATCATCATTAATCACCGATTTTTTAAATAATGTTAATTAAGGTACGTAACGTACGAAAATGGGTGGTACCACGGTTCACTTCGTCCCAAGGCTTGAGTGTCTTGGGGCGTTTTTTCGTTGTTACTAACAAATGGAGGGATTCTAGATGAACATTGTTGATGAACTAAAATGGCGCGGTGCAGTTAATCAGGTTACTGATGAAGACGGTCTTCGCGAATTAACGAATGAAAAACAAATCAGTCTATACTGTGGGACGGACCCAACAGGTGATAGTCTCCACATTGGGCACTTAATTCCATTCATGATGCTGAAACGATTCCAACTTGCTGGCCACCACCCGGTAATCATTATCGGTGGGGGTACTGGTGCGATTGGGGATCCTTCCGGACGAAAGACCGAGCGAACTCTGCAAACTGAATCACAGCTGGAACACAACAAAAAGGCCCTCACTGAACAAATGAAAAAGTTATTTGGGACCGAAAACTTTACCATCGTAGATAATTACACGTGGCTTTCTAAGATTTCAATGATTGAATTTCTCCGTGATTACGGTAAACTCTTCAATGTTAATACGATGTTGAATAAGGAAGTCGTTGCTAGTCGGCTGGATAACGGAATTTCCTTCACTGAATTTACCTACCAAATTCTTCAAGCGGTTGACTTTCTCCACCTTTACCGCAACAATGATGTCCAACTTCAAATCGGCGGTTCCGACCAATGGGGTAACATCACCTCAGGAATTGACTTAATTCATAAGGTGGAAGGACCAGAAACCAAGGTCTTCGGACTAACAATCCCACTGATGCTCAAGGCCGACGGTACAAAGTTCGGTAAGACCGCGGGTGGTGCAGTATGGCTAGATCCGAAGAAGACGTCACCGTACGAATTCTACCAATTCTGGCTGAACCAAGATGATCGCGACGTTGTGAAATACCTTAAGTACTTCACCTTCCTCGATCAAGATCAAATTAACGACTTGGCTGAAAAGGTTGAAAAGGAACCTTGGAAACGAGAAGCACAACGGACCTTGGCACGGGAAGTCACTACTTTTGTCCACGGCGAAGCTGCTACCAAGCACGCTGAAGAAATTTCTCAACTGTTATTCAAGGGTGATATTAAAGATTTGACTACCGAAGATATCGAGCAAGCCTTCAAGTCTGCCCCATCGGTAGACATCTCAGCAGATATAGTTAACATTGTGGATTGGCTGGTCAATACCGAAATTGAACCTTCCAAGCGGCAGGCCCGTGAAGATGTTAAGAACGGGGCAATTACCGTTAATGGTGAAAAAGTCACAGATATTGATGCTGAAATTAATCCGGCAGATCATTTTGATGGTAAGTACGTCGTTGTCCGCCGTGGTAAGAAGCACTACACTTTAGCCAAAGTTACAAAGTAAGGGTTGCAAGATTTTTTAAATCAGTTACAATTTAAGTAATTCAATGACGTGGTAATAGTAGCATGACCAAGCAACAGAGATGGCTGATACCCGCTGAAAGAGGCCAACGGAAGTGCGAAGTGGAGCCGCCAGAAGTAATTAAATATTGAATGAGTGATGTACAGATCCTGTACATAATTTAGGTGGCACCGCGGTTAATCGTCCTATTTTCCAAGTGGAAAATGGGGCGATTTTCTTTTACCCAGGTTTATTTGAAAGGAATGATCATTATGACAGAAAAAAAGGTAATTTTAACTGGTGACCGGCCAACTGGTCACCTCCACATCGGTCACTATGTTGGTTCACTTCGCGAACGCGTCAAAATGCAAAATAGTGGCAAGTATGATCCATACATTATGATCGCGGACCAGCAGGCGCTGACCGACAACGCGCGCGACCCAGAAAAAATCCGTAATAGTCTCATCCAAGTTGCGCTGGATTACTTAGCAGTAGGATTAGATCCCGAAAAATCAACGATTTATGTTCAGTCACAAATCCCAGCGCTTTCTGAACTTAATATGTACTACCTAAACTTAGTTACTGTTTCCCGTTTGGAACGGAACCCCACTGTTAAGTCAGAAATTCAACAAAAGAACTTTAACCGTTCTATTCCTGCTGGCTTCCTAACTTACCCGGTTAGCCAAGCATGTGATATCACTGCATTTAAGGCCGAACTCGTTCCAGTTGGCGAGGACCAAGAACCAATGCTGGAGCAAGCACGCGAAATCGTTCGGACATTTAACTCCATTTACGGTGATGTACTCGTCGAACCTGAAGGGGTCTTTCCACCAAAAGGACAAGGGCGGATTCCTGGACTTGATGGTAATGCCAAGATGAGTAAGTCACTTGGTAACTGTATTTACCTATCTGACGATGAAGATACGTTGCGGAAAAAAGTAATGTCAATGTATACCGACCCGAACCATATTCATGTGGAAGATCCCGGCCAAGTTGAAGGTAACATTGTTTTTACCTACTTGGACATCTTTGACGACGATAAGGAAAAGGTGCAAGAATTAAAGGATCATTACCGCGCTGGTGGTCTTGGTGACGTTAAGATTAAGAAATACCTGTTTGAAGTTTTGAACAAAGAATTAACTCCAATTCGTGAACGGCGTCTAGAATTTGCTAAGGATATCCCGGCCGTTTACGACATGCTGAAGCATGGTTCTGAAAAAGCTAACCAAGTAGCTAACAAAACACTACATGAAGTTAAGGAAGCCATGGGCTTGAACTACTTTGAATAACAACAGCTAATAATATTTTAAAAAGTCAGAGACTAGATGTAATTTAAAATCTGGCCTCGTTTTTTTAACCACAAAAAATAGGCGATCTCAAAATTGAGATCGCCTATTTCACTAACTTAAGCCATTAGTTCAATGAAGCAATTGCCTTATCAAGGAGTTTAACAGTAGTAGCTACTGGATAAACTGCCATGATTTCATTGATTTGTGGAGCAGAACTCTTACCAGTGAAGGCAATGTTCAATGGGAAGTAAAGCTTTTGTCCCTTAACATTGACATCCTTACCAACCTTCTTAATCAGGTCGTTGTAAGCATCTGGTGTCGTGTCATCAGACAAGTCCTTAACTGAATCCTTAATGCCGTTCAATACAGCAAGTGTTTCATCCTTGTCAAAGTTTGCAAAGTCATCGTATGAAAGGTCTTGGTCTAAGATCGTTGCGTAGAACCAAGCGTAATCCATGATTTCGATTAACTTGTAAACATCACGTTGGTGAATGTGAATAACCTTCTTGAGCAATGCCCGAAGATCATCATCACTCATCTTCAAATCATTCAGCTTGTTAGCTTCTTCAGAATCATTTTCATGAACTAAGGTCATGATCCGGTCAGCTAATTCGTCCACTGACATCTTCTTGATGTATTCAGCATTCATCCAATCAAGCTTGTGTTGATCGAAGTAAGCTGGTGAGTTAGACATCCGGTTAGGATCGTAAGCCTTAATTAATTCTTCCTTAGAATAAATTTCCTTTTCACCAACTGGTGACCAACCAAGGAAGGCAATGAAGTTAAAGATAGCTTCCTTGAGGTAACCATGACGGTGGTATTGGCTAATGAATTGCAGAGTATTCTTATCACGCTTACTCAACTTCTTACCAGTTGCTGGGTTGAAGATCAGTGAAATGTGACAGAAGTGTGGGTGATCAACACCGAGGGCTTCGTAAACCGCAATTTGCTTTGGTGTGTTGGCGATGTGGTCAGCACCACGAAGACAGTCGGTAATGTCCATCAAATAGTCATCGATAACAACGGCAAAGTTGTAAGTAGGCATTCCGTTGTTCTTTTCGATAACAAAGTCCCCACCAAGGTTGTCAGAGTTGAATGAAATGTGGCCTAATGCCCAGTCATCCCATTCAAGGGTGTGATCCTTTGGCAAGTGCAGACGAACAGAAGGCTTAATTCCCTTAGCCTTGGCAGCGTCAATTTCTTCTTGGCTAGCGTTGTACCAGTGACCATCGTAACGAGGAGTTTCACCCTTGGCCTTTTGTTCTTCACGCATCTTTTGAAGTTCTTCTTCAGTGGTGTAGTCATAGTAGGCCTTACCTTCGTCAATTAACTTTTGAACGTACTTGTGGTAAATACCTTCCTTATTACGTTCAGTTTGATGGTATGGGGCATACTTAGGATTTGGCTTATCTGGACCTTCATCCCAGTCAACACCCAACCAGTGCAAGTTCTCCATCTGCGACTCTTCACCGTGTGGCACATTCCGTGCAATATCAGTATCTTCAATCCGAAGAACCATTGTTCCATTAAAGTGACGAGCAAACAGATAGTTAAAAAGTGCAGATTGTGCATTACCGATATGCAAGAAGCCCGTTGGACTTGGAGCATAACGTACTCTAACCTTTTTATCCATAGTAATATCCTCTCTCCATCAGAAATTAATCTTACTAAAAAGATGGGTCTCCTAGCGAATCCCCATCCCTAAGACTTATGACTATTTTACCATTGTGTAAGAAAAATTAAAAGGTATATCCATAACTTTATATCAAAACGGTCACTATTAACAATTTAAATCGTCATTTTTGTTCAGTCACGTTAAACTGTCAATTTTATCTATCAAGTCATGAAAAAGTGCGTTATTTTTGTAAAACCATTTTAGCGGTTCTATAGTTAAGCCAAATCATTGATTGTCAATGATTAAAATATGAAAGGAGTAAGATTATGAGTGCTTTACAAAATAAAAGAACCCTCACAATGTGGGGATTCTTCTCCATCACGGCAGCGATGGTTTTAACTGTTTACGAATATCCGACGTTTGCGACATCAAAACTTCACCTGGTATTCTTTCTCGTTTTAGGAGGAATTTTCTGGTTTATCCCCGTTGCTCTTTGTGCTGCTGAAATGGCAACTGTTAAAGGATGGAACGATAATGGTGGAGGTGAATTTAGTTGGGTTAGTCATACCTTAGGACAACGATTTGGGTTTGCAGCTATTTTCTTTCAATGGTTTCAAATTACCGTCAACTTTTGCACAATGATTTACTTCATTTTAGGAGCCCTATCATTCGTGGTTAGTTGGCCCGCATTAGCAAATAATCCTTGGGTTAAATTCTTTGGTGTCCTCATCATTTTCTGGTTAGTAACGCTCTCACAACTTGGTGGAACCCAGTATACTCAAAAGATTGCCAAGTTTGGCTTTATGATTGGAATTTTAATTCCTTCAGCTATTTTATTCATTCTTGCTATTTGGTACTTATGCTCCGGTGGTAAACTGCTGATTACTTTTAGTTCTCAAGCATTTATTCCTGACTTTACTAAGGTCACTACCCTCGTTGTTTTTGTATCATTTATCTTAGCTTACATGGGTGGTGAAGCATCCGCTTCTTACATTAACGAATTAAAGAACCCGAATAAAAATTACCCATTGGTCATGTTTATTCTCGTTATTTTAGCAATTTTTCTTGATACATTTGGCGGTCTCACTGTTGCAGCCGTAATTCCCCAAAAACAACTTTCTCTTAGTGCTGGGGTTGTTCAAGCTTTTAATTATCTCTTTATTCATTTAAGTCATGGTTCACTTGGCTGGTTAACACGGATTGTGGGCTTAATGCTTGCCTGTGGAGTAATTGCCGAAATTAGTTCATGGGTAACTGGTCCTTCACGAGCGATTTATGACACTGCTAAAGTTGGGATCCTCCCAAAATATTTTCAAAATACTAACCAACATAACATCCCCGTTCGCTTAATCATGGTTCAAGGAATTATTGTCTCCATCTGGGACGCTGTTTTAAACCTTGGTGGTGGTGGCGGTGACGTTTCATTCTTTGCTGCAATGGGACTGACTGTTGTTATCTACTTAGTGGGCTATTTCTTATTCTTTATTGGCTATTTGGTTCTGGTCTTCAAGAAGCAGGACCTTCCACGAACTTATAACGTTCCAGGTGGTACCGTTGGTAAAACCATCATTGCTGCCTGCGGTTTTCTTGTGACCCTCTTTGCTTTTATTATTTCATTTTTCCCAACCAGTTCGCTCCCGGCTTCATCTGCAGGAACTTATATGACAATCTTGATTTCCTGTTTTGTGATTGTCGTCATTATTCCATTTGCTATTTATTATGCCACAAGAAAACATCACACTGGATTATTAGATGAGCAACAACATCATTCTGATAATTAGTCACGTAATTTAGTTTTAATAAAAGCGAATCAAAAAGGAACATAACCGAAGCTATTTATGACTTCGGGTTTATGCTCCCATAATTGTAAATAGAGCTCCAGTGTTTAGCAAAGCCTGACACTGAAGCTCATTTATTTCTCATGCTGTTCGCATTCCAGTTAGTCATCAACACTTACTTCACTACTTTTAAGCGTTGTTCAAAGTTCATAATCTCTAACTGACGAACCTTAAGTGGAATAAAACGACGAATGGCATCCTGATTAAACCCAATTTGGATACAATCATCAGAAACAATAATCGGCGTTTTTAAGAGTGCCGGATTTCGACAAATTAACCGCAGAAAAGCACTAAAAGTTAATTCATCAATTGGTACCGGTAATTTTTTATAAGAATGCGATCGGGTACTAACAATATCCTGAGTCCCATTTTCTGTCCGTTGCATAATTTTAATGAGCCGATCAATTGTAATCCCCTCAATTGAAATATTGTGCTCACAAACCGCAATTTTGTGTTGATGAAACCACTGACGGGCTTTACGACAAGATGAAGAATCAACGGATGTATATAACACAATCAATTCGATCCCTCCCATTAACTTGATCTGAGCGATCAAAAAAGCCCTTTTGGTATTTACCAAAAGAGCTTTTACTTGAATCAACTAACTAGCGAACTAATTAGTTAAACTTCTTGTTTAAGTCGTCAATGGCTTGGTTGAGGTCTTCAGCAAAGTCATCAGCGATTGTCATACTCATTCCTGGACGAACAACGATCCGTTCAACAGTTTCGTCGTCACGATCCTTTGGAAGTGGGTATGCAGGAACTTGCCAACCGTATGAACGAAGGGCATCTTCCATGTCATAAAGGTTCCACTTAACATCAACGTCATCACGAAGCTTCCAAGTGTTAATTGGAAGAAGTGAACCATCGGTAATCATTTCGAAGTAACCAGTGGCCTTCAAAACTTCACTAATGTGAGTTGATACCTTCCGTACGTTTTCCATAACTGCACGGAAGCCTTCCTTACCAAACCGGATTAAGTTGTAGTATTGACCTACAATGTGAGCACCAGAGTGGGAGAAGTTAATAGCAATGGAGTCAACTGAACCACCAAGGTATGGTACAGAGAACCGCATTTCCTTTGGAAGGTGTTCGTAGTCGTTCTTACGCCAAATAGTCCAACCTAAACCAGGGTAAACCATTCCGTACTTGTGACCAGAAACGTTGATTGAAGCAACGTTCTTCAGACGGAAGTCCCATGGCTTGAAGCCGTCAACCCAAGGAGCAAAGAATCCGTTGTAAGCTGCGTCAACGTGAATCTTAATTGGCATGTCCTTGTGAGCTTCGTTGTACTTAGTTACTTCAGCATCAAGAGCTTGAACGTCATCAATTTCACCAGTAAAGGTAATACCAAAGACAGCAACAATCCCAATCGTGTTTTCGTCAACTAATGACATTGCCTTTTCAATGTTCAAGCTTGATTCGTTGGTACCATGTTCCAACTTAACTTGACGCATTTCAACGTTCCAGTAAGTACAGAACTTTTCCCAAACAACTTGGTAACCAGAACCAATGATCATGTTTGGCTTGTGGTTGTGTAAGTCATCGATGTCGATGCCGTTAGCCTTAGCACGGTGCTTCCATGAGAATAACATGGAAAGTCCACCTAACATACATGCTTCTGATGAACCAACAGTTGAAGTACCAATGAAGTCCTTCCGGAACTTTTCATCTTCTGGAATACCCCACATGTGACCGATCATGGCAGCACAACGGTCTTCCATGGCAGCCGTCTTTGGGTATTCTGACTTGTCAATGGCGTTCGTGTTCATTGCACTTGCCATTAACTTGTCAGCTTGTGGTTCCATTTGAGTTGAACAGAAGGTTGCCAAGTTTTGGTTAGCCTTTGCTTCGTTCAAACGGAAGTGTTGAATTAATTGTTCAGCAACGTTTGGGTTCATTGCCTTTTCAGGCATTTCTTCTTCTGGTAAATGTTCGCCAGATTCAACGCTACCTAACCAGTTTTGCTCTAAAGCATCGTTAATATCAGCCATATTAGTTTTCGGAATTAGCAGCCAACTAATTCCTTCCCCTCCTTTGTGTTATAAACCTATCGCTACAAAATATATGACTACTACTTTACTAAATCAGACAACTACTAATTTCGTTCTCCAATTCCCCCTTTCAGGGACTTTGACGATAGTCGATATGTTATTTTGTAATAATTAATCTTCGTCGTAAAGTCCTGCGTCCTTAACTTCCTTCGTCCACTTGTTGTGGTAACGAAGCATGATAAATGGAACGAAGAAGACAATTACGAATCCGACAATCAACAGCATTAGGTAAGTGTGTTGTTGTGCTACTGAGTATCCCTTTGGTGGGAAGAATGTAACAATCAAAGCAAATGCGGTCAAAACAAAACCAACAATTGCGTATAAGTTCTTCAAGAACTTAGAACGTGAAGCAACCCATGTCCGGTGTAGATCATCATGCTTGTTGATCAAACGGAAGTAAGCAGCAAACATCATTAAGTACATTAACATGTAAATTGCAACCGTTAAACTCATTGCAGTTTGGAAACTGATGTCGTTCTTGGAACCGCCGGCACCGAAGGTTAACCATGCACCAACGATACATACGATGATTCCTTGGAGAACCATGACATTAGTACCAATGCCGTTCTTGTTTGACTTAGCGAACCGTGCTGGAAGGTAACCCTTCTTAGCAGCTTCGTGCATCCCGGCGTTTGGACCAACAACCCAACTACTAATTTCGGCAAGCACACCAAGGGCTAACAGAATACCAGTTAAACGTTGAATAAATTCACCGGACATGTGGAACATTGAAGCTAATGAACCGTAAGCAAACACAATCCCGTTACTCAATTGAATCTTGTCGTTAGGAATTGTAGCAGCGATTGACATTGAACCAATGATATCAGAGCAAATAGCAGCGATACATAATGCCAACATAACCTTAGCGTAAGCATGTGGGTTCTTTAAGTTCTTAACGTGAGGAGCAGAACCTTCAGCACCACAGAATGCTAAGATAAATGGAACAAATCCAACCAGAACACTACCAGACCAAGTTTGTGGGAAGATTGTGTGCCAGTTGATTGTAATCAACATGTGGTGGCCAGTTAACAAGTAAGCAGCAAAGAGGAATAGTAAGAAGAATACAGGAATAATAACACCGAGTGTGAATCCCCATTGGGCAATCTTACCAGTAAACTTTGTACCACGTTGTTGAAGGGCAATTAATCCCCAAATAATAATCAAAATCAAAATGTAACGAACCCAAAGGTTGTCATACATTGCAGGTAAACTCAAACTAGCTGAGAAACATGCGATGATGAACATCATCATTGTGTTCATACCAACGGTAATGTGGACCCATTGATAGAACAATGCAGAGAACCCAGAGTTTTCACTGTACATCTTACCTACCCAGGTGAAGACACCACCCTTGGACCAGCCATCAACTGATGCCATTTCACCAGCTGCACGGGTAACAGGTAAGAACCATAAAATACCAGCTAAGAACAGGAAGAAGAACGCCGTAGCGCCTTGCTTAGCAAATGAAGCAAATCCATAGACCGTCATAACCATTGAAGTGGTCATAGAGAACAGTTGGAACCCAGTAATCTGGTTAACTGCCTTCAGGTCTTTGGCTTCTTGTTTATTTTCAGCCAAAATAATCCATCTCCTACTTTTTATTGACTACCATCACGTGAGCGCTATTTGTGATCGCAGGAATAATAAACTAATCAGGGATCCGTTCTGATTACATGTTCATTGTAAACGGTCTCTATTTGAGATGAAATATACATTTTATGGAATGTGTATAATTTTATACTTCTGAAAATAGGCGATCGACGCTTTCTGTCGATGATGGTAACGTTTTCGCTAATAAAGTTGATGGATCATCGTCCATTCCTTTTTTAATCCATTCGATAATAATGCCCCGAATGCCATAAGCGAAGAATTGCGCACCTTTATCAAGGTGATCAGTGGCTTTTTTCCCTTCACTTTGTAAAATAAATTGATTTAATGCGGTATCCAAAAAGGCACTGAGTAATGAGTACCCTTGATCGCCGTATGTAATATGAATAATTGCTTCTTTATGTTTACGAATTACATCTAAAAGATTCAGTAAGTGTTGCTGAAGATTAGTAGAGCCATCCCGTTCCGCTAGTAAGGTGCCCCATTGTTGAAGATAAAAACTGAGGCACTGATATTTATCTGAAAAATAGTAATAAAAAGTCTGCCGCTCGACTTGAGCGTGTGAGGCAATGTCTTTTACTGAAACGGACTCAAAATACTTCGTCTCACTGAGGTCAAAGGCACTACGGCCTAGTAGATTTTTTGTCGATTTCATTGATATACTCCTATATTCTCCTAAAACTCACAAAATGATGAATTCGTAAAAAAAGGCTACTTGCAATAACAAGTAGCCTTTTACTAATGACCCGTGCGAGATTTGAACTCACGTTACCAGCGTGAAAGGCTGGTGTCTTAACCAACTTGACCAACGGGTCAATTCCTCTTGACGTCTATAATAATATCATAGGTCAAAAAAAATACAACCCTTTTTGCCAAATTTTTTTGACTTTATTTTGATCGTGTCAAAAAAACAACATACGCTAAGGTGATCAACATCATTCCGCTGACGGTAATAAATAATACTTCATAATTAAAGTAGTCGATAATTAATCCACCATATAATGGTCCGATGGCCCGACCAATTGACATTGCGATGTTTGGGAGTCCTTGATAGTAGCCAGTATCACGTGGGTCGGTTAACTGATCAATATACGCAGGAACTGCTGGAATTCCTGTCATTTCACCAACCGTTAGAATCAAAAAGTCAATCACAAACATCGTAAAGTTCCGAGCAAAAATTAGGATGATAAAAGAACTTGCAAAAATCGCAATTCCCCAAATAATCTGTGTACGCACTTTGATATAGCCAGCTAATTGATTGACGATTGGCTGACCAACAATAATAACCCCACCATTGATCGTCCAAAGTAAACTATACGCAAAAAATGGAATATGCATATTGGTAATTCGCACTGACATTACCGTTTCCCATAATACGTAGCTTAAATATACCGTCATTAAACACCCACAAAGCGCATATACAATGCGGACACCATGTCGATCACCACGGTGGTTTTGTCGATTGAGTCTTCGTTGATGAGCCACTTTTGGTAACGGCACGTTAAAGAATAACACTGTAATTAATAGAAAAATGGCATAAAAAACTGCCGTCGTAATAAATACCAGTACTGGACTAATTGGTAAAAGTACCCCGACCAATAATGTACCAACAACAACCCCAATATTCATTGCCATATAGAGCATATTAAAAACATACCGGGTTGATTTTCCCTCGATCTTGGTCCCATATGAATTAATCACCGTAATACTGGATCCATCAGCAAAGCTAATCAAACATAACCAAATGGCAAAAAACGGCCACTGATGAAAAAAGATCAATAGAAATGCCGCTCCGGTGGCAAAAATAACTGGGATCACAGCCGCTAAGTATGGGTTCCACCGATCATACAACACACCGCCTAGATAATTACCTGTCATCATACACAGCGACATCACAAACATAACAACTCCAGCAATTGTCATTGATTCGCCCAAATATTCATGCATATAGACAGTCGTTAAAGGCCACAATAGAGCGGCTCCCGTATTGTTAAATAGGCTGGCTGCCACAACCCACCTTAATTGCAGCGACTTGGTTTGCATTTTCAATTACTCCTTAACCCAAAAAAATGACGCCCACCGGCGCCATTTTTCATTCATCCAATAATCAACCGATGATTCACCTTTAGTGTATCATACTAGTCTTTTTTGATCTTACTTATTCAACTTATTACGAAATGGAACTGCATTTTCCTTTGTAATCTTCTTGACCCCATGCATGTATGGTACCAGAACCTCTGGAATAGTAACGGAGCCGTCTGCATTTTGATAATTTTCCAAAATAGCAGCAACCGTCCGCCCCACAGCTAGTCCAGAACCGTTTAATGTGTGAACATAATGCAGTTTGCCATCTGCATCACGGTACTGCGTATGCATCCGCCGGGCCTGGAAGTCAAGACAATTAGAACAGCTTGAAACTTCACGGTACTTGTTTTGCGCTGGCATCCAAAGTTCCAAATCATGCGTCATAGAAGCCGTGAAACTCATGTCACTACTGGTCAATGTAATTACGTGGTATGGCAATCCTAACTTTTTAAGAATATTTTCTGCATTTGCAGTCATCTTCTCTAATTCATCCCATGAATCTTCCGGCTTCGTGTACTTAACCATTTCCACCTTATTGAATTGGTGCATCCGAATCAAGCCCCGCGTATCACGACCGGCAGCCCCTGCTTCTGAACGGAAACATGGTGTTAATGCGGTAACGTAAACTGGTAACTCCTGTTCTGGAATTACATCACCACGGTAATAATTAGTCAATGGCACTTCGGAAGTTGGAATCAACGTCATGTCTTCCCCATTAACTTGGTAAACCCCTTCTTTAAACTTTGGGAATTGACCAGTCCCGTACATAGATTTGGCATTCACAATGTATGGCGGCAGCACTTCAGTGTAGCCGTCCTTCATGTGTTCATCCAACATGAAGTTGTAAACGGCCCGCTCTAATTGCGCACCTAAGCCAAGGTAATAAACAAACCGTGCTCCGGAAACCTTCCGCGCCCGATCAAAGTCCAAGATCCCAAGATTTTCACCAACATCCCAATGATGCTTTGGTTCAAAGTCAAAGTTTCGAATTTGGCCAACTTTCCGTAATTCAACCGCACCATCTTCTGTTAAGCTGACCGGAACGTCATCATGGGGAACGTTTGGCAATCGCGACATTTTGTCGTAGAAGACTTCATCGTTAGCTTCTACCTTTTCATCAAGGTCCTTGATTTGGTCACCTAGGTCGCGTGTTTCCTTAATAGCCTCTTCAGCAGATTCGCCATTGCGCTTTGCTTCACCAATCTTCTTAGAAGCTTCATTGCGTTGTGCTTTCAGTGCTTCAACTTTTTGTAATAATTCACGCCGCTTTTGGTCTAATTCAAGAACTTCATCAATTTCTGCCGCCTCAATTCCCCGGGTTGCTAATTTCTCTTTAAACCAGTCTGGTTGACGACGAATCTTCTTAATATCTAACATAACATTTCCTCCAATCAAAAAGAGCCATTCCATCCTCATATTTTGGGACGAAATGGCTCTAGTTCCGCGGTACCACCCAAGTTTGACAATCTGTCACCCTCGAAATGGATAACGGCCATTGACCGTGCGGCATTACCCGCCCACATTTCATGCACCGGAGTTTCGATTAACAACTTCCACCACCCGTTGTCTCTCTGGAAATCTACTTTAAATGCACCTGTGTTTATTAATCATGCTAATCATATTACATTAAATTTAAATTAGCAATCCCTAATTTTCGAGACTGGAAATTTCTTGACGATATTCAACATGACTCACGCCATTACGCGAAATCACCCGCAACTGGTTGGGAATTTGATTTTCTAATTCAGTCACGTGACTAATAATGCCAATCATCTGATAGCCTTTAATTGACTCTAAAGCATTCATCGCCTGATCCAACGCTTCTTGATCTAGTGATCCAAAGCCCTCATCAATAAATAGTGTTTCTACTTTAATGCCACCACTGCGTTCTTGAATAACTTCGCCTAGTCCCAGAGCTAATGCCAATGACGCAATAAAACTTTCACCGCCTGAAAGGGTCCGGACACTGCGTTCTTGACCCGCATTATCATCATAAACATTAATTTCAAGGCCGCTCCACTTCGTTCCGTTACCTCTTGCAGCTTCATCGCTAAGTTTAAAAGCATAACGTCCATTCGTCAGTTTTGCTAGCCGTTCATTTGCTACCTGCAGAACCTCTGTTAGATAACTTTGCAGTACATACCGTTCTAAACTAAGTTTATTATCAGTATTCCCGTTCATCACGTCACTAACGGTCTGCAAATCTTGGACTCGCTTCAATTCTGAATTTTGTTGGCGATTAATTTTTGCGACTTGATCGTAAGTTTTTACAATGGTTTGCAGTTCGTTGCTAAGTTGACCACTCTGTCGTTGTAACTCCGCTAATCGTCCCTGTTCTTCAGCTAAATTCTGACTAGTTTGCTTAACATTCGGCATCGATTGATTACCAATTTGTTTTTCTAGACGCTGAATAAGTGCTTGAAGACGGGTTTGTTTAGTTTGGAAAACTTGCACACGGCTTTGTAAAGTCGTCAACTCATTGAGATGGCCACCAGCCCAAGTCCAAAAACTATCATCCAGTTCTGGATCATAATCTGCTAACTGCTGCTGTAACTTTTTTTGGCTCTCCGTTAACTGTTTTTGGAGCGTTTGAACTAATTGATTTAGTCTCGTTAGTTCTTGTTGATTATTCGTCACCCGTTCTGATAACATCGCTTGTTTACGTTGCACCTTTTGTTGGTGCTGTTGGAACTGATCAATTTCCTCTTGCCATTCACCAACCTGATCCGTTGCACTCTTAGTATCTTCATATTCAGTTTGTAAATCACTGACGACCGCTTGATAGGTTGCTCGATCAGTCGTCAGTTGCATCTGTAGCTCGTCTAGCACTTTTTGAGCTTTTGTAAATTGTTGCTGTTCTTCCGTTTGGCGTTGATTCAAATCAGACTGTTCTGTTAGCAATTTTTGCGTTTGCCGTTTCTCATTTAGTAAATCTTGTCGCAATTTATTAACAGTTTCAGAAAAGTCCCGGACTTTCTCCTTTGCCTCATCACTCGTCGTAAAGTCATCATTCATTAATTGACTCAGCTGTTCTAACAACTGATTGATGGCATCCGTTTCTTCATTAATTTGATGCTGCTGATCATCAAGCTGCGATTTTTTAGCCGCTTGTTCCCTTTGCAACTGATTCAAACGTTGATTAGCAACTTCAACTTCGTCATTTAATACCACGCGATTATCTTTCGGTAAAGGTGCAGGGTGTGGATGATCAGTTGCCCCACAAACTGGACATGGCGAACCAGGCTTTAATTGGTGAACTAATCGCGCGATCTCTCCACGCAGATATGCCTCTTTCAAGTCATCATAAGTTGTTTGTGCCTGGCTAATTAATTGTTGCTGCTGATCTAACCATTGTTGTAAAGTCCGTCGCTGGCTAGAAAATTCATTTGATTTACACTGGTGTTTTTGAATATCCGCAATTATTTCCTGGAGCTTCTGTAGTTGATGCCGCTGAGCTTCAAAGTTTAATTCATGATCGTGAACATCGCCCAGCTGGTTAAGTTCATCCGTAACCCTTTGTAGACGCTGCTGGGTTGACTCTAGTTTTTCTTTCTGACTTGTAACTAATTGTTGCTGTTCATTGAACCGTTTTTCTTCAATTCGAATGGCCTGCTTAAGCTGATCGCGATGCGTATACTGTGGTAGTTGGCTTTCTAAAATATTTTTCCGTTCCTGAAGCTTTCGAATTTGTTCGTTCTTCTGCTTCAATTGCTCAACAATTGTATCAATCTTTTTTTGCTCAATCCGTAGCTTCTTTATTTCAGCTTGTTTATCAGTTATGAGTTGCTGATTTTCCGCCAGTTTTGTATGTAAACTTTGGTAATTTAAATACCCAGCCTGATGTTCCTGATACCAAGTTAACCGTTCAATGATTTCTCGACACTGATTAATTTGTGGTTCCTGCTCTTGCAAATTTAGGAGACCCGCATCCGCTTCCTTTTTTTCACCCATTGACTGTACTAAAGCACGCTGGTTATTTAATCGTTGATTCAGTTGGTTCGTCACTAATTGCTGTTCAGTTATTTCCTGGGAAATATTTTCAATCTCACTTTTTCGATCTTTCATTTGCTGTTCAACCTGGCTTAACCACTCAGTCGTCGGTTGATCACCATCAACATCTGATAGGTTTGCCTTTATAACAGACAGTTTATCTAATGTTTGCTTATAAGTTTCTTGCTGTTCAGTGAGCTGTTTTTTTAACGTTGCTGCCCATTGTTCATAAAAGTGCGTATTAAAAAGATCTCGTAATAATGTTTCTTTATCAGAACTGCTTGATTCTAGAAATTGACGAAACTTCCCCTGCGGCAGGAGCACAATTTGCTTAAACTGATCCCGGGTTAAATTCAATAATTGTTCAATAAATTGATTTGCTGGCCCGATTTTACTAATTTCGTTTGGTTCTGAATTCTCCAACGGATAGATTAAACTAACTTTTGTCCCATGTTCGACTAATTTCTTACCACGACCCATAATCGTTTGTTTAGGCTGGCGGGTAATTTGATAAGTTTGTCCTTTATGAGTAAAAGTAAAAGTAACGCGCGTTTCTTGATTATTTGGTGCAAAATCCGAACGCAGTGCTGTCGCATCACGGTCTTGGTCATTAGTAGTTTGCCCAAAAAGTGCGTAACACATTGCATCAAAAATTGTGGTTTTCCCGCTTCCGGTATTGCCGCTTACCAAAAAGACTGTTGTTCCTGTCAACTTTTGAAAATCTATCACTTCATCTTTATAAGGGCCAAAATACTGCAGATGTAGTTTTAATGGTTGCATCCTAGTGATCCCCCCTTTTGCATGTCCGCTAACGTAGCGTCAACAATCTTTTCTTGTTCTGCATTTAGTTTAGTACCCACCGTTTTTTCAAAGAAATCAGCAAATAATTGTTTAGGTGATTGACGTTGATTATGGCGATGGTAATTTTCGTGGGGCCCTTCAAACCCATACTTACGACCGAGACTTAAGATTTGCGGGTAATATTGTCGCAAACGATTCATGACATCCGGAATAATTTGTCGATCTGTAAGTCTAATTGCATAATAATCATCTTTGGGATACTGCTTAGCAAATGCTGGATCAGTCAATTGATCCATTGAGGACTCGATTACGTGAATATCATGAATCGCAGGAAGCTCAACCCAACGAATCTTAAACGGGGACGTATCCACGATCCAGACTCCTTTTTCCATATTGGCTTCGGAAACTGAAAACTTCATTGGCGAGCCACTATATTTTATCCGTTCCTCCTGCAATGCGTTTTTGTTGTGCAAGTGACCAAGGGCAACATAATCAAAGTCAGTTAATAAATCTGTATTGACGGCGCTCAATCCCCCTACTTCAATCATCGTTTCTGAATCGGCAGTTCGCTGACTTCCTGCCGCAAAGAAGTGGGCAACTAATACATGCTGCTTGTCATCTGCAAATTGCTTTTTCATTGCCGCGATAATTTTTTTCATTGCAGAATTAATATCCTTAATTTGATCATCCGCAAAATAATTCCGGGCTTCTTGTAAACCAAAAAAAGGCAACAAAAATAACTGGGTATCAGCAAATTCAATTGGCATAAACGCCTGACTAAATTTTGTATTTAAATAGAAATCATTGCTTGTAAACCATTGACTCCCCACTCCCAGTCGGGTAGCTGAATCATGATTACCACTGATTGCAAAAATTGGTAACTGATCCTGAAGATTTAACTCCACTAATTCGCTGGTTAATTCACGAGTAGCCGCTTCACTTGGAATTGTCCGATCATATAAATCACCAGCGATGACCATTGCATCTACTTGTTCTGCCTTAGCAATTTGGCGGATCTTTTCAAAAGTCGCATGTTGATCCACCAGTAAATTATAGCCAGCCAAGTTCTTTCCAATATGCCAGTCTCCAGTATGTAAAAATCGCATCGTCGCCCTCCAAACATTTGTTTGCGTTTCCTATTGATTATATCAAAGACGTTCATTAATAGGAAATAAAATTCATTAATTATAATTAACTAAACCTTCTTAACCCCAATTCGTTTACACTGCCTTATAAGATGTTGTATAATTTCGTTTGATATTTTTAAAATTAGGTAATTTCTAATTTCATATTATTATTTAATTTGAAATGATGACTATACTAGGTCATGCCGATTATTTATGAAGGCTGTCTTCGCCAGTCAGAAAGGATGGTAATTTAATGATTAAAGCGCTCAAAGATCATCCAACGTACACGTTTATCTTAAAGACGCTTTTTTATTTCGTCGTTCTAGTTGCCTTAATTTACCTTTATGGTTACTTTGGTGCTGGACAAGCCCCATTCATTTATAACGAATTTTAATGGAGGAAAGAGTTTTGGTTACAAATATTGTTCCTGAAATCGATCAAATCGCCAAACAACACCTTGATAAGGTTTATTTCGATGAAATGGGGACGACCCATACTTATCAAGATTTAGTCAATGCATCCAACGCACTTGCGGCCTGGCTTGATCACAGTGACATTCCAGCAGGTAGTCCGATTATGTTTTATGGCGACCATCAATTTGAAATGGTTGCTGGATTTCTTGGTGGTTTAAAGTCTGGTCATGCATACATTCCAGTAGAAACTGGTTCGGCCCTTCCCCGAATGCAGTCAATCATTAACACTGCCGATCCTAAATTGGTGATTGCAGTTGATGACTTCCCAGACCAAGATTTGAACTACGATGGACGAATCTTAAACCGATTTGAATTACGTAAAATCATGGACAAGCAAGTATCCTATAATATGGATCATGAAGTCGCTGGAGATGATACTTTCTACATTCTCTTCACTTCTGGAACGACTGGTTCGCCAAAGGGTATTGAAATTAGCGCTAACAACATTACAACTTTCGCTAATTGGATGCTAGGCGATGATTTTGATCTCCCTCGGGAAGCGACCTTCCTTGGTCAACCACCATTTTCTTTTGATATTTCCCATTTCTACTGGTTAGTTGGAATGCTCTCGGGCGCTACTGTCAAAGCCATTCCTGTTAAGGTAGTCCAAAACTTCGGTCAGCTCTTTAAAGTCTTACCAGATCTCAAGATCAATGTCTTCTTTGGTACTCCTTCATTTGCAGAATTGCTGCTGCTCAGTCCTGACTTTAATGCTGAAAAGATGCCCGATTTACAAAAGTTTGTCTTTTGTGGTGAAGAATTATCTGTTTCAACCGTTAAAAGGCTGTTCCAAAAGTTTCCAGATGCCCACATCTACAACACTTATGGACCTACGGAAGCAACTGTAGCAGTTACCAGCTGTGAAATTACAAAGAATATGGTCAAGGATGCCAAACGGCTCCCAATTGGTTACGATAAGCCTGGAGTTACCACTACAATTTGGGACGGCGACCAACAAATCACTGAACCTGGAAAGCATGGTGAGATTATTATTTCCGGTGACAGTGTTGCCGCTGGTTACCTCAATAATCCGGAAAAAACTGCTAAAAACTTCTTTAAGTTCAATGGTCAACAATCATACCGTACCGGGGATGCTGGCTACATCAGTGCTGATGGCCTTCGTCATATCATTGGTCGGATGGACTTCCAAATCAAATTACACGGTTTCCGGGTAGAACTTGACGAAGTCCGCTCCAGCCTGGAGTTAAGTCAATACATTAAGCAAGCCGTAGCGGTACCAAAGTATGATAAAAATGGTAAAGCAACGCATTTGATTGCCTATGTGATCGCCGAACCAAACGATTTCGCCAGCGAGACCGAATTAACAAAGGCCATTCGGGAAAGCTTGAAAGATAAAATTATGGATTACATGATGCCAACCCAATTCATCTACGTTGATAGTTACCCAACATCAGCAAATGGTAAGATTGCGGTTAAGCAACTCATCGCGGAGGCTAATAAATAATGATTAATTGGTTTGCAAGCTTACCAAACTTCTCCGCCTATGGAACCCCTTCGTATTTTATTTACTTGTTAATTGCCCTAGTTCCAATGGGCATTGGCCTTTACTTTGGTAAACGTTTTGAATGGTATGAAGCACTCATTAGCTTTATCTTCATCTTCTTCATGTTTGATGGTCAAAACTACAAACAGGCTGCTTCGCTGATTGTTTATATCATTTACCAAACTTGCTTAGTAATGTGGTACTTCCATTACCGACAAAAGCAAAATAACAGTATGGTTTTTTACATAACCGTCTTTTTATCGCTCTTGCCGATCATCATTGTTAAATTCACTCCCGCAATGGTTGGCCATAATTCACTCCTCGGCTTCTTGGGGATTTCTTACTTAACTTTCCGAGCTGCAGGAACAATCATTGAAACGAGAGATGGTGCCGTTAAAGATCTTAATTGGTGGAAGTTTGTCCGGTTCATGGCTTTTATGCCAACCATTACTTCTGGGCCAATCGATCGATACCGCCGTTTTTCAAAAGATTACAAAAAAGTTCCTAGTCGGGAAAAGTATCTCAGTTTACTGCAAAAAGCGGTTCTGTATTTATTTATCGGATTTGTATACAAGTTTGTTGTGGATTATTTCTTTGCTCAACAATGGCTCCCTTATTTCCAACGCCAAGCGATGGCACATGCCCCACACCTTTCATGGTGGGTTGTTGGCGTTGCTTATGTTTATACCGGTGACTTATACTTTGACTTCGCCGGATACTCATTATTCGCGGTTGCCATTAGTTACATCATGGGTGTCGAAACCCCAATGAACTTTAATAAGCCGTTCCTTTCTAAAAATATTAAGGAATTCTGGAACCGTTGGCATATGTCTCTGTCGTTCTGGTTCCGTGATTATATCTTCATGCGCTTTGTGTTCCTAGCCACTAAAAAACGCTGGTTTAAAAACCGGAACGTTTTATCATCCATTGCTTACATGTTAAACATGGTCGTCATGGGCTTCTGGCATGGCGTAACATGGTATTATATTCTATATGGATTCCTACATGGCTTAGCCTTAGTGATCAATGACTGGTGGCTTCGCTATAAGCGAAAACACTACAAGAATCTTAAATCGACTAAATTGACTAAGTTCATTGCTGGATTTATTACCTTTAACTTTGTCGTTTTCGGATTTTTAATCTTCTGTGGCTTCTTGAACACCTTATGGTTCAGTCCCGCCGCAATGAAATAACTTTATATAAAAATATCTGGAGGAATTATCATGAAAGAACAAATTCAAGATTTATTAGCACAAGCAACTGGTCGTGACGCAAGTGACTTCTCTGATACCACTGCAGATTTATATGCCGACGGTCTTTTAGACTCTATGGCGACCGTACAATTCTTATTGTCTCTTCAAGATGAATTTGATATCCAAGTTCCCGTTTCAGAATTTGACCGGAGTGCTTGGAGTTCTGTTGATAAGATTGCGGATCGGGTAAAGGAATTACAAAATGACTAACAAGAAAAAGCTGTGGTCAATTTTTGGCCCAGTGATTGTTGCGGCATTATTAGCATTCATCTTCTTTTGCTTACCATGGTCTGGTCGTCATTCTGCTGCTACTGAACAACGAGCTGCGGTTTCCCTGAGCCCAACGGTTTTTAAAAATCGTTCCTTAAAGGTTCAGGCCCTCAGCGGTCGTCACTCGAAATATGTTCCATTTTTTGGTTCTAGTGAATTTAACCGGATGGATCGTTACCATCCTGCGGTTATGGCTGAAAGGTATCATTCCTACCGGCCGTTTATGTTTGGTTCTCGGGGGACACAATCATTGCCCCAACTGTTTAACATGGCAATGATGCCTCAACAAATGCAAGGTAAAAAGGCTGTTTACGTTATTTCCCCACAATGGTTCGTCAAGCGTGGGGTAATGCCATCCGCTTTTAAATATTATAACGGTGCCTACGCTAACTTAATGTGGTTACGGCAAGCTAACCCACAATCGGCCTACGATCGTTATACTGCTAAACGTCTAATCCAATTACTGGGTGATGACGGATCAATTAGTAGTTACGCTAATAAGATTAGTAAGGGACAATCCTTGAGCAAGTGGGATCGCTGGGTAATCAATTCAAAGATTACGCTCTTGCACCATGAAGATAATCTCTTCTCTGGGTTCTTTATCAAGGATAACTACGATCGGCGAATTAAGCCGAAAGCACGGCTCCTTCCTGAACAACTTAATTACGCTGATTTAACAGCGGCAGCAATTAAGCAACATGACCGGGCTTCTAGTAACAATAACTTCGGGGTTTTGAATTCATTCTATAACCGACGGATGCGTGGACATATCAAGAGCACCGCTAATTCCCAAAAGCATTTTGACTACACAAAGTCACCAGAATATGGGGATTTGGAAGTGGTATTAAATCAGTTCCATAAAACCAATACAAATGTGATCTTTATGATTACACCGGTGAATGCTAAATGGGAAAAACACACAGGGATGTCCATGCCAATGTATTACCGCACAGTACGCAAGATTAAAACGCAATTGCGCTCTCAAGGATTTAATAACATCGTCGATTACTCCCATAAAGGTAATCAAGATGGGTTCATGCAGGATACGATCCATATCGGATGGGCAGGTTGGGTTGACTTTGATCGCCAAACTGCACCATTCTTAGAACAATCGCAGCCGAAGCCTAAGTATCATATGAATGATGCATTTCTCTCTAAGGAATGGTTAAACCTGAATCCAACTAAGGCAAACCTAAAGCAGTTCAAGAGTAATCATCAAATTAAATAAGGCCTAATATTAAAGGCGGGTGATAGAAGCCATAATGGTTTCTACCACCCGCCTCTTTTTATACGAGCTTATAACCAAACCCACGAACAGTTAACAAATGTACCGGATGTTGAGAATCATCCTCTAACTTATCACGTAAATGACTAATGTGAATGTCAACAATCCGTGAAGTCTCCAGTAAATCGTATCCCCAAACTCCATTCACTAACTGATCGCGACTTAATACTTGTCCACGATTATTGACCAAATATGTCAATAGCTGAAATTCTTTCGGTGTTAATTGAATCTGTTGACCGTGCTTTGTCACCAAATAGTTCTTTTCGTCAATCTTCCATTCACCCACTTGTTGTTGATCTTCAACATGGAGCGGATGATTATGCTCCATTGCAACAACCTTTGGCCGTGTTAGGCGACTATAAACCCATAGGCGTTGCTTAGTTTGAGCAGTTAATACTGCTCCGTGGAAAGGAAGTAATATCACATCGTCAACCCGTGCTTGATACAATTTCTGTATTACGCGATTGGTCAATTTTCGCGCCATAATCATAATAGGTCCCGTTACCTGATCACGAATCAAGGTCACCGTAGCAATTGTAGTGTCAAGATTAACATTTGTTAGATCCCACCAAACACCGTGGTATTGATCACCATCTAGCTTCACCACTAAACCTGTCGGCGTGGTGACCTGTTCAACCTGCCACTGCGCTTTTTGGGCAATTAATTTTATTTGCTCAACCAATGCTGGTTGCTGAGTCATCAGTAGAAACTTCTTCACCATGGCTCCCTCTCATAATTTACATAACATTTACATTCGAACAACTAAATATTTACATCCGCTTGATATGCTTCTTTTGTACCATGAAATCCATGCAGTGACAATTACTTTCTGCATATTTTAAAGGAGTCACATTAATGAAAAAATGGCTAAGTGCTGGTGCAGCATTCATTATCGTCACCTTCATCATTGTTGGTTGGGCCACGAACCGTCACCAAACTAAACCACAAAAAATTAGTATCGTCGGCTCAACAGCCCTACAGCCCTTAACTGAGGCTGTTGCGCACCAATATCAGCAAAAACATCCTGGAATTCACATTACCATTCAAGGTGGCGGTTCGGGAACGGGACTCAGCCAAGTTCAAGCAGGCGCCGTTGATGTTGGTAATTCTGACGTCTTCGCTAGCCAACAAAATGGGATTAACGCTAAAAAGTTGCGCGGACATGTGGTGGCAGTAGCTGGGATTGTCCCAATTGTTAATCCGAATTTACCAGTGGATAATCTATCCCTGGAACAACTTCGGCAAATCTTCACCGGAAAGATTACTAATTGGCAACAGGTGGGTGGTCCGAATGAAAAAATCACCGTTATTAACCGTGCCCACGGTAGTGGTACCAGAGTAGCATTTGAACAAACCGTTTTTAAAAAGAACGATGAAGAAGTCACCAGCCAAGAACAAGATTCTAATGGTACGGTAAAAGAAATCGTCGCCAATACTCCCGGAGCAATTAGTTATATCACCCGTTCTTACGTTAATCAACGCGTCAAGTCACTCCAACTGAATCATTTTAAGGCAACTAAAGCCAATATTACTACCAACCGTTGGCCGTTGTGGTCATATGAGCATATGTACACCAAACTAAATCCCAACTCGGCAACAACACAGTTCATTCGCTACATGCAATCGCCAGCTATCCAGCAGCACCTCGTTAACTCCACAAATTACATTAGCATTCATGATATGAAAGTTAAAAAAACCGCTAATAACCAAATTATTGAGGAAAAATAGGTATGAAAAAATGGTCAAAACAGCTCACTAGTCCTTCTGCAGAAAGTTATCAGGAAGTAACTGGTAAAATCATTAGCTTTTTATCAATCACCATCATCGCAACTTTAGTAATTACTATCATAGTCTTCTTAACTTACCAAGGGATTGCCCTTTTTACTCAAGATCACGTCAAATTAATCGACTTTCTAACTGGCCAAATCTGGAAACCAGGACAAAATCTTTTCGGCGCCCTCCCAATGATTGTTACCTCGCTATTGGTTACTTTGTTAGCCGGGATCATTGCACTCCCACTAGCATTGGTCGTAGCCATCGCAATGAGCCTAATCTTGCCGCAACAAGTTTACAAAATCTGTCAACCAATTGTGGAACTCCTAGTTGGAATTCCATCCGTCGTTTATGGTTACGTTGGGCTCACCGTTGTGATTCCATTTTTGCAAAAAATGTTTGGTGGGACGGGCTTCGGAATTTTGGCAGCCATTGTGGTACTTTTCTTAATGGTGCTGCCAACAATGACTTCGATGACCATTGACAGTCTAAACGCTGTTCCTAAGTCATACCGCATGGCTTCAGCCGGTCTTGGAGCGACCCGGTGGCAAACTATTTCCCGGATAATCTTACCTAGCGCAAAGGGTGGCATTCTAACTGCAATGATTTTCGGAATGGCAAGGGCATTCGGTGAGGCGCTGGCAGTACAAATGGTGATTGGTAATACGACCGTGATCCCCCACGGATTAACCGAGCCGGCGTCAACATTGACCAGTGTACTCACCACCGGAATCGGGAACACCGTGATGGGGACCCCCGCAAACAACGCTCTGTGGTCGCTAGCCCTCATTTTATTAGTTCTCTCCCTAGCTTTTAACCTCCTGATTCACTTAGTTAACCGGAAAGGAGCCCATCATTCATGAGTCCCATTAAAATTGATCGGATCGCAACCATCATTATTCTTGGTTTCTCCGCTCTCATTGGTGTCCTAATCCTATCCCTCCTTGGCTATCTACTAATCACTGGTTTACCCAATATTTCGTGGCATTTTATTACTAGTCAAGCAGAATCTTTTAGCCGTGGCGGTGGCATCCGTGATCAACTTTTTAACTCCGTTTACCTACTCTTCTTAACAATGCTCGTTTCCGTCCCGCTAGCACTATGTGCCGCAATTTACTTGAGTGAATATGCTCCACAAAACTTATTTACGAACTTAATTCGTCTAGCCATGGAAGTGCTTAGTTCTCTCCCGTCAGTAGTGGTCGGCCTCTTCGGCTACTTAGTCTTTGTGATCCAATGGGGGTTGGATTTCTCACTACTTGCTGGTGCGATGGCACTAACAATCTTAAATCTCCCCCTACTAACCAGAAGTTGCGAAAACGCCTTGCAACAAGTTCCATCATTACAACGACAAGCTGGTCTGGGACTAGGAATGTCTCAATGGCGGGTAACCACTAAAATTGTTCTCCCGGCAGCATTATCAGGAATTATGACGGGAACCATTCTTAGTGCTGGACGAATTTTCGGTGAAGCTGCCGCATTAATCTACACTTCCGGTCAAAGTTCATCCGTAATTAGTTACTCTAATTGGAACCCGTTTAGTCCAACTAGTTTTTTGCATCCGCTGCGCCCGGCAGAAACGCTCGCTGTCCACATTTGGAAAGTTAATAACGAAGGATTAGTTCCTGATGCTCGAGCAATTTCAAATGGAGCAGTCGTAATCCTGTTACTAACGATTCTATTTTTCAACTTATTAGCTCGCTTTATCGCTCACCGGCTTAGTCGACGACAAGGATTAATCAAATAGAGGAGGATACTCAATGACTAACATTTCAAATCCCGCAATTTCTGTTGAGGCACTCGGTGTCGCTTACGGTGACCATTCGGTGATTGAAAATATCTCAATGAAATTTCCCCAAAATCAAATTACTGCTTTGATTGGTGCATCTGGTTCTGGTAAGTCCACGCTTCTCCGCAGCCTTAATCGGATGAACGATGGCTTAGCTACGGTTACTGGTAAAATTAATTTCCACGATGTCGATATTAATCAACCCAAAGTAAACATCTATCGGGTTCGACAACAAATTGGGATGGTCTTTCAGCAACCAACCCCCTTCCCCCTATCAATTTTCGATAATGTTGTGTATGGACTACGTTTAGCTGGGGTTAAAGATCGTAAATTATTAGCAGAACGTGCTGAAACAAGTCTAAAGCAAGCTGCCTTATGGGACGAAGTCAAAGATTCTCTCAAGAAAAGTGCTCTGGCCCTATCTGGTGGTCAGCAACAACGACTTTGTATTGCGCGCACTCTCGCCGTTGAACCAGAAATTATTCTCATGGATGAACCAACTAGTGCATTGGATCCCATCTCGACAACCCAAATTGAAGATACACTTGTGCACCTCAAAAAGCGCTTCACCATTATTATGGTGACTCATAACATGCAGCAGGCATCGCGTTCTGCTGATTGGACCGCCTTCTTGCACCAAGGTGAATTAATTGAATATAATCAAACTGCAGATATTTTCATGAACCCTCAGAAAAAACAGACCGCCGATTATCTGAGCGGTAAATTTGGTTAGGAGGCCGATCCATGAGCGAAATTTTTAATGATGAATTAAAACGACTACGTAGCCACTTTATGGAAATGGGGATTGACGCAAGTGAACAAATCTACCAAGCTACACAAGCATTCACCAACCACGATCCAGAACTTGCTAAACAAGTTTTGTCTGGTGATTCGCATATTAACACTGATGAAGTTAATTTAGAAAAACAGGCTTTAAAACTAATGGCATTGCAGCAACCGGTTGCCGCAGACTTCCGTAAAATCATTAGTATCCTCAAAGCTAGTACTGACATCGAACGAATTGGTGATTACGCTTCGCACATTGCCCAATGTACTGTCCGCATGGCCGATCATTATCAGGACCAAGCAATTCAAGATAATATTCAACAAATGATGATGATCGTCCGTAAAATGCTTGAACAAATCATGGACGCCTACGTTTTCACAGATGAGAAGACGGCCTACAAAGTTGCGAACGAAGATTTAAAAGTCGATGTTCTCTACGTTGAACAACAAAAACAAATTATTGCCGCTTTAAAAGCTAGCAATGATCATGTCACTTCGTATGAAACCTACCTCAACGTAATTCGTTACTTAGAACGGGCGGGTGACCACATTGTGAACCTAGCCGAATGGATTATCTATAGCGGGTCTGGAGAACTCGTTGAACTGAATCCTGGTAAAGCTGACCACCATCTTGTGGAACGTAAACTGCGCGAACATCATACTAACTAAAAATAGCTGGCTCTACACTAAATCCTGTTGATGAATTACCTTCGGTAATTTATTAATGGGATTTTTTCCTTTTATAATGGCAGATTGTAAAATTTAAGTTGAACATTTTAGTGGACAGAAAAACCCATAAAGGTCTTTAATGGTGTCGTTACAACATTCCATTAGAAAGAAGGACCTTTATGGGCACCACTATCTTATCATTTTC
>DWZS01000022.1 GCA_019117445.1 Candidatus Limosilactobacillus excrementigallinarum | reverse complement strand
ATTCCATTGATGAGTACATTAATTTCTATAATCATCATCGTTATCAAACAAAATTAAACAGCCTCACTCCGATAGAATATCGGAATCAGGCTGCCTAATTAAATTATATATTTACTTGTCTACTTGACGGGGCTCAGTTCAGAGGACCCCAGTCTTTTTTGTTATAATAAATTTGAAAAGAATTTGATTGAAGAAGGGATGATCAAGGTGGATGCAAACCATCTTTCTAAACGACTTGCGACGGTAGCCCAGTACGTTCCTGACGGAGCTCGCCTGGCAGATATCGGTTCTGATCATGCATATTTGCCAGCTGCATTATTAATTCAAAACCGGATTCGCTATGCGGTTGCAGGAGAGGTAGCAAAAGGGCCGTTTGAAAATGAGCAAAAAGAAATTCAACGGTTAGGATTTCAAGAACAACTAATTCCCCGACTAGCGGACGGCTTGGCGGCTGTTCACCAGGATGACCAAATTAACGTAGTAACGATTGCTGGGATGGGTGGTTCATTAATTGCCCGCATTTTAGATGAAGGACAAGCACAGCTGATAGGTGTTCGGCGTTTGATTTTACAACCTAACGTCGGTGAAAATCGGGTTCGCGAATGGTTAATGCGTCATCAGTACCAGATTGTAGCTGAGCAAATGGTCGCAGAAGATGGGCACGTTTATGAAGTGATTGTGGCTGAGCCAACCGTGTGTCCAGTGCGATATGGAGCCAAAGAATTACTTTTCGGTCCGTTTCTTTTAGAAAAACCGACGGCAATCTTTATTACCAAATGGCAACAAGAACTGGAACGGTGTCAAAATGCGGTGAATCAAATGCACCAAGCGGCGACGATTCCTGTTGAGCGATTACAGCGAATGCAGCAAAAGATAGATTTAATCAAAGAGGTGTTAAGTCATGGTGACGGGAACTGAGATAATCAACCAATTTGAACGTTTTTGCCCACCAGAATTGGCGGAATCCTGGGATCATGTCGGATTGCAAATTGGTGATCCCGATAAACCTGTTCAACGAATTATGACAACTTTGGATGTTCGGCCGGAAGTAGTCGATGAAGCAATTGAAAGGCAAGCGGATTTTATTTTTGCTCACCATCCGGTCATGTTTCACCCGGCTAAGGATCTAGATATTCGTAATCCACAAAATGCAATGTACGCAAAAATTTTAAATAGCGGGATCACGGTCTATGCGGCACATACGAATTTAGATAGTGTCAATGGCGGTATGAATGATTGGCTGGCTGATCAATTGCAACTTCAAAATGCAGTACCACTGGTTGATAAAGATATTGATCCGATTACGGGGATGCCCCGAGGAATGGGACGAATCGGTGAGCTACCTGCAGCAATGTCCGTCGCCCAATTTGCTGAGTACTGTCTGAAGGTCTTTTCAATTCCTGGTTTGCGGTTGATCGCTCCCACTGATGATCCGCGTCAAATTAAGCGGGTTGCTGTTTTAGGTGGTGCTGGTTCAGAATTTTATCATGAGGCAATTGCCAAGGGAGCAGATGCATACGTTACAGGTGACGTTAGCTACCATGTTGCACATGATATGAAAGCGGCGGGGTTGGTCGTTGTTGATCCAGGGCACCACATTGAAGCAGTGGCGATTAAGGGGTTAAGTAACCTCCTAAATCAATGGAAACAAAAAAAGAACTGGTCAGTGGAAGTAATTCAGTCTAGAATAAACACAGAGCCGTTCGAGTTCGTAACGAAAAAATGAGGTGTTAAACAAATGGCAAGTTTAAAGTATGAAAATCTATTACCACGTTTTTTAAAGTACGTTAAGGTTGAGACACGTTCTAATCCGAATAGTGATACACTGCCTTCTGATCCCAAAGAAATGGCCTTTCTTAAGGATTTGGAAAAGGAATTAAAGCAAATTGGTTTATCCAATGTCCGCTTTAATAAGGCTAATACGTACCTGTTAGCAACCTTACCAAGTAATTTAGATTATGATGTACCAGCAATGGGGTTGATTGCACACGTTGATACGGCAGATTTCAATGCGCATAATGTTAATCCCCAAGTGGTTGAAGATTACGATGGCAAGTCTGACATTCAATTAGATGCGGATGGAAAATATGTTTTGACTCAAAAGGAATTTCCATCATTAAAGAAGTACCAAGGTGATACATTAATTACTACTGATGGTTCAACTCTGTTAGGAGCTGACGATAAGTCTGGTGTTGCTGAAGTCATCACTTTCTGCGAATATCTACTTCAGCATCCTGAAATTAAGCACGGTACAATTCAAATTGGTTTGGGAACTGATGAGGAAATTGGCATTGGTGCTGAACACTTTGAACCAGATGAATTTGGTGCGGATTTTGCATATACGGTTGATGGTGGACCACTTGGCGAATTGGAATATGAAACGTTCAATGCAGCCCATGCGGTAATTGATATTTCGGGTAAGAACGTTCACACTGGGGTTGCCAAGGGAACAATGATTAATGCTCTCCAATTAGGGATTGATCTTCATAATAGTCTTCCTGACCATGACCGCGCAGAACGGACTGAAGGTCGGGAAGGGTTCTTCCACCTTTACAAGTTTAGTGGTACGGTTGACAGTGCCCAGATGGAATACCTGATTCGTGACCATGATAAGGATATCTTTAATGAACGCAAGCACGCGCTTCAAGCAGCTGCCGATGATATTAATGCCCAACTAGGTGAAGACCGGATCCAGGTAACGATGAATGATCAATACTACAACCTCCGTGATGCTCTCAAGGATCATATGGAAGTTGTTGATTTGGCCAAGCAGGCAATGGAAAACTTAGACATCAAGCCTGACATTTATCCTGTCCGGGGTGGTACTGATGGTTCAACCATTTCTTACAAAGGATTGCCAACGCCAAACCTCTTTGCTGGTGGCGAAAACATGCATAGTCGGTTTGAATACGTTTCAGCTCAAACTATGGATCGGGTAATTGACGTCTTACTTGAGATGAACAAGTTAAACGTTGTTAATAATAAATAACTAAGTGACAAAATAAAAAAGTTCGCGAAACGTTTATATCTCGTTTCGCGAACTTTTTGAGTTTAAATAATTTGATTACTTTTGTCGTGCGGGGTTGGCCTTGGTGGTAATCGCGTAAACACAATTAGTTGCAATCACTGCAAAAACTGCGCCTGTGATTGCAGCATGTAAAAAGTTAATGGAAGTGGCTTCCAATTGACTACCGATATAGCCGAGGAGCATTCCTAGAATACCGCCCCAAATAATTGCCATGATGCTACCCATAAGTTTTTTCATTTATTATCACCCCTTTAAAATCACAAGCTTATTTTAGCATAATTCACAATTGATCGCGACCGCAATTAAAATCTTCGGAACACAGGAACCCAGATTTGGTATAATTTGAACGAGAAGGATGGGTGAGAAAAATGTCAGTAACGCCATTAGACGTCACAAGTACATATTCATTATTGCAAAGCACAATTCGACCATGCGATTTGGTAAAAGCTGCTCGTCAACGGGGTTATTCAGCGATTGCTTTAACTGACGAGAATGTTTTGTATGGTGCGGTAGATTTTTATAATGCTGCTCAACATGCTGGTATCCGTCCAATTATTGGTTTGAAATTACAGCTGACATTTGCAGAATTGGACGAACGAAAAATAACTGTTACCGTCATTGCCAAAAATCAGCAAGGTTATACGGAGTTAATGCAATTA
The DNA here is from genome assembly GCA_019117445.1 of Candidatus Limosilactobacillus excrementigallinarum. Classification (GTDB taxonomy): domain Bacteria; phylum Bacillota; class Bacilli; order Lactobacillales; family Lactobacillaceae; genus Limosilactobacillus; species Limosilactobacillus excrementigallinarum. Next base: position 14,525 of record DWZS01000022.1, on the reverse strand, counting down.
TCCACCCAGAAAATGACATCAAAAGCTGGGCTGACGGTTCAGGATCTTGTGAAACAAATTGATAATTGTGCAATTATCATAAAACCGACAATGGCGATTTTAACTGCTCATCGGGATCCAACTATTCAAAAATTATTATCTTGGTTTGGTAATCAACCAGGAGATATCTTTATGGGGATTAATCTAGTGCTAGACCCAACCGAACGGCAAGTTTTAAAAGATCTCAGCTTGCAAAATGGTCTGAAGCTAATTGCGGATGAACCTGTAGAATATTTAGAGGCTAATCAATATTTCCCAACCCAAGTGTTGAGAGCAATTGGCGACGGTCGACAAATCGAGTCACCATTAAGTACCGCCCATAATACTGGTCAGCATTATTTAAGAAATGCTCAAGACCTTACAACTGCCTATGAACGAGCTGGCTTAGCTGAAGCCGTAGAAAACAATGAAGCGTTAGTACAAAATAGTTCATTTAAAATTAATTTTCAGAAGCCAGTTTTACCAAAATTTGCGGTTCCAGAAGGGATGAGTACAGCGCAATACCTCCGTCAACTATGTATCATCGGTCTACAAAAACGTCACTTGGCGCCAAACACCACGATTAAACAATATCGGGATCGATTGGAGCGCGAGCTGACAGTTATTCATCAGATGGGTTTTGATGATTACTTTTTAATTGTTTGGGATATCATGGCGTTTGCCCACCGTAAACAAATTACTACTGGTCCTGGCCGGGGTTCTGCAGCCGGTTCGCTAGTTGCTTATGCGTTAGCCATTACTGATGTGGATCCACTTGAATATGGCTTACTATTTGAACGTTTTCTAAACCCAGAACGTGCACAAATGCCAGATATTGATTTAGATATTCCAGATAATCGCCGGCAGGAGGTTCTTGAATACGTTCATCAACGGTATGGTCATGAACGGGTGGCACAGATCATTACTTTTGGGACGTTAGCGGCGCGTCAGGTCGTTCGTGATGTTGGCCGGGTGTTTGGTGTGCCTAAATACCAGGTTGAGCAGATTATTGATACTTTGCGGGTGCTTAGTCGTCATCGATCAATTACCTTGGCAGAGGCAATTCAGCAGTCGCAACCACTGCGTAACTTGATGACGGATGACCCAATTAATAAATTAGTGATTGAAGTAGCTCAAAAACTAGAAGGGTTACCAAGGCACTATTCTACCCATGCCGCAGGAGTAGTGTTATCTGCAACACCTTTAAAAAAGATCGTCCCTTTGCAACCAGGGAATGATGAAGCGGGTTTGCTGATGACCCAGTTTCCAAAAGAAACTGTGGAATCAGTTGGTCTGTTAAAGATGGATTTTTTGGGATTGCGTAACCTTTCCATCATGGACCGGGCGTTAGCAATTATTCACCAGACGATACCTGACTTTGATATTACGAAAGTACCGTTGAATGATCATAAAACCATCCAATTATTCAGACAAGGGTTAACGGACGGTATTTTTCAGTTTGAATCGACTGGGATTCGTCAAACGCTCCAGCAATTATCTCCAGATAATTTTGAAGATATAGTTGCGGTGAATGCTCTGTATCGACCGGGACCAATGCAAAATATTCCGCATTTTATTGCCAGAAAACATGGTCAGGAGCAAATTAAATTACCAGATCAAAGCTTACAGCCTATTTTAGGCCCAACTTATGGGATCTTAGTTTATCAGGAGCAGGTAATGCAGGTAGCCTCGCGAATGGCCGGCTTTTCACTTGGACAGGCCGATTTACTGCGACGGGCAATGAGTAAGAAGAAACAGGCGACAATGGAAAGCATGCGGCAGCGATTTATTAGTGGAGCGGTTAAGAATGGTTATCACCAGCCCATTGCAGAGCAAGTTTTTAACTATATTGATCAATTTGCTAATTATGGTTTTAACCGGTCACACGCAGTTGCATATTCTAAAATGGCGTATGAGATGGCATACTTAAAATGTCACTTCACAACGGCTTTTTTTACGGCGCTTTTAGCAATCGAACCCAACATGGATAAAGTTCGTCTTCACTTGGCGGATGCTAAACGATTCGGAGTTAGTATTATCGGCCCCAATATTAATCAGAGTCAAACGGAATACTCACTGCAAAATGGGCAAATTGTGATGGGCTTTTCGATGATTAAGGGAATGCGCCGTGATTTTACCCAAGCAATTATTGAAGAGCGCAAAGCAGGACATTTTAAAAACCTACCAGATTTTGTTCAGCGAATGGGCGAGAAATGGCAAAAAGCAGCATTGATTGAACCGCTAATTTATGCGGGCGCTTTTGATCAGCTTGGCTACAATCGGGCGGAAATGATTGAAGGATTGGCTGGAGTCTTTGCGGGGAATGAATTTAGTTTTCAAAGTGCGGATTTACAGCCAATTATGAAGCGTCGCCAGGAGTACTCCTTAACGTATCGTCTGCAAAAGGAGCAGGAATATTTGGGAATGTATTTATCTGGACATCCAGTGACACAGTATCAGCGAGTCCGTCAGCAACAGCATACGCAGCGTATTATGGATCTTAAACCAGGATCTTCAGTTAAATTCTTAGTATTACTCAACCAAATTCGTCAAATTAATACCAAAAAGACGCATCAACCAATGGCGTTTGCGACTGCTTCTGATGAAACTGGTAACATTGATATTACCGTTTTTCCTCGTCAGTACCAGCGATTTGTGGATGCCTTAAAGCCGACTACAATTGTAATGATTGAGGGGTCAGTTGAGCAGCGCAATGAGCGGCTACAAGTTATTGCAAATCAAATCATTCCTGTCGAAAAATTATTGAAGAATCAACGTCAGGTCAGCCATCAACGGTGGGTCGTTCGAATCAGTGATAATTCATCAGTTAAGGAACTGCTGCCAAAGATGCTTGATTTAACTAAGAACCTGCATGGCAATACGCCGGTGGTAATTTATAACGTGGCCGCTCAGCAAGCAACAACATTACCTCAGCAGCAGTGGGTTGGCCAGCAAGATGAAGTTCGTGATATACTGAACAAGGTGTTTGGCAGTAACAACGTTGTTCTACAAACGTTTGACAAGTAAGCGCTATCATAAAAGTGCCTGAAAAATGATGATTTTCACGAGAAAATTAATGTAATTTTACAGACACTCAAATTAAAACGTGTTATTATAGCACTGTACTATCAAAGCTGCTAAATCAAGATTGATTGAGGTAGTATTGCAAAAGGAGAGAATTCTGTTATGAAGAAAACCAAGATTGTTAGTACCTTGGGTCCGGCAAGTACGGACGTAGATACAATCGTTAAGTTAATTAACGCGGGTGCAAACATTTTCCGTTTTAACTTTTCACATGGTGATCATCCTGAACACCTTGGTCGTTTGAACAACGTCCACAAGGCTGAAGAAATCACTGGTAAAAAGGTTGGGATTATGCTCGATACCAAGGGTGCTGAAATTCGGACGACTGTTCAAAAGGATGGTAAGATCGAATACAACATCGGTGATGAAGTACGGATCTCAATGGATGACAGTATCGAAGGTACTCATGATAAGATCGCGGTTACTTACGAAGGTCTTTATGATGACGTTCATGAAGGTGGACACGTTCTGTTTGACGATGGTTTGATTGACATGGTCGTTGAAAAGAAGGACGAAGCTAATAAGGAATTAGTATGTAAGGTTCTTAACCACGGTTTTCTTGGCTCCCGGAAGGGTGTAAATGCTCCTGGAGTTTCCATTAATTTACCAGGAATTACTGAAAAGGACTCCAGTGATATTCGTTTCGGTTTGGAGAATGGAATTAACTACATTTCTGCTTCCTTTGTTCGGAAGGCTCAAGACGTTCTTGATATTCGGGAACTTTTAAAGGAAAAGGACATGGAAGATGTTCAAATCTTCCCAAAGATTGAATCACAAGAAGGAATCGACAACTTTGAAGAAATCATTGCGGTTGCTGATGGGTTGATGGTTCCTCGTGGTGACATGGGGGTTGAAATTCCAGCTGAAAATGTTCCATTGGTTCAAAAGCGGATGATTCGTCGTTGCAACGTTTTAGGTAAGCCAGTTATTACTGCTACACAAATGTTGGATTCCATGCAAGAAAATCCACGGCCAACTCGTGCCGAAGTTTCTGACGTTGCTAATGCCGTCTTTGATGGAACGGATGCCACGATGCTTTCTGGTGAAAGTGCTAATGGTGACTACCCAGTTGAATCTGTTGCTACAATGGCTCGGATTGACGTTAAGGCTGAAAATAACCTTGATCAATTCGGCACTGAAACATTCAACTTCGACAAGTCAGACGTTACTGAAACGATTGGTTCAGCAGTTTCTAACGCGGCACGTGACCTTGGTATCAAGACGATTGTTGCGGCTACTGCTTCTGGTTACACTGCGCGGATGATTTCAAAGTACCGTCCAAATGCCGATATTGTGGCTTTGACATTTGATGAACGGACTCAAAAGGGTCTGATGATTAACTGGGGTGTTCAACCATACGTTGTTGAAAAGCCAGCTAATACTGATGAAATGTTTAAGTTAGCTAATGACGAAGTTAAGAAGTTAGGCTTTGCTAACGAAGGGGATCAAATTATCGTGATTGCTGGTTTGCCAGTTGGTAAGAAGGGAACCACTAACATGATGCGGATCCAAACTGTTAAGTAATGTTACTAGCTAATCCTAAAAGAGGTTGGAATTAGTTCCAACCTCTTTTACTTTACATAAAATCCATGTAAAATAGAATGGTTATGATGCTGAGCAAAAAGTGAGGAACAAAAGATGAACCAAGACTTGGGAAAAGTTGTTAGTGCAGTAATGATTGATGAAAATGATCAATATTATTTTGTCCAGCCGGCACGGAATGGTCAAACTTATCGTTTACCAAAGGATGAGTCGCCACAAGTATTACATATTGGTGGTTCAGTACAGGGGTTTGTATATGAAAATGAAGATCACCAATTACAGATGACGTGTCAGCACATTCCAACCGTACAGGTAGACCACTATGACTTTGGCGAAGTCGTGAGTGTTCGGCGCGATTTAGGGGTTTTTGTGAACATTGGACTTCCCAATAAAGATATCGCAGTTTCTTTAGATGATTTACCGACACTCAAGAATCTTTGGCCCCAAAAAGGGGATCGTTTGCTGCTTTCGCTACGGGTTGATGACCATGATCGGATCTGGGGACAACTTGCCGATGAGCAAATTTTTCAAACAATGGCGGTCAAGCCATCCCCAAAAATGTTAAATTGGAATGTCAACGCCACTGTTTACCGCCTGAAATTATCCGGTACGTTAGTGTTAACGGATGGTTTTCAACTCGGGTTCATTCATCCTTCAGAACGAGATCGTGAACCCCGTCTAGGAGAACGGGTGCATGCGCGGGTGATTGGTTTATCTAGTCATGGTAGTTTGAATTTATCCTTGAAGCCGCGAGCCTTTGAAGCCATTGACGATGATGCAGCCCAAATTTATGAATTATTAAAACATGCACCAAATAAGCAGTTACCGTATACGGATAAAAGCTCACCGGCTATTATTAAGGAAGTTTTTGGCATGAGTAAAGGACAATTTAAACGGGCGATTGGTCACTTGTTGAAGGAACGCTTAGTTAGTCAGGTAAATGGTCAGCTTATTCTGTTAAAGGAAGTTGCTTTTGATGATTAATCAACAAATGCAGCAAGATATGCAAGATTTTAGCCAATTTCTTTTAGTGGAACGAGGATTGAGCAACAATACAATTCAAAGCTATCAGAATGATTTGAAAAAGGCAGCGGAGTATTTTACTAGCCAAAATTTACCATCATGGGGTGATATTGATCGATATGCGGTGTTAAATTTATTGGCGCACTTAACTAATTTAGGACAAAGTCGGACAACAATTGGCCGCCAAGTTTCTAGTTTGCGTCAATTTTATCAATATCTATTACGGCAGCATCGAGTGATGAATGATCCGATGGCACTTGTAACAGTTCCAAAAGGGCAGCGACATTTACCAACGGTTTTAACTCAGGATGAAGTGCGACGAATGTTGGTAGTTCCTGATACCGGTAAAAAAATGGGAATTCGGGATCGGGCCATTTTAGAAGTGATGTACGCTACTGGAATGCGGGTTAGTGAATTAACCAATCTACGTTTGAATGACCTCCATTTGGATGTTCATCTGGTTCAACCTCGTGGAAAGGGCGATAAGGAACGGATTATCCCGATCGGTGAAGTAGCTGAAAGTTGGCTTAACCGCTATTTACAATCGGTTAGAGCGCCCCAGTTAGTGAATAAGCCAGCTAGTGACTTCGTATTTTTAAATGCACGGGCAAAACAATTAACGCGCCAAGCCATTTGGCAATTAATAAAGAAAACCGCCCAAGCAGCCCAGATTGATAAAGATGTGACGCCCCATACCATGCGCCATAGTTTTGCTACACATTTATTAGAAAATGGCGCTGACTTACGGGTAGTTCAGGAGCTCCTTGGTCATAGTGATATTACGACAACCCAAATTTATACGCATGTTTCTCAGAAACGACTTTTAACGGTTTACAAAAATACCCATCCGCGTGCATAGAAGGGAAGATAACAATGCTAGTAAATTATCGGAAAGATTATGAAAAGATTGTGATGGGCCTTCTTTCGTTTATTCCTGATCTGCGTGAGTATGATCGTTTAGATGATGAAATTAGTTGGGGAAATGAACGGCCACGGCAAATTGTTTTATGGAAAAATACTAATATTGATCAATTCAGTGGCGTCGCGATTGTTGAACATGGCGATGATTACATTTTATTGCGTCGAATGTCGTTTACACCCAGTGAACGTTCTGGGCGGAATATGTACCTATTTTTAACGGCGATTGCCAATCAAGCACCGAACAAACAAGTGGTAGGAACTCTTAAGACCCAATCATTAGTTACTAATTGGCAGCGGAGTAATCAATATGGCAAAGTGTGAGGAGGATTGAACTGATCGAATGGCGGAAGCAGAATTAGCAAATTTACCATACCAACCAACCCTAAAATTAAATGAATTTGAGGGCCCATTAGATCTACTCCTTCACTTGATTCGGCAATCTAAAATGGATATTTATGATATCAAAATCGCCGAAATTACTGATCAGTATATGAAATACCTTGCTGAAAACCAACGGTACCGGCTTGAAATTGCTGGTGATTATTTTGTCATGGCGGCGACTTTGATGGCGATTAAGAGTCAAATGTTACTTCCATCACCCCCAGACGATGAAGAAGATAATTCCGAACCAGAAGAAGATCCCCGAGCAGAATTAGTTGAGCAGCTGCTGGAATACCAACGGTATAAAAAAGCAGCGGAAAATCTGAAGGGCAAAGAGGAACAGCGCCAGATGGAATATACACGCGAAGCAGCGGGGGTTCCAGACGGCTTTGTGCAAGAACAAGTTGCTCCCGGAGTCACGATTAATCAACTCCAAGCTGCATTTGCCAAAATATTAGCGCGGTATAATTTTAAAGAACCGGAAATCAAAAATGTGCGACCAGAGCGGATTACTGTTGCTGAACGGATTCAAGCTGTTGTTCAGCAGGTAACTAAGCCGGTCCGCTTTGTTGATCTTTTCCAAGATGATGTGAGTCGGGATAATTTAATTACTACTTTTATGGCTGTACTGGAATTAACCCGTCACGAGGTAGTCAAGATTAGCCAGACAACGATGTTTGGCCCTTTGATTGTCATCCCGGGACCGAGAAATGAGGAATATCGAAATGAACAATCTAGCTAAAATTGAAGGACTGCTTTTTATTAGCGGTGATGAGGGAATTAGTCTAGGCGACTTGAGTAGTATTACGGGCTTTATGAAACCGGCAGTTTTGGGAATGCTTGAGAAACTGCAAAAACATTACGCAGAGGATGGCACTTGTGCGCTTACGCTTCTCCAAAGTGGGGAAACCTATCGATTGGCCACTAAGGCAGCATTAGCGCCAGTCATGAAAGCGTACTTTGAAAAACCATTGACTTCGCCACTAACCCAGGCACTATTAGAAGTACTAGCAATTATTGCTTATCGACAACCAATTACGCGGATTGAAATTGATGATTTGCGTGGTGTGCAAAGCTCAGGATCGATTCAAAAACTAGTTGCCCGTGGTTTAATCGAGACTCATGGTCGGTTAGATGTACCGGGTCGGCCCTTTAAATATGTTACGACGGATGCCTTTTTGGATTATTTTGGCTTGCAAACTATCAAAGATTTACCGCCGTTAACCGAGCAAATGTCTTTAGAGGATATGGATAGCGATATTTTTCTGCGTGCTCTTCAATCACGACAGAAAAAAGCAGAAAAGAAAGGAAAGTAAATTTATGGAACGTCTGCAAAAAGTTATGGCAGAGGCTGGAGTGGCATCCCGTCGTGCCTCAGAAAAATTAATTGCAGCTGGTCACGTGGCGGTGAATGGCCAAGTAGTTACTGAACTGGGAACGAAAGTAACTAAGGGCGACCAAGTCACAGTTGATGGCGTACCAATTAAGCGCGAACCACTTAAATACTATTTATTAAATAAACCGCGTGGTGTGGTTTCAACTGCCCATGATGACAAAGGACGACGCACGGTAGTTGATATTTTAAAGGATGACGATGTTGAAGAACGGGTTTATCCAGTTGGACGACTTGATTATGATACGACTGGAATCTTGTTGCTGACGAATGATGGAGCGTTAGCAAATAAATTAATGCATCCTAAATTCGAAGTGGAGAAGACCTATATTGCCAAGGTGAAGGGGGTCCTTAGCAACCATGATTTACAGAAGCTGCGCCAGGGTGTGATTGTAGACGGACGTAAGACACAGGAAGCAAAAAGCAAGCTGTTAGAAGTTGCTGATAACCGGCAGTCTTCACGGGTTCGTTTAACGATTCATGAAGGCCATTATCATCAAGTTAAACGGATGCTGAAAGCCGTTGGGCACCCTGTCATTAAATTGCATCGAGAAAGTTATGGCCCGTTGAATTTATCTGGCTTGGCTAGTGGCGGTCAATGGCGTGAATTAAAACCAAATGAAGTAAAGCAATTGAAAAATCTGAACTAACCCTATACGTCAGTCAAAAGATTGGTTATAATGTGGTTGGTACAAAATTTAATAGTGGTTTGTCTTCAAGGCAGGGTGCAATTCCCGACCGGCGGTATAGCCCGCAACCCGTGAAAACGGTGGAACCCAGTGTAATTCTGGGTGCCGACAGTAAAGTCTGGTAGATAGAAGATTCGCCTCGTCATTTTGATGGGGTAAGTGGGGACAAATAATCTTTGTTCCCATTTTTTATCACAATTACTCGAAGATGACCTCAAATAATGGAGGTTGATTTTTATGTATAAAACATATTCACGTACCAAGCGTTTTACAATGACTGCTTGCTTGGCAGCAGTTGCTTTTTTACTCATGTTTATTGAGTTTCCGATTATTCCTGTGGTTTCGTATCTTAAATTGGATTTTTCGGATGTTCCGGTATTGTTAGGAGCCTTTATTTATGGACCGTGGACAGGAATTTTGATTGCATTATTAAAATGCTTGCTACACGGTTTAACTCGCGGCTTCTCACCTGTTGAAGTGCTGGGGTTATTTGCTAATTTATGCACGTCAATTGCATTAATTATTCCGTTTAACATTATCTGGCACCGGTCTAAGTGGTCCTTGAAAAAGCGGTTATTAGTGGGTACAGGATTAGCAACGATTGTGATGACCATTGTAATGACCATTTTTAATTATTATGTTTTGACCCCAGCTTATATGAAGATGTTTAACTGGCATCCAACGCTGCCAATTGATAAGATGATGTTAATTGGGGTATTACCTTTTAACTTAATTAAAGGGGTTGCGGTTGGGATTATCTTTAGCCTTGTCTTAATTCATTTACGGACCTGGCTTCAATCACAAACCCAGTGATGAAATATTTACGAAAGAAGAGGTCCAATTTTTAGCGGCCTCTTTTTTGTTGAGGACGGTGAAAGAATGGATCGATATTTGTTGACAATGTTCACAGACCAACCACGACGGTTTCGAGTAATTGAAAATCTCGTGCGGAATAAAAGAACTCAGGCTAACTTGTTTTGGGGGTTAAACTATCAGCTGTTGAATTGGTCGGGAAGTAATAATCATCTTTCGCGCCAGAAATTTGACCAGTGGTTGGGTAGCCAACAACGAGAAGGTTCACTCATGATTGAAGGTAATTATGCATGGTTGACCGATGCTGGAATGTTACTGAAACAGTCATGCTTGCAGTCAATGTATCAGCCACATAATAGTCAATGGTCATGGCTAATTAATCAGCAGAAATTTGCTGACCGTTTTTTACTGGGGGTTCAAGCAGAATCTGAGTTAGCTCATCGAAATCGTCACTATGTGCCATTAAATATTTCGCCAACTGAAATGGTCACGGTGCGAAGATGGTTAGTCAATCCACAGATAACAAATAAGCTTGAAATAGAACTCCAAATGATCGGCCAAAAGTTAGCACGGCAGGATATTCGTTTAGCAGAATTTTTTGCCCATCGTTTGATTGGCTACCGGACAACAGGATGGACTAATCAGCAGGCGCAGTTCATGTTAAAACTTTCTGCTGAGGAAATTCAAATTCTAAATTGGGATGTTTGGTTGGGAGTTGCCAGCTATCTTAAGATGCATTCTCAATGTAATCTTTACCGATTGATGGAAAGTTTAATCTCACAAGTTCCAATTAGTAATAGTGCTTGGCAAACTTTGCAGGATTTTCGAGAAGGAGTAACAATTCAAACAATTGCGCGACATCGTCATCTGAAAGTTAGTACTGTTCGGGAGCATTTATTAGAGGCGGCGATAATTGTTCCCCAAGCAATTGACTGGAACCGCTTATTACCGTGGCCTGTTGAGCAGCAGTTACGTGATCATTATTTAGGACCGGTAGCAGAATGGCATTTTAAATCCTTTACTACGGATTCGGCAGCAGACTTTTTTTCTTTTCGTCTGTATCAAATTAAGGAGTTACAGCAAAGTCATGGAGCAATCTGAAATAACTTTACATAACATTTTACTATCAAAGTATCATTTCAAAGCGTTCCGTCCTGGACAAGAAGAATCTTTAGTAAGTACCCTAAAGGGTATCCCCACATTGGCAATCCTCCCAACTGGTGCAGGGAAGAGTTTGCTTTATCAGTTACCAGCTTACGTTACCCGAGGACTCATTGTCGTAATTTCGCCGTTAATTTCATTAATGCAGGATCAAGTTGATCGGATTCGCCAACAGGGTGATTTTAAAGTTGCAATGTTAAATTCTCGTTTGGACTATCAGGAACAACGGACAATTCTACAATCGTTAAATGATTACCGGTTTCTTTTTACTTCGCCAGAAACATTAGTGAAGCCGGCTGTTTTATCTCGTTTGCGCCAGGTTGCGTTGAGCATGATGGTAGTTGATGAGGCGCACTGTATTTCCCAGTGGGGGCCCAACTTTCGACCGGAATATCTTCTTTTAAAGAATGTGATTGCAGATGTTCAACCACCACGACTGCTCCTTTTGACTGCGACTGCACCAGCCACCGTTGCAAATGATATTATTCAAAAACTCGGTCTTGATCGAAACGGGGTTAAAACAATTCGTCAGTCTGTTGACCGACCAAATATTTTTTTAGCGGTCAAGAAACTAATGGATGATCAAGCTAAGCAGCGGTATTTGATTGAAATCATTCATCGACTCGGGTCAAGCGGGGTGGTCTATTTTTCTAGCAAAAAAGTTGCTAATCAAGTTAGTCAATTAATTAGTAAAGAGTGTGGATTACGGGTTGGTGTTTATCATGCAGGTCTAGATAATTTAGAACGATTTCAAATTCAACAGCAATTTATGAATAACCAGTTAGATCTTATCTGCGCCACTAGTGCTTTTGGGATGGGAATCAACAAAAATGATTTACGCTATGTTATTCATTATCACTTACCGGGAAGTTTAGAAAGTTATGTTCAAGAATTCGGTCGGGCTGGCCGTGATGGGCAACCAGCGTTAGCACTACTATTGTATTGTCCGGGAGACGAGTATCTGCAGCAGGTGTTGGGACAGATTGAATTGCCGGATAACGGTGTTTTACAGCGGATTTATGATGGTGAATTATCTTTGGCTTCATTAGGCGATCAAAAAGAGCTATTTAAATTTTATTTTAATCATCATTATTCCGTTCGTGATGTTCAATCGATTATGCGAGAACAAAATCGATTAAGCAAACAACGATTAAAGATCATGATGAATTACATTAATGCTGACAAATGTTTGCGGCGAATAATTACTGAATATTTTGGTGAGCAATTGGATAAGCAACCTCAGATGTGTTGTTCTATTGACCAACCAGATTGGCAAGTCCAGGATTTAGGACTACCTGATGTTGAATTGTTAAAGGAAGAAGCTAGTCAACAGAATTGGCAACAGGTAATTAAACAGTTATTCCATTAACTAGACTAATATGTAGACAGTTAATATAGAAATGCGCTACAATTTTATGTATGTAATTTAAGGAGGGTTAGTACATGAGTGAAAGACGTGAAGACCAACGGCCAGAAAATGAAAAATTGTGGGATAAAACCTTTGAAGATAATGAAGAAACGGATTCAAAGGGTAACCTTTCCCGTGTTAAACGCCGGAAGAAGGATTCACAAAATTCGCGAATTACGACAATTCTCGTCGTGTTAATTATTATTTTAGCGGCTGCACCAATTTTCTTTTGGGTGCGGCATGAACAGTCTTTTGATCACCCGGTCCGTGAACAACGGATTACCGAATCACACACCAAAAAAGTGGCGAGTAAAGGGAAAACACATTCAAAAGGCCATCACGCCAAAACAGCTCGTCGGCAATCAAGTTCCAACAGTAGTAAAACTGTAGATCATCAAGCGACGACGGCCAGTTCGGTAACTAGTAGTGCTTCTTCATCTGCTTCTAGTATGAGCAGCAGTGATAATAAGTATGCAACTGTTCAAGCTGGTCAGGGAATTTACCGGGTAGCAGCTAACAATGGATTAACGGTTAGTGAATTGGCACGGTTAAATAATATTTCACCTAATACGGCCCTGCAGCCAGGACAACGGTTGCGGGTTAAGTAATTCAAAGGAGCGTAAAAAGAATGACAAAGGCACTTCAAGTGGCGATTGATGGACCAGCTTCAGCTGGTAAAAGTACCGTAGCTAAGCTCGTTGCAAAACGGTTTGGCTATATCTATTGTGATACTGGAGCAATGTATCGGTCAGTGACGTGGGCAGCACTAGCTAAGAACATTACATTAGATAACGTTACGGCAATTATTAAATTGGCTCAAGAAATCACGATTAGTTTTGAACCTGGTGCTGACGAACAACGGGTGTTTGTCGATGGCCATGAAGTTACCAAGGCAATCCGTTCAAACGAAGTCGCAGAAAATGTTTCTGCAGTTGCAGCAATTCCTGAAGTACGGAGTGAAATGGTGAAAGAACAACGAAAAATTGCTACTCAAGGTGGAATTGTGATGGATGGTCGTGATATTGGAACGACCGTTTTGCCAAATGCACCGGTAAAAATTTTTCTAGTGGCCAGTGCACATGAAAGAGCACGTCGCCGTTTTGAAGAGAACCAAGCTAAGGGAATTGCAACTAGTACTTTAGAAGAATTACAAAGGGCAATTGAACTACGCGACCAAAAGGACTCGACTAGAAAGGTGTCACCACTTACCAAAGCTAAGGATGCCATTGAAATTGACAGTACTCACCTGACTATCAATCAAGTGGTTTCGGAAATTTCAAAAATAATTGAAAAAAAGTGCAACAATTAAAGTTAATGCTGGTAAATTCAGTTGAAATCTAGTAGAATAGTAGCCAGAGTTGATTGTTGCAAGGAGGATTTTTTTAGATGGCTGAAAATGAAAACAATAACGCTATGTTAGAAGCGCTCGACAGCATCAAGACAGTTAACGTTGGAGATGTTGTTAAGGGCAAGGTACTGCAAATCGACGACGATCGTCAAGCAATCGTTGGAATCGAAGACGCTGGTGTAGAAGGGGTGGTTCCTGCAAACCAACTTACTACCAAGCCAGTTGAAGACATCAATGATGTTGTTAAGGTTGGAGATGTTCTTGATTTAGTAGTTATTTCAAAGATCGGATCTGACAAGGAAAACGGCAGTTACTTACTTTCACATCGGCGTTTAGAAGCCATGAAGGTATGGGACGATATTCAAAAGAAGTTCGATGCCGGTGAAACAATTACTGCTAAGGTTACCCAATCTGTTAAGGGTGGATTAGTAGTAGATGCTGGTGTTCGTGGATTCGTTCCAGCATCAATGATTACTGATCATTATGTTGAAGACTTGAACCAATTTAAGGGTCAAGAACTAGAATTTAAGATTATCGAAATTGAACCAAGCGAAAACCGTTTGATCCTTTCTCACAAGGAAATTGTGAAGAAGGAACACGAAGAAGCTGCCAAGAAGATCTTCTCTGAATTGGCTGCTGGTGATGTTGTTGAAGGTAAGGTTGCACGGATGACAAACTTTGGTGCCTTCATTGACCTTGGTGGTGTAGATGGTCTTGTTCATGTTTCTGAAATTTCATACGATC
>DWZS01000021.1 GCA_019117445.1 Candidatus Limosilactobacillus excrementigallinarum | reverse complement strand
TTAAAGCAGTAGTGAAGTAGTCAAAGCATTTTGGCTTGAACAAAGAGAAAGCCAGCGCCTTGAGACGCTGGCTGTACATAGCGGCTTATAGCCGCAGAGCAAACCACCCGTTTTACGGGTGGTTATGATTTGTCCGCGAGAGAGTTTTAATCGGTAATTTTCCATGGTAAAATGGATTGTATATATATTTAGCATGGTGTTTTTCGCTTAAAATTACATAAAGAAAAACCACCGGCAAATAACAAGATGAAGGAAAGGACACTTCTATGGCAAACATACTTAGAAAGTGGATTGAAAGTGACCGTCGCGAATTACGGCGGATTAACCGATTAGCAAATAAGGTTGAAAAATACGCTGATGAAATGAGTAAGCTGACGGATGAAGAACTCCAAGCGAAAACCCCAGCGTTTAAAGAGCGGATTCAAAATGGTGAAACTCTGGATCAATTATTACCAGAGGCCTTTGCAGTAGCACGTGAAGGGGCAAAGCGGGTATTAGGACTGTACCCATTCCATGTTCAAATTATGGGAGGGATTGTTCTACACGAAGGGAACATCGCGGAAATGAAAACTGGGGAAGGTAAAACCCTAACCGCAACGATGCCAGTGTACCTAAATGCTTTGAGTGGTAAAGGGGTCCACGTTATTACCGTTAATGAATACCTCTCCCAACGGGATGCTGAAGAAATGGGTCGACTTTACAAGTGGCTCGGCTGCTCAGTTGGGGTTAACGGTGCTGAAAAGAGTCCCGATGAAAAGCGAGCAGCTTATCAAGCAGACATCATGTACTCAACCAATAGTGAAATTGGATTTGATTACCTGCGGGATAATATGGCAGTTTACAAGGAGGACCAAGTTCAACGTGGCCTTAATTACTGTATCGTAGACGAAGTGGACTCGATCTTGATTGATGAAGCCCGGACACCACTGATCATCTCTGGCCCAGGAACGGGAACTTCAAAGCTCTATAAGCAAACGGATACGTTTGTGAAGAAGCTGAAGAAGGATGAAGATTATAAGATCGATTTGGAATCAAAGACAGTTTCGCTAACTGACCAAGGAATTAAAAAAGCAGAAAAGTACTTTAACTTGGAGAATCTGTATAATCCTGAAAACACCGCTTTAACGCACCACTTAGACCAAGCTTTGCGAGCAAACTACATCATGTTACGGGACAAGGATTATGTGGTCTCTGATGGTGAAGTGTTAATTGTTGATTCGTTTACTGGTCGGGTAATGAAAGGGCGGCGTTTCTCCGATGGTCTTCACCAAGCCATTGAAGCCAAGGAAGGCGTGGAGATTCAAGAAGAAAATAAGACAATGGCCAACATTACCTATCAAAACCTATTCCGGATGTACAATAAGCTATCTGGGATGACGGGGACGGCCCGGACGGAAATGGAAGAATTCCGTGAAATTTATAATATGGAAGTAATTAGCATTCCAACGAACCGTCCAGTGGCCCGGAAAGACGAACCAGACCTACTTTACCCAACCCTGGACAGTAAGTTTACGGCAGTGGTTAACCGAATTAAAAAACTTCACGAAAAAGGACAACCAGTCCTCGTAGGGACCGTCGCGGTTGAAACGTCTGAGCACCTTTCACATTTACTAGATCAAGCGAAGATTCCGCACGTGGTTTTGAACGCGAAAAATCACAAAAAAGAAGCGGATATTATTAAAAATGCTGGTCAGGTTGGTGCAGTTACCATCGCAACTAACATGGCCGGACGGGGAACCGATATCAAATTAGGCCCGGGAGTTAAAGAACTTGGTGGCCTAGCAGTTATCGGTACGGAACGTCACGAATCCCGGCGGATTGATAATCAATTACGGGGCCGTTCCGGACGGCAAGGTGATCCTGGTTTGTCCCAATTCTACCTGTCATTGGAAGATGATCTGATGCGGCGCTTTGGTGGTGACCGGATTAAGGCATTCCTAGACCGGATGAAGGTTGAAGGTGATGATGCCGTTATCAAGAGTCGGTTCCTTACTCGACAAGTGGAATCTGCTCAAAAACGGGTTGAAGGGAATAACTATGACTCCCGGAAAAACGTTTTACAGTATGATGATGTGATGCGTGAACAACGGGAAATTATCTATAAAGAACGGCAACAAGTCATTACGGAACAAAAGTCACTTAAGTGGGTTCTGATGCCAATGGTAAAACGAACCATTCAACGGGAAGTTGACCAGCACACATTAGGTGATCAAAAAGACTGGAAGTTACAAGAAATTGTCGACTTTGCTGGCGAAGTATTAGTTAATCCGGATGACATTAGTGTTGATGATTTAAAGGGTAAAAACCAAGCAGAAATTGTTGACTATCTGATGAGTCTGGCAGAAGGTGTTTATAAAGATAAACAACGGCAACTTTATGACGCTGACCAGATGCTGGAGTTTGAAAAAGTGGTTATTCTACGGGTAGTTGATGCTCACTGGACCGATCACATTGATGTTATGGATCAATTCCGTCAGTCAGTTGGATTACGGGGTTATGGACAATTGAACCCGTTAGTTGAATATCAGACGGCAGGGTACCACATGTTTGAGCAGATGGTAGCTGATATCGAATATGAAACAACGCGGTTGTTTATGAAGTCGGAAATTCGTCAAAACGTTACCCGTTAGTCAGGTAAAGTTATTACAAAAACCAAGGGGCTGTGACATCAGTATTTTAACCAGGTTTAAATCTGAAAATTACGGTCCGCAAATGAGTTCGCGGGAGCGTGAGGACGAAGCCAAGGATGGCTTCTTTCACGTTCCCGCTTTGTATTAAGGAGACTAAGTTATGGAACTGGTAGATATTAGTAAAAAAATTGAACAAATGCAGACAGAAGTTACGCACTTCGGGAGGTCTCTTTGACCTCGATGCATTAAATGAACAAATTGCAGAAAATGAGCATCAGATGACGGCACCGGATTTTTGGAATGATAGTGAACAGGCACAAAAGCTGATCAATGATAATAACCAGTTGAAGGAACGTCGGGACACCTTTACCAATCTTCGAGACCAATTGGCGGACCTAGCAACTAGTGTAGAGTTATTAAAGGAAATGCCGGATGATGATTTGCAAAAGGAGTTGGACCAAAAGCTTCCTCAAGTGGAAAAACAACTGGAACAGTATCGCTTAAGTCAACTCTTAAGTGGCCCATATGATGCCAATAACGCCATTTTAGAAATTCATCCGGGTGCCGGTGGTACGGAAGCTCAGGACTGGGGTGAAATGCTGCTCCGGATGTATCTGCGCTGGGCTGACCAGCACAGCTTTGACGTAGAAACGGCTGCGTATGAAGCCGGTGAAGAAGCTGGAATCAAGAGCGTAACTTTATTAATTAAGGGGCACAATGCCTTTGGCTATTTGCATCCAGAAAAAGGTGTTCACCGGTTAGTTCGGATTTCACCGTTTGATGCTGCAGGACGACGGCATACTTCCTTTGCTTCTGTAGATGTGATGCCTGAATTGGACGAGAGTGTTGAAGTTGATATCGATCCGTCAGATCTGCGAGTTGATACTTTCCGTTCCAGTGGTGCCGGTGGTCAGCATATTAATAAAACTGAATCTGCAGTTCGGATTACTCACTTACCAACTGGGATCGTTACTTCTTCACAAGCAGAACGGTCACAATTGCAAAACCGGGTAACAGCAATGAATATGCTGAAATCAAAATTATATGAATTAGAGCAAGAAAAACAGGCTAAGCAACGGGCAGAATTAGAAGGTGAACAGTTAGACATTGGCTGGGGATCCCAAATCCGTTCGTATGTTTTTCATCCTTACACGTTGGTTAAGGATAACCGGACTGGATACGAAACCCATGATGGTCAGGCAGTAATGGATGGTAACCTGGACCCGTTTATTAATGCTTATTTACAATGGCAATTAAGTAAGAAAAATCCACACTAAAAATAGTGTAGACGTGCGATAATAATGTTAGAAATTATTGTAAGAGGGTGAGGATATGCAAAAACGTGAACAAATGCATCGACGCTTGACTAAGTCAGCTTCCGATCGGGTGATTGCTGGAGTCCTGGGCGGTTTTGCTCAATATTTGCATTTTAAACCGAATGTTATCCGAGTGGTCTATTTGATATTTACCGCTTTGACGAGCTTTGTACCGGGAATTGTTATTTATCTGATGCTAGCAGTGCTAATGCCAGATGATCCTCATAAGCCGAATCAATGGCGCAGCTTGATGGATCTATTTAATCAGGGGCATCACGCTAAACAGCCGGAACGCAAGGAATTACATAATGTGGAAGAGAAGGATTTATAAGGAACTGGATCAATGAAGGGCTACTTAAAAAGTGTTTTAATTAATACAATCTTGTTTATTGCGTTAGCTGGATTACTGCGTGATTCTGGGACCTTTTATGTTGCAAGCGTTGGTGTAGCAGTGATTGCTAGCCTCGTACTGGGGATTCTGAATACCTTGGTCAAACCAATTTTAATGTTACTTTCGCTACCGATTAATATCATTACGTTGGGACTATTTAGTGTGGTAATTAATGGTTTAATGTTACAGCTGACGTCTCTTGTGGTTGGTGAGGATTTATTTAATTTCTCATCGTTTGGGATGGCGATGGTAGTAGCAATTATCATGTCGATATGTAATGTGATTATTTCCCGGCATTTTGAAACAGCGGATGAATAGGAGAAAACGATGGAACAAACAGATACAGTTACGGTTCGTGAACTTGTACAAAATGCGCGCTTGAAAGTGCTGCAGGGTGAGGATTATCTGGAACGGCCAATTGTCACTAGCGATATTTGTCGGCCCGCTCTTGAATTTGCCGGTTACTTTACGCACTATCCGGCAATGCGGATTCAATTGCTGGGGATTACCGAAACCTCCTTTGCTCAAGAATTAACTCATGAAAAACGAAAAAATTATCTCGAACGAATGTGTCAGCCACAAACACCATGTTTTGTAGTGTCCACTGACTTACCGGTAATGCCGGAGTTGCAAAAGGCAGCTGCAGCAGCACATATTCCAATTCTGGGTACCCATCTGACGTCATCGCGAGTATTAGGTAATATGACGTCGTATTTGGTTAGTCGGCTGGCTAAGCGGCAATCAATTCATGGGGTCCTGGTTGATATTAGCGGGGTTGGAGTGTTGATCACCGGTGACTCGGGAGTTGGTAAGAGTGAAACTGCACTGGAATTGGTCCGGCGGGGACACCGACTCGTTGCGGATGATCGGGTGGAAGTATATGCACGTGATGAACAGACGCTAGTGGGCTCAGCTCCAGCAATTCTACAACACCTGATGGAAATTCGGGGGATCGGGATTATTGATGTGATGACCCTATATGGAACCGGGGCAGTGATGCCAGAGGATACTATTGATTTCATTGTGCATTTGGAAACTTGGACGCCGGATACTCAGTTTGATCGACTCGGTGATCGCGGTGATCAGCAAATTATTCAAGATGTTGCGGTCCCCAAGGTTTCTGTTCCGGTTAAGACTGGACGAAATCTGGCGATCATCATTGAATCGGCAGCGATGAACTTCCGGGCCAACACGATGGGGTATGATGCTACTAAGACGTTTGATGATAATTTAAACCGGCTGATTAAGAAAAATTCGGTCGAAGATGAAAAGGATCATGATAAATAATGAAACAAAAATTAGCATTGAACCCCATTGCGTGGCAGGCTGGTCCATTTAAAATTCATTGGTACGGAGTAATTATCGCGCTTGGCGTAGTGCTTGCTTTGTGGTTAGCGGTTCGCGAAGGTCGACGACGGGGGATTTCCGAAGATGATTTTTACGATTATTTATTATGGGCTCTCCCGATCGCAATTATCTGCGCACGAATCTATTATGTGATTTTTCAGTGGTCTTACTATCGAGTTCACCCAGAAGAAATTATTGCGATTTGGGATGGTGGAATTGCTATCTATGGAGCAATTTTGGGTGGCTTTGTTGTGATGGTTGTCTTTTGTCGGCACCGGTTAATTAATGTCTGGACAATGCTTGATGTAGTCGCACCAGCCGTAATTTTAGCCCAGGGGATTGGTCGCTGGGGAAACTTTATGAACCAGGAAGCATTTGGTAAAATTACGACGCGTGCAGCATTGCAAGCTCAGCATTTGCCGACATGGATAATCGAACAAATGAGAATTGAAGGTGCCTATCGTGTGCCGACCTTCCTATATGAATCGTTATGGGACATCAGCGGCTTTATTCTGTTGGTTCTCTTACGTCATCGGCCACGTTTTTTCAAGCAAGGTGAAGTTTTTTTAGCTTATATTGGATGGTACGCGGTCGGCAGATTTTTCATTGAGGGCATGCGGACGGACAGCTTGATGCTTGGACCAATCAGAATTTCTCAATTAGTTTCTGCCATTTTGTTTGTTGGCGCCATTATTACGGCGGTTTGGCGTCGTTATCATGATGGTCGGCGTTTAAATTGGTATATTAATAATCAAAAGGGGTAATCATTATGAGTGAAAAAGTAGCAGTATTAGGTGCTGGCTCGTGGGGTAGCATTCTTGCCAACTTATTAGTTGAAAATGGCCATGAGGTTAAATTATGGTCTCGTGATCCAGAACAAGTTGAAGCATTAAATGAATGGCATATCAATCCGCAATACATGAAGGATTTTAAGTACAATCGGAATTTAATTGCGACAAATGACATGGCTGAAGCTGTTCAGGGTGCTAAGTACGTGTTGGTTGTAATCCCCACTAAGGGGCTACGTGAAGTAGCTGGTAAGCTGAATCAGGTGTTGGAAGAACAAGGAAGCACGCCGTTAATTATTCACGCCACTAAGGGACTGGAACAAGATACCTATAAACGTCCTTCTCAAATGCTGGAAGAAGAAATTGCGCCCCAACATCGTGAAGACATTGTTGTCCTCTCCGGACCTAGTCATGCGGAAGATGTGGCTCTGCAGGATATGACAGCGGTCACTGCCGCTTGTGTGAATATGAGCAGTGCTGAAAAAGCTCAAAAATTATTTAGCAATAACTTCTTCCGGGTTTACACCAATGATGATGTGATTGGCGCTGAATTCGGGGCCGCACTTAAGAATATTATCGCAATTGGTGCCGGTGCGCTCCAAGGCCTTGGTTATAAGGATAATGCTCGCGCTGCCTTGATTACACGGGGACTCGCTGAAATCCGGCGACTGGGAGTCGCCTTTGGTGCTAATCCATTTACCTTTATCGGGTTATCCGGAGTTGGCGATTTGGTGGTAACTGCAACCAGCAAAAATTCCCGTAACTGGCGGGCTGGTTACCAATTAGGTCAAGGTCGTAAATTAGAGGATGTAATTAGTCATATGGGAATGGTAATTGAAGGGGTCTACACAACCAAAGCAGCTTACGAATTAGCTCAAAAACGGCAGGTTAAGATGCCAATTACCGAAGCCTTGTATCACGTCCTCTACGAAGGGCAAAATATTGAAACTGCTATTACCGATCTTATGGACCGCGAGGTAACCTCAGAATTAGAGTAATTTTTTAATCTGTGGTAAAATGATTGCGGATACATTCTACTAATGGGAAGGATTTAGATTTATGAAACAAGTACGTAAGGCGATTATTCCCGCTGCTGGTTTAGGAACACGTTTTTTGCCAGCAACTAAAGCGTTAGCGAAGGAAATGTTGCCGATTGTAGACAAGCCAACGATTCAATTTATCGTGGAAGAAGCACGGAAGTCAGGAATCGAAGACATCGTGGTTGTTGATGGCAAAAACAAGCGCTCAATCGAAGACCACTTTGATTCTAATCCTGAATTGGAAGATAACCTCCGGGCTAAGCACAAGGACGAAATGTTGAAGTTAGTTGAAGAAACCACAGATATCAACATTTACTTTATTCGTCAGTCGCACCCGCGGGGCCTTGGTGATGCGGTTTTAACCGCCCGTGATTTCATTGGTGATGAGCCATTTGTTGTAATGTTAGGTGATGATCTGAACAACATTAATAACAATGGGAATGCTTTAACCAAGGAATTAATTGATAGCTACCACCAAACTGGTGCTTCGACGTTAGCCGTAATGCGGGTTCCACACGAAGATACTGCTAAGTATGGGGTGATCAATCCAAGTGCTGAAGTTGAAAAGGGGCTCTACAATGTCACAAACTTTGTGGAAAAACCTGATCCAAAGGATGCTCCAAGTGATTTAGCAATCATTGGCCGGTATGTCTTTACGCCAGAGATTTTTGATGTTTTGGCAAAGACGAAGCCAGGTAAGGGTGGCGAAATTCAATTAACGGATGCCATTAATACTTTGAACAAGACCCAACGGGTGTTTGCACATGAGTATACTGGTGATCGCTATGATGTTGGCAATAAGTTTGGCTGGATTCAAACTAATATTGAATATGGTTTGCAACACCCACAGACGAAAGATGAACTTCGCGAATACATTAAGAAACTTGGTGCTAAACTAAGTGCAGAAGATCAAAAGAAAACCAAATAATTAGCTTAAGAGTATAAATAGGGTTGCAGAGTTGGGATTGACCAAATCTTGCAACCCTATTTATGTCACAGCCTCTTTACTTATTTTAGGTCACGGGATATAATGACTTTAGCTTATAAAAAGTAAGTGAAAATGATAGACATGATTACTTAAATCAAGTAGAATGAGTTTAACAACAGAACGGAGGAATCAAAGATGACGGAAGAAAAGCAATTCAATTACGATGTCATTATTATTGGTGCTGGTCCAGCCGGAATGACGACGGCGTTATATGCCTCACGGGCAAACTTGTCTGTTTTAATGCTGGATCGGGGGATTTATGGCGGTAATTTGAACAACACTGCCACAATCGAAAACTATACTGGTTTTCCTTCGGTCCAAGGGCCCGACCTTGCTAAACAAATGTATGATGGGGCAACTCAGTTTGGGGCTAAGTACGCATACGGAACGGTTGAAAAGGTGGAGCTCGATGGCAATTTAAAGAAAATTACCACCGATATGGGTGAAACCTATACTGCTAAAGCGTTAGTAATTGCTAGCGGTTCTGAGCAAAAGAAGCTCGGGGTTACTGGTGAACAAGAGTATGGTGGGAAGGGGGTTTCCTACTGTGCGGTTTGTGATGGTGCCTTTTTCAAAGGTAAGCATCTAGTCGTAGTTGGGGGTGGTGATTCTGCCGTCGAAGAAGGAATGTACCTCACTCAATTTGCGGATAAGGTTTCCGTACTGGTTCGTAAGGATCACCTGCGGGCAGCTGCGGTTGCTCAAGATAAGGCCAAAAAGAATGATAAGATGGAATTCATCTTCAATACTAGTGTGACGGCAATCGAAGGTGATGACCAAAAAGTTACCAAAGTGAAGACGCATAATAATGCCACTGGTGAAGATGGTGAAATGCAAGCGGATGGGGTCTTTATTTACGTTGGAAATGTGCCAATGACAAACCCGTTTGCGGATTTAGGTATTCTAGATGATCAGGGATGGGTTATCACCGATGACCATATGGCAACGAAAGTTCCTGGTATCTTTGCCGTTGGTGATGTCCGGGAGACGTTGCTTCGTCAAATTGCCACTGCTGTTGGTGATGGTGCGCTCGCTGGTCAAGAAGTATTTAAGTACGTTGATAATTTAAAGTAAAATTAAAGAGCGGCCGATGTGGTCGCTTTTTTTGAGGAATGAAAGCATGTTGAAATATTTAATCAGTGATATGGATCACACTCTTTTACACAACGATGGACGGTTAGATCAGGAAACGATTTCTGCAGTTCGCCAGACGGCAATTAAGTTATGCTTAGCATCGGCGCGTAACCCGTACTCAATGGTTGAATTTATTAATCAATTAGGGTTAACTGGTCCGCAACTAGCAATGAATGGTGCAATAATTTTTCAAGTGCAGGCGGGAAAAGTGCAAGTTTTACGTGAATATGCTATCTCACGGAAGTTAGCAAAGCAGCTTGCGATTGAATTACAGTCTGTTTATCCAGCAGTTGACTTTACCTGGATTACGAGGGATCACTGGTATATTCCTAAAATGACTCCGGCAATGCGGGAGGAAATGAAGTATTCCGGAGTTCAGCCAGTTATTGGTCGACGCCTTCAAGACACTGCTGTACCGGATCAAATTGTGCTGATTATTAAAGATCAACAACTGTTTAGTGAGGTTCAGCACCACTTGCAACAACGATTTGCTGATCTTTCTATTCACAGTTCGGGTGATGGCTACCTGACCATCAATGCTGCCGGGGTGAATAAGGGAAACTTGGTACAATACTTGATAGATCATGGCATCCAGCGGAGTGAGATTGCTGGGGTTGGTGATGATCAGAATGATTTGCCGCTGTTGCAGGTAGTTGGCCATTCGCTTGCAGTTGCCAATGCCATTCCAGAGGTTAAAATGCAGGTTACTGAAGTGATTAATAGTAATGAAGAAGATGGGATTGCACAGTTTCTCAATCAATTTATAGACTAAATTCAGGAAATTAATGATATTGAAAGCAAGTATTGGTAAAATGGTGATGATGAAAAATCTTGAGATTGGAGATGCTTTGTAGTGAGTTGGAAAGAAACCTATGAAGAATGGTTAAATCAACCAAAGATGGCACCAGCCCTAAAGGCGGAGTTGAAAGCCATGAAGGATGATCAGGAGATCGAAGATGCTTTTTATGGTCCATTATCATTCGGTACTGCTGGAATGCGGGGATTAATGGGGCCTGGAATCAACCGGATGAATATCTATACGGTTCGTCAGGCCACAGAAGGTCTAGCAGTTTTAATGGATTCATTGGGTGACGAAATTAAGAAGCGTGGGGTTTCAATTAGTTATGACTCACGGCACCATTCTCGGGAATTTGCCCATGACTGTGCACGGGTGTTAGGTGCGCATGGAATTCAGACATATATTTATGATAATGTTCGTCCAACTCCGGAGTTATCCTTTGCGGTTCGGTACAACCATTCGTATGCTGGTATTATGATCACTGCTAGTCATAACCCCAAGGAATATAACGGGTACAAGATTTACGGTGAAGATGGTGGACAGATGCCACCGAAGGAATCTGATATGATGACCGCTTACATTCGGCAGATTAAGGACATTTTTGATATCCAACTGGCGGATGAACAAGATATGTTGAACAGTGGATTGGAAGTAGTAATGGGTGAGGACGTTGATCACGCCTACTTGGAACATGCTAAAGCGGTTACTATCAACAAAGACTTGGCTAAGAAGTATGGTCAGGATATGAAGTTTGTCTTTTCACCATTATGTGGGACTGGACGGATGTTAGGTGAACGGGCATTACGGCAAGCTGGTTTTACGAACTTTACAATCGAACCAACTGAAGCACAACCAAATGGTGATTTTCCTGGTTTGGAACACCCTAATCCGGAATTTCCGGAAGCTTTTGTTCGGTCAATTAAACTAGGTAAGCAAATCGACGCGGATGTTTTGATTGCAACAGATCCTGATGCAGACCGGCTCGGTTGTGCCGTGCGGCAACCAGATGGTGAATACCAACTGTTAACGGGGAACCAGATTGCTTCCGTAATGTTAAATTACATTCTGGAAGCTCACCGTCAAGCTGGAACGTTACCGAAGAATGCAGCAGCAGTCAAGTCAATTGTTTCCACTAACTTTGCTGCTAAGATTGCAGAGAGCTATGGTGTACAAATGATTAACGTACTGACTGGTTTTAAGTGGATTGCTGACCAAATACACCAATATGAAACTGGCAAGGCTGATCACACCTTCATGTTTGGTTTTGAAGAAAGTTACGGTTACCTTATTAAGCCATTCGTCCGGGATAAGGACGCGATTCAATCATTAACGCTTCTTGCTGAAATTGCCGCTTACTACAAGAGCCGCGACATGACAATGTATGATGGGGTTCAAGAATTATTCCAAAAGTATGGTTACTTCAAAGAAAAGACAATTGCTAATACCTACGCTGGTGTTGAAGGCCCAGCAAAGATTAAGAGTCTGATGAAGAAGTTCCGTGAAGAAGCCCCAACTGATTTTGCGGGTCATCAAGTGGTATTAACAGAAGACTTCGCTAACAACACCAAGAAGACTGCTGATGGACAAGTTAGTGAATTAGGCATTCCAGAATCAAATGTATTGCGCTATGTTTTAGATGATGAAACTTGGATTGCTATTCGGCCATCAGGAACTGAACCGAAATTGAAGTTCTACATTGGTACTAGTGCCGATACGGACGACGCAGCTGCACAAAAGCTGACGGAATTCGAAAAAGCTTTGCAAGAATTTGCTGAAGCTTAAATGAAATTAAGGGATTGACGCGATACCGTGGCAATCCTTTTTTGAAAGGAGCGATTGCTGATGGGCATGCATGAATATTTAAAAAGTCTTAGTGATTTAGAAATGATTAATCGGGCCCCTGGTTACTTTAAATTTGAACAACATAACGTGGCTGCGCACTCATTTAAAGTGACGCAAGCTGCCCAAATGTTAGGAGATATTGAAGAACAAGCAGGTAATAAAATTGATTGGCGTTCTTTATATGAAAAAGCACTCAATCATGATTACACTGAACGGTTCATTGGTGATATTAAAACACCGGTTAAGTATGCAACCCACGAACTACGGAAGATGTTAGCCCGCGTGGATACATCATTAACCGAAAACTTTATTAAAAAGGAAATCCCACAAGAATTTCAGGAAGCGTATGAACGGCGTTTCGCTGAAGGCAAGGATGATACCTTGGAAGGAAAGATTTTATCGGTTGCGGATAAGATCGATTTGATGTATGAATCATTTGGTGAAATTCAAAAGGGTAATCCGGAGCCGGTCTATATGGATATTTATAAGTCTAGTTTAACGGCTATTATGAAATTTCGGGAAATGGCGAGTGTCCAATATTTCTTGAAAAAGATTTTGCCTGAGTTGTTAAAGGATAATGCAGATGCTAATGCGAAGAATCAGCTAGCAATTGCCACCACCCAGATTATTCAACAGTAGCTTAATTGGAGCGTGAAGATGAAGTCATTAATGATTTCAGTCACGCCCTTTTTTATCCTTTTCCGCGAATGGATGTTCGTGTTAAAATTAAACTAGTTACTTACGGAAAATGAGGAGGAATGGTTATGATTTACCGTCAGGCAGATAAAATGTTTGACTTGGTCTCCGATTATCAGCCGACTGGTGACCAGCCGGAGGCCATTGCACAACTAACTAAGGGAATTCAAGATGGCGATAAGGCCCAAATTTTATTAGGAGCAACGGGGACGGGGAAGACATTTACCATTTCCAATGTCATTGCGAATGTGAATAAACCTACGCTGATTCTTTCACATAATAAAACGTTGGCTGGCCAGCTGTATGGAGAAATGAAGAAATTTTTCCCGCACAATGCGGTTGAATACTTTGTTTCTTACTATGACTATTACCAACCAGAGGCCTACGTTCCTTCTAGTGATACGTATATTGAAAAGGATGCTTCAATCAATGATGAGATTGACCAATTGCGGCACTCAGCAACCAGTTCTTTACTGGAACGGAATGATGTGATTGTGGTTGCTTCAGTTTCCAGTATCTTTGGTTTAGGTTCGCCAGCTGAATACCAGAATCACGTGATTTCGTTAAGAATTGGTCAGGAAATCTCGCGCGACCGGCTTCTACGAGAATTGGTTAATATCCAATTTGATCGCAACGATATCGATTTCCAACGAGGGCGTTTCCGGGTTCGTGGCGATGTGGTTGAGATTTTTCCGGCGTCACGGGAAGAAAAAGCACTCCGGGTGGAATTCTTTGGTGATGAAATTGATCGAATTCGTGAAGTGGATGCCTTGACTGGTGAAGTATTAGGCGATCGGGAACATGTCTCCATTTTTCCGGCAACCCACTTTTTAACCACCGAAGAGACTATGAAGGTGGCTTTGCCGGAAATTGAAGCCGATATGAAAAAACAGGTCGAACAATTTACGAAGGAAGGTAAGTTGCTCGAGGCAGAACGGATTCAGCAACGCACAACTTATGATATTGAAATGATGCGGGAAATGGGTTATACCAACGGAATCGAAAATTATTCTCGTTATATGGATCGCCGGAAACCGGGAGAACCGCCATTTACATTATTAGATTTCTTTCCGAAGGATTTCTTATTAGTAGTGGATGAATCTCACCAAACGATGCCTCAAGTACGGGGAATGTATAATGGTGACCGTGCACGGAAGAAACAGTTAATCGACTACGGATTTCGGTTGCCTAGTGCGCTGGATAATCGTCCCTTAAAGCTGGACGAGTTTGAACAGCATGTCAATCAGGTGATTTATATGTCAGCCACTCCCGGACCTTATGAAGAAGCCCAAACTGATCATGTGGTTCAACAAATTATTCGACCAACTGGGTTGTTGGATCCAACAATTGAAGTCCGGCCAGTCATGGGTCAGATTGATGATCTGGTTGGTGAAATTAACAAGCGGATTGAAAAGCATGAGCGGGTCCTAATTACAACGCTGACCAAGAAAATGTCAGAAGACCTTAGTGATTACTTGAAGGATCTTGGCTTAAAAGTTAAGTACTTACATAGTGATATTAAGACGCTAGAGCGAACGCAGATTATTCGTGACTTGCGGCTTGGCAAATTTGACGTTCTAGTCGGAATTAACCTATTGCGGGAAGGTCTAGATATTCCTGAAGTTTCCTTGGTTGCAATTCTTGATGCTGATAAGGAAGGCTTTTTGAGAAATGAACGATCACTAATTCAAACGATTGGTCGTGCCGCCCGGAATGAACATGGGGCGGTAATTATGTATGCCGATACGGTCACTGACTCCATGAAGGCGGCGATTGATGAAACGAAACGGCGGCGGACAATTCAAGAAAAGTACAATCAAGAGCACGGTATCACGCCGAAGACAATTATCAAACCAATTCAAGAAGCAATTTCAGCAGTTAAACCAGCTGAAGATCAAGATGATCAGCAAAGTGCAGAGTTTACTGCCCAAGACTTTGCCAAACTATCGGCCAAGGAACAGCAACAAATGCTGGATGAATTGACGGAACAAATGCGCTCGGCAGCTAAGCGGTTAGACTTTGAACAAGCGGCCACTTTGCGGGATACGGTGATGGAATTGTCAGCTCAGCAAAAGGGTAAGCAAAAAATTAAGCAGGGAGGTAAGTAATTCGTGGCAAACGATAAAATAGTTATTCATGGGGCACGGGCTCACAATTTAAAGAATATTGATGTCACAATCCCCAAAAATAAATTAGTGGTTATCACTGGCCTTTCGGGGTCTGGAAAAAGTTCATTGGCTTTTGATACCTTGTATGCGGAAGGCCAACGGCGGTATGTGGAAAGTCTGTCGGCATATGCCCGTCAGTTTCTTGGTCAAATGGATAAACCAGATGTCGATTCAATCGATGGACTATCGCCGGCAATTTCAATTGATCAAAAAACGACTTCCCATAATCCACGCTCAACGGTGGGAACAGTTACTGAAATAAATGATTTTCTCCGTTTATTATGGGCACGGGTTGGTACTCCAATTTGTCCCAATGATCATATTCCGATTACCAGTCAGTCACCTGAACAGATGGTGAATCGCGTTTTAAAATTACCGGAACGGACGAAGTTACAAATTCTTTCCCCAATCGTACGCGATAAGAAAGGAACCCAAAAGAAAGTCCTAGATAAAATTAAGCGGGAAGGGTTTGTCCGTGTTCAGGTTGATGGTGAAACTTATGATGTGGAAGAAGTTCCGGAGCTGGATAAAAATAAGCAGCATACGATCAATGTTGTGGTTGACCGTATTATTGTTAAGGATGGTGTTCGTTCTCGGCTATTTGATTCCTTCGAGTCTGCATTACGCTTGAGTGATGGTTACGCAATTGCGGATGTAATTGGTGGAGAGCCGATCCCTTTTTCTGAACAATATGCTTGCCCAATTTGTGGTTTTACGGTTGGTGAACTAGAACCGCGGCTCTTTTCTTTTAATGCACCGATTGGCGCTTGCCCAGTCTGTGAAGGATTAGGCTCTAAATTGGAAGTTGATTTGGATTTAGTGGTTCCTGATCGGACCAAAACTTTGCGTGAAGGGGCATTAGTTCCTTGGAATCCGATTTCTTCTCAATATTATCCATCAATGCTTGAACAATTCTGTGCATCAGAGGGTATTGATATGGATAAGCCCTTTAACAAGTTAACAAAGCGTCAGCGTGACAAAGTTTTATATGGAAATGGTGATAAAACATTCCATTTTCACTACGAAAATGATTTTGGTGGTGTCCGAGACGTTGATGTGCCATTTGAAGGGGTAATTAATAATGTTGCCCGCCGCTATAAGGAAACGAACTCTGATTTTACCCGTGAACAAATGCGGAAGTATATGGCAGAACTACCATGTCCGGCATGTCATGGCTACCGTCTGAATGAACGGGCGTTAGCAGTTAAGATTGATGATCGGAACATTGGTGAGGTTTCCGATCTCCCAATTAGTAAGTCTTTGCCATTTTTCCAACAACTAAAATTAGATGACCAAAAGTCGGCAATTGCTAAACCGATTTTAAAAGAAATCATTGATCGGTTAACGTTTATGCAAAATGTCGGGGTTGAGTACTTAACGTTAAGCCGGGCGGCGCGCACTCTTTCTGGTGGAGAAGCACAGCGAATTCGGTTAGCAACTCAAATCGGCTCTAACCTTTCAGGTGTCATGTATGTTCTTGATGAACCATCAATTGGGCTTCATCAGCGCGATAATGACCGGTTGATTAATTCACTCAAAAAGATGCGGGATTTGGGAAATACACTAATTGTTGTCGAACACGATGAAGATACGATGCGGGCAGCGGACTACATTGTCGATATTGGGCCAGGTGCTGGCGAAAATGGTGGTCAGGTCATGGCAGCTGGAACTCCCAAGCAGGTAATGCGGAGTCGTAAATCCTTAACTGGGCAATATTTATCAGGCAAAAAGATGATTCCGGTACCAGAAGAACGTCGTCCAGGAAATGGCAAGGCCATTACGGTGAAGGGAGCTGCTGAAAATAACCTGAAAAATATCGATGTCCATTTCCCACTTGGCAAGTTTATTTGTGTTACGGGAGTTTCTGGTTCTGGTAAATCAACCCTTGTTAATCAAATTCTTAAACGGATTTTGGCACAAAAACTGAATCATAACTCTGCCAAACCAGGTCGTTACCGTTCTATCAGTGGAGTTAATAATATCGAGAAAGTCATCGATATTGATCAATCGCCAATTGGACGGACACCACGGAGTAATCCGGCAACGTATACTGGGGTTTTCGATGATATTCGGGCGCTATTCGCTCAGACGAATGAAGCCAAGATGCGTGGTTACACAAAGGGACGGTTCTCATTTAATGTTAAAGGCGGCCGATGTGAAGCTTGCCACGGTGATGGAATTTTAAAGATTGAGATGAATTTCTTACCAGATGTTTATGTTCCGTGTGAGGTTTGCCATGGGACCCGTTATAATTCAGAGACTTTGGAAGTTGAGTATAAGGGGAAGAATATTGCTCAGGTCTTAAATATGACCGTGAATGAAGCACTTGATTTCTTCAGCGCTATCCCGAAAATTCGCCGGAAGTTGCAAACCATTCAAGATGTTGGCTTGGGATATGTTCACCTGGGCCAGCCGGCAACAACTTTATCTGGTGGGGAAGCCCAACGGATGAAGCTGGCAAGTGAATTACACCGGCAGTCTAACGGTAAGAGTTTCTACATCTTAGATGAACCAACGACGGGACTGCATATGGATGATATCAAGCGGTTGTTAGCTGTTTTACAACGGTTGGTTGACGCCGGAAATACAGTTCTAGTGATTGAACACGATCTTGATGTAGTTAAATCGGCTGATTGGCTGATTGACTTAGGCCCTGAAGGGGGCGACGCTGGTGGTTATGTCGTAGCGACTGGAACTCCAGAAGAAGTGGCTAATGTGAAGGAGAGTTATACTGGTCAATACTTGAAGCCAATGTTGGAACGTGACCGTGAATGGGCTGCCAAACGGCAACAAAAATAATAATAAAAAAGTCTAGGATAAGGGAATGATCCTAGACTTTTTTACTGGGTTACAGAAATGACACGCCCGGTATGTTACAATAGAAAGTGATTTTATTAAAGGAGGCATTTCAATGTCCCAAAAGTTAGAAGTCGTTATTATTACCGGAATGAGCGGTGCGGGGAAAACGGTAGCGGTTCAACTCTTTGAAGATTTGCGCTACTTTGTAATTGATAATATGATCCCGACATTAGCTGAGAAATTTGTTGATGTTATTAAGCAATCTGCTGATTTTCCAAAAATGGCGATGGTGATGGATACCCGGGCAAAAGGGTTTTATGATCAGGTATTACCGGTCATTCAGCAGCTTCGTCAACGTCATGATATAAGTGTGAAGGTTTTGTTTTTAGATGCAGGAAATGCAGAACTAGTCGCACGGTATAAGGAAACTCGTCGGGCGCACCCGTTAGCTAAACAGGACGGCGTGTTGGCCGGAATTGAACGAGAACGAAAGCTGCTCGGTGAATTAGCATCACAAGCAAATGTTAAAATTGATACTACTAATTTAACGCCACGGAACTTACGAACTCGTTTAACAGAAATTTTTAATAATGGTCAGGGGACTGATTTCTATGTTGATGTAATGTCCTTCGGCTTTAAGTATGGGCTGCCATTGGATGCGGACATTGTGATGGATGTGCGGTTTTTACCTAACCCGTTTTACGTTCCAGCTTTGAAACATTTAACCGGTAACGATCCAGCGGTTCAAGAATATGTAATGCAAAGTCCAGAAGCCCAAAATTTCTATCAACATCTTTATTCGTTGATTACCACAGCTCTACCTGGTTATATTAAAGAAGGTAAGACCAGTTTAACGATAGCGATTGGGTGTACCGGGGGGCAACACCGGTCTGTAACAATTGCTAACCAGTTGGCAGCGGACCTACGAAAGCAAGACTATGTCGTGAATGCACATCACCGTGATGTGGATAAGGCACATTAAGGAGGAGCATGATGTTTCATAAACCTAAAATTGTAATTATTGGTGGCGGAACCGGCCTCCCCGTTATTTTACGTGGCTTACGGGACCAAAATGTGGATGTAACAGCGATCGTAACGGTAGCCGATGATGGTGGTTCTTCAGGAATTTTACGGAATTATATTAATGTTGTGCCACCTGGTGATATTCGAAATGCATTGGTAGCGCTATCTGAATTACCAACGATTGAAAAAGAAATCTTCCAGTACCGTTTTAACAGTAAAGACAATTTTTTTGCCGGTCATGCACTTGGTAATCTAATTATTTCTGCGCTGGCGGAGATGAAGGGAAATATTTTCGATGCGGTGCAAGAATTATCTGATTTAATGCGGATTAATGGGCATATTTATCCCGTAGCGAATGAGCCGTTAACGTTGAATGCTGAATTTACTGATGGTAGTAAGTTAGTGGGTGAGTCAGAAATTACTGCTGCTCATAAACAGATTCAACGGGTTTGGGTAACGGACTCAGATGAACCAGCAGCACCAATGGCGGTCAAACAGGTGATTGATGCTATTATGGATGCCGATCAGATTGTGCTGGGACCCGGAAGCTTATTTACTAGTATTTTACCGAACCTCATGATTAGTAATGTTGGTGAGGCAGTGAAAAAGACGAAGGCGGAAGTTGTTTATATTTGCAATATTATGACCCAGAAGGGTGAGACGGATCACTTTACGGATGCTGATCATGTTCGGGTATTGAACCGCCACCTCGGTGAGCAGTTCATTGATACGGTATTAGTAAATATTCAACCGGTGCCGAAGGATTACATTAATTTTCAGGAATGGAATGAGATTTCGCAGCCCGTTACGCATGATTTTACTGGATTACGGGAGCAGGGCTGTCGGGTAATTTCAGCCAATTTCTTGCGATTACGTGATAATGGGGCGTTCCATGATCGGGATAAGGTAGTAAGCGAATTGCTTAACCGTCTCCATGATGTTCATGCTGATTAAGAAAGGGTGATTAGATGTCATATGCAAGTCAGGTCAAAAAAGAATTAACTGGCTTAACGGTGCATAAGGATAACGCACAAGCCGAATTAATGGCCTTAATCAGAATGAATGGGGCGCTAGGAATTGCTAATCAGCAGATGGTACTAAGTGTCCAGACAGAGAGCCCGGCAATTGCCCGGCGGATTTATTCGTTGTTAAAAGATTTCTATAATGTCGAATCAGAGATCGTGGTGCGACGAAAAATGAAATTGAAAAAGAATAATACCTATGTTGTCCGTCTGCGGTATCACGTGAAAGAATTATTAACGGAATTAGGGATTTTAGACGGCTTCCATATTATGGAGCGGGTCCCGGTTCAGCTTCTGAAAAATGATTTGATGATTCAGTCTTACCTAAGGGGAGCTTTTTTGGCAGGCGGTTCAGTTAATAATCCTGAAACTTCCCGCTACCACTTGGAAATTTATTCCTTGTATGAAGAGCATAACGAGATGATTGCCGAAATGATCAATCATTTTCAATTGAACGCACGGACAACTGCCCGGCGGAGCGGGTATATTGTCTATTTGAAAGAAGCAGAAAAGATTGCTGACTTTTTACAATTAATTGGGGCGACCAATAGCATGTTAGAGTTTGAAAATATTCGAATCGTGCGTGACATGCGTAATTCCGTGAATCGGCTTGTTAATTGTGAAAATGCCAATATGGATAAGGTGGCAAATGCGGCTAATAAGCAGGTCGCAAACATTCAATTTATTGATCAGCATGTCGGTTTGAACAACATTCCAGAGAAATTACGGGAAATTGCCATGACCCGGTTGGCCCATCCAGAAGTGAGTTTAAAGGAGCTCGGGGAGTTAGTTCCTGGTGGACCAATTTCTAAATCAGGGGTTAATCACCGATTAAGAAAGTTGAATGCTTACGCGGATAAGATAAAAAGTGGCCAATAAAAAAGGTGTTGCGATAATTCGCAACACCTTTTTGAGTTAGTAGCCTTAGTTTGCCTTTGGCTTGTTTTCCATGATGCCATCCAGTAAACCATAATCAACCGCTTCTTGAGCAGTTAAGTAGTGGTCCCGTTCAGTATCCTGGTTAATCTTTTCGATTGGTTGACCGGAATTTTCTGCTAGAATTTCGTTAATCATCTTACGAGTCTTCAAAATTTCTGTTGCAGCAATTTCAATTTCGGTTTGTTGACCTTGTGCACCACCAGAAGGTTGGTGAATTAACACTTGGGAGTGTGGCAAACCAAACCGCTTGCCCTTAGCACCGGATGAAACGAGGACACTTGCCATTGAAGCAGCCATCCCAATAACGATGGTTTGGACATCTGCCTTAATGAAGTTCATCGTATCATAAATTGCCATTCCGGACGTAACAACACCACCAGGTGAATTAATGTATAAGTAAATATCTTTGGTTGAATCTTGCGCGTCTAAGAAAAGAAGTTGCGCAACGATTGAATTTGCCATGTCGTCTTCAATAGGACCAGAAAGCATAATGATCCGATCCTTGAGAAGCCGTGAATAAATATCATAAGCACGTTCACCACGTGATGATTGTTCAATCACAGTTGGAACTAAATTCATATTAAGTGGCCTCCTTTTAGCACTTGTTAGCGTTAATTGCTAACGTATGATTGTATTTTACCCTATAGGTCAAGAAAGGTCAAATAAAATTACTGATGAAAAAAGAGGTTGAATTTTATTCAGCCTCCTAAGTACTATTTTAAGTTTTCTGCAATTAGGTCCAGTTCTAAATCAGCACATTCGTTATCTAATTGATCTCGATCTTGATCTGGTTTAATTTCAAACATTTTGAATTGTAAGTCTTGCTTGGACATAATAATCCTCCATCTTAGTTTGGTGTTTGAATTGGTTAATTAAGTTAAACACCGTGATCTTTTAACAGTTTCCATATTATCTTAAATTGGTATAGTTATCAAGAAGTTTATCATTACAGTTTTGATAAACGTTTGCATAAAATGGTCTAACTTTAAGGAGTGGTTAAAAATTGCAGGTTCTGGATGGAAAGGTTGCGCTTTTTGCAGCATTTAGTTATAATCGGAATGTTGATTATTAACGATAATATATTAAAGGAGGCATATTGACATGCGTAAAGCACATCCACATGGCGTACAAGGCCGTCGTCCAGTTGCTCCTAAGTACAAGCGGGCATTAAAGGAAAAGAAGATTGAAGAAATTCGTAAGTGGGCTAAAGAAAAGCCAGCTGACGAAAAGTAATCAGTTTAATTATTAAATTATGAGCAGGAATCATTTGATTCCTGCTTTTTTTGTGGCTTCAGCCAAACAATTTTTATCGAATGATATCGTTTGTGACGTTGATTTAACAATAATTATATTCATAGTTAGATAGAATTATTGACTGACCATTGACTGCTTATTGATAATTTGATATATTTTTAGCGATTTAGGAGGTTAATTTCTAGGGAGGATTAAAATGAAAAAATGTCAATATTGTGGCCAGTCAATGGCGGAACACTTACTAGTTTGCCCACATTGTGGTCAACCAGTTCCTGGAGCATTAGAAAATGATCATTCTAGTAGTCAACTGAAAGCTTCAGAACAAGTGCCAGAACAATCCGCGGAGAAAATTGGAGCTACAGTACCGAATGTTGGGAATAGTGTTCATTCCCATTCTGTAGATTCAGGAAGTTTTGGTTGGGCCTTACTTGGCTTCTTCATCCCATTAGGAGGGTTGATTTTATTTTTAGTGTGGAAAAAAGAACGACCGATGAATGCAAATTCTGCGGGAATTGGTGCCTTGATCAGTGTTGTAGCTAATTTAGTATTTTTCGTATCGTTAACGATTATTGTAATTCTAGCGAGTTAAATTTGGGAGGATTTAGTTATGAAGCGAGTTTGGTACCATAATAAGGTTTACTGGATTTCAATTGTGACAGTGTTGGCGGTTCTAATCGTTCTTGCTGATGTGGCAACTTATCATGGAATCCATAAGTTGCAAGCGACAGGAGAAAGCACGGGACTAGTGGTTGATCACCATGATGATCACGCTGCAAGAGCCAAGGGGAAGATTAAACTGACGTATGATTCATACCAATATACCGATCAAAAGACTTATCATTTAAACCGGGACGTTAATTCCTGGGATCATGCTAATATTAAGATTAATAGTGTGACAATTTATAAGTTGGCTAAAGATTATCAAAGAATCGGCCTTGATGGTAAATCTGGCAATTGTGTGATGCTAATTAATATGACAATCAAAGCCAACCAAGATATTAGTATTTACCCGACTCAAGGAACGGTGTCGACTAATAATGGTTTACAAGCGAATGCGATGATGGGGGACCAAGACTTTGATGGAGATATTGATAATGGAATTGTTAAAACTGGTGATGTTGTAGTGGTATTTAATCACGTCAAGAACATTAATGATATTAAGAAATTACGTTTTAAATTTGAAGCATTTGGAAAAAGCGATGACGATGTTTCAAATAAACAATACGATCTCCATTTAAATTTGAAGTAACGAAAAGGCATCCTGTTGATTAGGATGCCTTTTATTATGTATAAAAAAACCGTTGATTACTCAACGGTTGAAAGTAGCAGTTTGGTAGCAGAATTTAAAAATAATGGTGTTTTTGGGTGTTTTTAGGTTATTTGAAGCTATGAAATTCAATATCATAAACTAATATAAGTAACCGCAAGTGTTATGGATTTGAAAAAACGGTATACGATTGGTACACGGTAAAAAATAAAAGCGTTGATATATCAACGCTTTTAAGAAATATTCAATGCCCAAGGCAGGATTCGAACCTGTACATGGAAATCCATACAACGACCTGAACGTTGCGCGTCTGCCAATTCCGCCACTTGGGCAAAGTTAATGCGCCCCCAGGGAGTCGAACCCTGATCTCGAGAACCGGAATCTCACGTGCGATCCATTACACTAAGGGCGCTTAACAACAAATAATATCTTATCGAATTAGGAAACAAATTGCAATAGTTTTTTCAAATTTAGTTGGGAGATTAGCAGTATTATGGACATTCTGCTAATAATCAGTTATCATAAAGGGCGTTGGAAATGTGCGTTAATTTTTGAACTGTACAATCTAATTTTCAGTGTTAAAATAATAACGTACATTTAATTATATGTTTTCCTAAAGGAGGAATTTGCAGTATGACTGTAAAGATTGGTATTAATGGTTTTGGCCGTATCGGTCGTTTAGCATTCCGTCGGATTCACGAATTGGGTGCTAAGGATATTGAAGTTGTAGCCATCAACGATTTGACTACTCCTGCAATGCTTGCATACCTTTTGAAGTATGACTCAACTCATGGTAAGTTCCCTGGTGAAGTTTCTGCTACCGACACTGGTATTGTTGTTGATGGTAAGGAATACCCAGTTTACGCTGAACGTGATGCACGGAACATTCCTTGGGTTAAGAATGATGGTGTTGACTTTGTACTTGAATGTACTGGTTTCTACACTTCTGCTGAAAAGTCACAAGCACACTTAGACGCTGGTGCTAAGCGTGTTCTGATTTCTGCACCTGCTGGTAACATCCCAACTGTTGTTCCTGGTGTTAACCTGGATACCCTTAAGAAGGATGACAAGATCGTTTCTGCTGGTTCATGTACCACTTCATGTCTTGCACCAATGGCTTACTTCCTTAACAAGGACTTCGGCATCAAGGTTGGTACTATGACTACGATCCACGCATTCACTTCAACTCAAGCGATCCTTGATGGACCTCGTGGTAAGAAGATGCGTAACAACCGTACTGCAAGTGTTAACACGATTCCTCACTCATCTGGTGCTGCTAAGGCCATTGGTCTTGTTATCCCAGAATTAAACGGTAAGCTTTCTGGACACGCACAACGGGTTGGTGTTGTTGATGGTTCCTTAACTGAACTTGTTTCAATTCTTGACAAGAAGGTTACAGTTGACCAAGTTAACGATGCAATGAAGAAAGCAACTGATGGCAATGATGCCTTTGGTTACACTGAAGACCCAATCGTTTCTACTGATATTATCGGTTCAACTTACGGTTCCGTATTTGATCCATCACAAACCGAAATCATGGAAGGTGACGATGGTTCACAATTAGTTAAGACTGTTGCTTGGTACGACAACGAATACGGTTTCACTTCAAACATGATCCGTACTTTGCTTCACTTTGCTACTCTGTAAGCAAAAAATTAAGTACTAATTAAAAGGTGGGAGGAGGAAACTCCGCCCACCTTTTTGACAGAAAGAGGAGAATTAATTATGGCAAAAATGACTGTCGAAGACTTACCTTTGGAAGGTAAGAAAGTATTAATGCGGGTTGATTTTAATGTGCCAATTAAGGATGGTGTCGTTGGTGATGACAACCGAATCGTGGCGGCATTACCAACTATTAAGCATGTAATTGATCATAACGGTAAGGCAATCTTGTTCTCACACCTAGGACGGATTAAGAAGGAAGAAGACAAGCCTGGTTTATCAATGCGTCCGGTAGCAGAACGGCTTTCTAACCTGTTAAATAAGCCAGTTACTTTTGTACCAGTAACAGAAGGTAAGCAACTTGAAGATGCTATTAACAACATGAGTGATGGTGATGTTTTGATGGTTCAAAACACCCGTTACGAAGATGTTAAGGATGGTGAAAATGTTAAGCGTGAATCTGGTAACGATCCTGAATTAGGGAAGTACTGGGCATCACTTGGTGATGTTTACGTTAATGACGCCTTTGGTACTGCTCACCGTCAACACGCTTCTAACGTTGGGATTGCCCAAAATATTGGGGATGGTAAATCCGGAGTTGGTTTCTTAATGGAAAAGGAAATCAAGTTCTTAGGGAACGCTGTTGACAATCCGGTTCGTCCATTCGTTGCTATTCTTGGTGGTGCCAAGGTTTCCGATAAAATCGGCGTTATTGACCACCTATTGAACAAAGCTGATAAGATCATTATTGGTGGTGGAATGGCCTACACCTTCTTTGCTGCAAAGGGCATTAAGATTGGTAATTCATTAGTTGAAAAAGATAAGATTGATGTTGCTAAGGACATCATGGCAAAGGCTGGCGATAAGCTGGTTCTTCCAGTTGACAGTGTGATTGCTGATGCCTTCAATAATGACGCTAACACCAAAGTGGTTGAAGGCGATATTCCTGATGGCTGGATGGGCTTGGACATTGGTCCAAAGTCAATTGAAGAGTTTGAAAATGTTTTGAAGGATGCCAAGACTGTTGTTTGGAATGGCCCAATGGGTGTCTTTGAAATGCCAAACTTCGCAAAGGGAACTCTGGCTATTGGTAAGTTCTTGGGTAACCTGAGCGACGCAACCACAATTGTTGGTGGTGGTGACTCTACTGCGGCAGCTAAGCAGTTAGGGATTGCTGACCAATTAAGCCATATTTCCACTGGTGGTGGTGCATCATTAACTTACCTTGAAGGTAAGGTTCTGCCAGGAATTGATGCAATTTCTGATAAATAAATCTATTGAATGAGCACAAAGCGGGTTCCAGAGTGCGGCTTGGCCGGGCACTGGAACCCATTTATGTACTGTCAGTTCTGGTAAAACAATCTTTTTACAATTATTAAGAATGGGGGATTAGATGATGAGATCGCCAATTGTTGCTGGAAATTGGAAGATGAATAAGACGGTTGAGGAAGCCGTAGAATTTGTGAATCAAATCAAGAATCATTTACCAAACCCGGACGTTCAAGAAACGGTGTTGGCAGCACCAACTATTGCACTTGTGCCAATGGTGAAAGCTGCAGCAGGAACACCATTAAAGATTGCCGCGGAGAATTGCTACTATCAAGACGCGGGAGCATTTACTGGCGAAACTAGCCCCACCACTCTGTATAGTGCTGGTATTCACCATGTGATTTTAGGTCATTCAGAACGGCGAAAATTATTTAATGAGACAGACCATCTTATTAATCTAAAGGTACATGCCGCATTAGATGCT
Organism: Candidatus Limosilactobacillus excrementigallinarum; assembly: GCA_019117445.1. GTDB lineage: Bacteria > Bacillota > Bacilli > Lactobacillales > Lactobacillaceae > Limosilactobacillus > Limosilactobacillus excrementigallinarum. The sequence goes on along the minus strand of DWZS01000021.1, from coordinate 8,334 downwards.
GGCCTTTGCCCAATTGTTTGTTGTGATGAAACTATGGGTCGTCGCGTGGCAGGAAAAAAGGTCCACTGGGTAGTTAGTCGAATCTTAGCTGATTTAAAAGACTTAAAGCCGGAAAACGTAGATAAAGTGACAATTGCCTATGAACCGAGTTGGGCAATTGGAACTGGTGAAAGCATGGATCCAGATCAGGCAGAAGAAGGTTGTTATCTAATTCGCCAAACCATCGCTGATATGTATGGCGATACTATTGCCAATAATGTACGAATTTTGTATGGCGGGAGCGTTAATAGTGATAATATCAATCAATTGATGGCTAGTCAGGACATTGATGGCGTTCTGGCAGGTGGTGCTAGCCTAGATCCGCAAAGCTTTTTAAAATTGGTGAACCACTAATTATTTAGACTTGTTTTAGGGTTCACAAAATAATACAATGGTAGCTGTAAGCATAGAGCTTTCCAATTTATTCTGGAGGAGAGAAATACAATGTCACTTATTACAGATATTTATGCTCGTGAAGTCCTTGACTCACGTGGTAACCCAACCGTTGAAGCTGAAGTTTACACTGAAGCTGGTGGTGTTGGCCGTGGAATCGTTCCATCTGGGGCTTCTACTGGTGAACACGAAGCTGTTGAACTTCGTGATGGCGACAAGAACCGTTTTGGCGGTAAGGGTGTTTTAAAGGCTGTTGCTAACGTTAATAACGTTATTGCCAAAGAAATCGTGGGAATGGAAGTTACTGATCAAATTGCGATTGATAAGGCAATGATCAAGTTAGATGGTACTCCTAACAAGGGTAAGTTAGGTGCAAACGCCATTTTGGCTGTTTCACTGGCTGCTGCTCGGGCTGCTGCAGATGAACTTCAAGTTCCTCTGTACAACTACCTTGGTGGTTTTAACGCTCATGTAATGCCAACCCCTATGATGAACGTTATCAACGGTGGTGCTCACTCTGATAACAAGGTTGACTTCCAAGAATTCATGATTATGCCAGTTGGTGCGCCAACTGTTCGTGAAGCTATTCGGATGGGTTCTGAAACTTTCCATGCTTTAAAGAAGGAATTGGAAGCTGCCGGTAAGGTTACTTCTGTTGGTGATGAAGGTGGATTTGCCCCTGACTTTGCAAACAACGAAGAACCATTTGAATTCTTAATCAAGGCGATCAAGGATGCTGGTTACAAGCCTGGTAAGGATGTAGCAATTGCCTTTGACGTTGCTGCTTCAGAATTATGGAATGACGACGACAAGAAATACAAGCTTCGTTGGTCAACTGGTGAAGAATTCACTACTGAAGAATGGATTGACTACTTGTCAGGAATCATTGCTAAGTACCCAGTTGTATCTGTTGAAGACCCAATTGATGAAAATAACTGGGATGACTGGGTAACGATTACTAACAAGCTTGGTAAGAAGGTTCAATTAGTTGGTGACGACTTCTTTGTTACTAACACTGATTACTTAGCTAAGGGTATTAAGATGGGTGCCGCTAACTCCATCTTGATTAAGTTGAACCAAATCGGTACGTTAACTGAAACTGTTGAAGCCATCGAAATGGCCAAGGAAGCTGGCTACACAGCGATTGTTTCTCACCGTTCTGGTGAAACTGAAGACACGACCATTGCGGACTTAGTTGTTGCTACAAACGCTGGTCAAATCAAGACTGGTTCAATGAGCCGGACTGATCGTCTTGCTAGGTACAACCAATTAATGCGGATTGAAGATAACCTTGGCGATGTTGCTAAGTACAAGGGAATTCGTTCCTTCTACAACTTAAGTGAACAAGCTAAGTTAGATATCGAAAACCGTTAATTGAAACAAAAACTTAGTTTTAAGGACTGAACATTATTTTGTTCAGTCCTTTTTTTATGAAATTCAGCTAAGAATTTCTCATTGATTTTTTATTTAAGCTTATTTATAATAACTCCAGAAATTATTTGAAGGAGTGAATCGGTCAATGGCAAAAAATGATGCTCCAGAATTGTCAAGAACAATGACGGCTGGACAAATGGAAATGATTTCGCTTGGTGGTGCAATTGGGGTTGGACTATTTATGGGTTCGACCTCGACAATTAAGTGGACCGGTCCATCAGTGTTATTGGCATACGCCTTTGTTGGCTTAATTTTATATGTCGTGATGCGAGCGCTCGGTGAAATGATTTATATCAATCCTGGGACCGGATCATTTGCTGATTATGCAACTGAGTATGTGCATCCGTTAGCGGGATACCTTGCAAAATGGGCTAACGTTTTTGAATATATTGTTGTTGGGATGTCTGAAGTGGTCGCAGCAACTGAGTATTTAAAATATTGGTGGCCTCATTTACACACGTGGTTTGCTGGAATTGTGATTATCATCTTCCTAGTTCTAGCAAACTTAGCTAGTGCAAAGGCCTATGGCTCCCTTGAATTTTGGTTTGCGATGATCAAAGTGGTTACGATTATCATGATGATCCTACTGGGTTTCATGGTGATTTTCTTTGGGTTTGGTAATGGCGGGCACCCCACAGGCTTTTCCAATCTATGGGCTCACGGTGGTTTCTTCACTGGTGGTGTTAAAGGCTTCTTCTTCTCGATGTCGATTATTGTTGGTTCCTATGAAGGAATTGAATTATTGGGAATTTCGGCCGGGGAAGTTGCAAACCCGCAAAAAGCGATCGTTAAGTCGGTTAAATCCGTTCTATTACGGATCCTGATCTTCTATGTTGGGGCTATTTTTGTGATTGTGACGATTTATCCATGGAACCGATTAAGTGCGGTTGGTTCACCGTTTGTTTCGACATTTGCCAAGGTTGGAATTACTGCCGCAGCTTCAATTATTAACTTTGTAGTCTTAACCGCTGCTTTGTCTGGTGCTAACTCAGGAATTTACAGTTCCAGTCGAATGCTTTTTAAGCTTTCACACGAAGGAGATGCTCCAAAAATTTTTGGGCGACTTTCCAAGCGAATTGTTCCGGATGCAGCTATTTTGGGAATTTCTGGTGGGATCTTGATTGGCTTCATTCTTAACATGGTGGCTACAATGTTTAGCAAGTCTACTTCTGATCTTTTTGTGGTTGTCTTTAGTTCTTCTGTTCTACCGGGAATGGTGCCATGGTTTGTGATTTTATTAGCTGAATTAAAGTTCCGTCATAATAATCCGGATGTCATGGAGGATCATCCCTTTAAATTACCTTTGTATCCACTGTCTAATTACTTTGCATTCTTAATGCTCTTTGTAATTGTTATCTTTATGTTTATCAATCCCGATACTAGAATTTCGGTGATTGTCGGCGCTGCGGTATTAGTTATTGCTACGGTGGTTTACCTAGCGCGGCATAAGGAAGATCAATCAGCAAGTCATTAATGAATGTGGTACACTCTAAAAGAATGAAAATTTTGGAGTGGCAATTTTGAGTAAATTACATTTTGGAAAATTAAACTTTAGTAATCTTCGCCAAATTGGTCGGGCAATTGTCATTGGAATCCTGACTGGATTAGTTGTGAGTGTATTCCGCTCCGCAATCCAGCATGGATTAACACTGGTAATTGCCTGTTTTAATTTCTTTCATCATCAGCCAATTTGGTTAATCCCCTGGATAATTGGTTCCGTCATTATTGCTTTGCTTTTGGGGAGAATGTCCCAAAGGAATCCAAATATTAAGGGATCAGGAATTCCCCAAGTGGAAGGACAGTTAACGGGCCAGTTTGATGAGCAGTGGTGGCCGGTTCTTTGGCGAAAATTTGTTGGTGGTATTCTGGGGATTGGGTCCGGCCTATTTTTGGGCCGGGAAGGTCCTTCAATTCAGTTGGGGGCCACCATTGGTCAAGGAATTGCGGAACATAATCACGTTACAAAAATTGAGCGGCGGGTTGGGATTGCTTCCGGTGCGGCCGCAGGTTTGTCCGCTGCATTTAATGCACCAATTGCGAGCTCAATGTTTATTTTGGAAGAGGTTTATCATAACTTTTCACCGCTCGTCTGGCTGTCTGTATTTATTAGTGCCGTTGTTGCCAATGGGGTTTCAATGACCTTTTTTGGACTGCGACCGGACCTTGATTTACCACATCAGGTTCTCTTTCCAGCAAATCAGTATATTCATTTAATCATTCTAGGCTTGCTTTTAGGGATCCTGGGGCGTGTTTATCAATATGTGATCCTTCGTTTAGGCACTTGGAGTCGTAAAATAAAGTGGTTTAAGCCTAGCTGGTATCCGGTAATACCGTTTTTACTGGTTATTCCAATCGCGTGGTATTGGCCAGTTACACTTGGTGGTGGAAATAATTTAATTATTTCTTTACCAAAATTACCACTATCCATTCCGTTATTATTTGGCTTTTTACTATTACGGTTTGTTTTTTCCATGGTTAGCTATGGTTCTGAAATCCCAGGGGGAATTTTTCTGCCCATTTTAACGCTTGGTGCAGTGATTGGCGCATGCTATTGTGCTACGTTAGTTTCCTTTGGCCTTGTACCTAAGGAATACCTGGGTAACTACGCTATCTATGCTATGGCGGGTTATTTTGCTTGTATTTCTAAAGCACCGTTTACCGCGATTTTGTTAATTACGGAAATGGTTGGTTCGATGACTCACTTAATGCCATTGGCAGTTGTGGCGGTCACGGCTTACGTAATGAATGATATTCTTGGTGGTCTCCCAGTTTACATGGCGATGTTTAACAATTTTATTCACCGCAGCCCACGAAAAGAATTAACAGGGATCACTCAAATGACGGTTTCAATCTTTGCGGGCTCTCAATTAGATGGAACCTTAATTAAGGATTTTGGATGGCCAACCGGCAGTTTAGTTCTAGGTATTTATCGTGGTGAGGAAGAATTAGTTCCTCACGGTGAAACCAAGCTTCAAGTGGGAGATACTCTGGTGATTCAGTTGACGGGGCATCATCACTTGGAAAACCAGCGCTTAATTAATCAAGCTGCCCATCAGCATGAACAGCCTAGTCAAGAGTAGGAAAGTATGGTATCATTGAATAGTTATAATGTGGGAAATTAGGAGGAAGAACCTTGCAAAGTATGTTAATGACCCTCTTCTTAATTGACTGCGTCGTTTTGATCGCATGTGTTATGATGCAGCCAGCAAAGAATGATAATGACGCCATGTCAGCCTTAACCGGTGGTGCTGGTGATCTATTTTCACGTCGAAAAGCTCGTGGCTTTGAAGCCGTAATGCAAATTGTTACAACCATCGTTGGTGCTTTGTTCTTTATTTTGGCATTGGCACTGGTTTATGTTTCGGCGCATTAAAGAAAAACACAGGAGAGGCTGAGAAATGACGGGAGTTGTTTCGCAGCCTTTTGTTTTATCTAACTTCATTAGAAAGGAATAATATGACTGAATTAAAAGCAAAAATATTAGAAGATTTACAGGCCAATCCGACCATCAGTCTGTCTGCGGAAAAGATTGCCCGCAAACTGGGGATGAATTCAGCGGAAGATTTTACCCCGATTGTACAAGCGCTCGCGCAGTTGGAACGGGAAAAGAAGGTTGAAGTTACTGATCGAGGAGAATTTAAAATCATCCCCCAACAGCAACTGGTGACCGGAATTTTCCATGGTAATAGTAAGGGATTTGGTTTTGTAGCCTACGATGAAACATTACCGGATATCTATGTTAACCCTGATCACACCATGCATGCATTATCTGGTGATGAGGTCCAAGTTAAAATTTTGCGGGCCGGTGATCCGCGTTCTGGACAGGGACCAGAAGGTGCCGTTGCTGATATTTTGGATCACCATTATGATCATGTGGTGGGTGAGTTCAAAAATCTGACGATGGGGAATTATATCGGTGAGATTATTCTCAAGGATAAGAAATTGAGCCACCTCAAATTTTATGTATCTGACCAAGGACTCCATCCGCAAGATGGAGAAATTGTAACGGCAACGATTGCCGAATACCCAAGTGCGGATGCACCGGCGGTGATGACGGGGGCCGTAACTGAGGTTGTTGGTGATAAAAATGAACCGGGGATTGATATTCTATCCGTGGTCTATGCCCATGATGTTCCACATGAATTTCCTAAGGAAGCAATGGAGCAAGCAAATAAAATCCCGTTGAAGGTTCTTCCAGAAGAAAAACAAGGTCGTAAGGATATCACCAAGCAGCCTTTAGTTACAATTGATAGCATTGAGTCCAAAGACCTTGACGATGCCGTCGTGGCTTGGAAAATGGATAATGGGCACTATCACTTAGGGGTTCACATTGCAGACGTAAGTCACTACGTCCAACCAGGTACGCCATTGGATGAAGAAGCCTTTAAACGTGGGACATCAGTTTACTTGACTGATCGTGTTATTCCCATGCTACCGCGGCGATTATCCAACGGTATTTGTTCCTTGAATCCAAATGAGGAACGGTTGGCAATGTCTTGTGAAATGGAAATTGATGAGCAAGGGAATATTTTAAAGCATGATATTTTTCCAAGTGTTATCAAGTCACATGCCCGGATGACCTATAAGGCCGTTAACAAAATTCTAGAAGCTAACGATGAGAAAACGAAGGCCCAGTACAAAGAACTTGTACCAATGTTTCAAACAATGGCAGAACTACATCGCATTTTGTTTAAGCACCGTCACCGGCGGGGAGCCATTGATTTTGAAGCGCCGGAAGCAAAAATCATTGTTGATGAAACGGGACACCCAACTGACATCCAACTGCGTGAGCGCGGGTTATCTGAACGGATGATTGAGTCCTTCATGTTAGCCGCCAACGAAACGGTGGCAGAACATTTTGATCATCTTCACGTGCCATTCCTTTACCGGATTCATGAAAAGCCAGATGGTGACCGAATTAAGGATTTTGCTGACTTTCTGAGTGTTCTTGGGATTGAAATGAAGGGCGACTTAAATAATGTTAAACCTAAAATGTTACAACGGGTGTTGAAGCAAGTGGCCGGCACTCCTGAGGAAGAAATGGTTCAAGTTATGATGCTCCGGAGCATGCAGCAGGCAAAATACTCTGCGGATGAATTGGGCCACTTTGGATTGGGTGCAGAATATTACACGCACTTTACTTCACCAATTCGTCGTTATCCAGATACGACTGTTCATCGTTTGATTAAGTGGTACCGGGAACATGGTACAAGTGAAAGTGCTAAGGCTAAGTATCGTGATCGTTTACCAGAAATTGCAGAACATACTTCGATTACTGAACGGCGTGGAATTGATACTGAACGAGACGTTGACAGTATGAAGAAAGCTGAATATATGGAAGATCACGTTGGGGAAACTTTTGAGGCGGTGGTTAGTTCTGTAATGAAATTCGGTTTGTTTGTCGAATTGCCGAATACCGTTGAGGGGTTAATTCACATTAGCGCGATGAACGATGATTATTATGAATATGTTGAAAAGCAAATGGCCCTAGTCGGACGGAGTAATCATCATATTTTCCGGATTGGTCAGCCGGTAAAAGTCAAGCTGTTGCGGGTTGATAAGGATCAACGAGAAGTTGATTTTGAATTAGTTAATCCAGAGGATGCTCCAGTAACCAAGCTGCGCGTCGGCCGTGATAATGGTCGTCATGGTCATGGTCATGGCCGCGGACGTGGTCATCATCAAGGTCATGAACACCGTAATAACCACCATGGTGGTCGTGATAATGGACACCGGAATAATCGACAAATTAACCGTGGGCAAACCCGTCATGGTGGAGACAAGTACCAACACGATCGTAAACGGCGACATTAAAAGAGAGGTGATTTGATGGCTGGCAAAAAGCACCAGGCGCCAAATGATAACCTAGTAGCGCAAAATAAAAAAGCTCGTCATGATTACGCGGTAATGGCGACTTATGAAGCCGGAATGGTGCTCACGGGTACTGAAATTAAATCTGTGCGCGCTCGGCGAATTAATTTGAAAGATGGTTACGCCCAATTTCATAACGGTGAATTATGGTTGATGAACGTCCACATTAGTGAGTATAGTAATGGAACAATTTTTAATCATGATCCACTACGTAATCGGAAGCTTCTGTTGCACAAGAAAGAACTCAAAAAGTTAGCTGGCGAAATGAGTGCCAAAGGGGTAACTTTAATTCCGCTCAAGGTTTATCTAAAACATGGTTTTGCGAAGGTCTTATTAGGACTTGCAAAAGGAAAACATGAGTATGATAAACGGAATGATATTAAAAAGCGTGAACAGGAACGCCAGATTGAGCGAGTTATGAAACATTATTAGAGAAGAAAACGGTTAGAAACAGGAAATGCTTCTGTGAACTGAGCCCAGTCAAGTAGACAAGTAAATATATAATTTAATTAGGCAGCCTGATTCCGATATTCTATCGGAGTGAGGCTGTTTAATTTTGTTTGATAACGATGGTGATTATAAAAATTAATGTACTCA
>DWZS01000020.1 GCA_019117445.1 Candidatus Limosilactobacillus excrementigallinarum | reverse complement strand
TTCTGAAATTTCATACGATCACGTTGACAAGCCTTCTGATGTTTTGGAAGTTGGTCAAGACGTGAAGGTTAAGGTTCTTAACGTAGATCCTGAACGTGAACGGATTTCATTATCCATTAAGCAAACCTTACCTGGACCATGGGATGATATTGAAGAAAAGGCTGCTGTTGACACTGTCTTAACTGGTACAGTTAAGCGTTTAACTAGCTTCGGTGCTTTTGTTGAAGTCTTCCCAGGTGTTGAAGGTTTAGTTCACATTTCACAAATTTCTCACAAGCACATTGCTACACCTGCTGATGTTTTGAAGCCTGGCCAAGAGGTTAAGGTTAAGGTCATCAATGTTGACCCAGAACGTCAACGGTTAGGTCTTTCAATCAAAGCATTGGAAGAAAAGCCTGCTGATAGTGACGATAACCACAAGCGTAATAACCGTAACAACCGTCGTCCTCGGCGGAACAACTTCGCTGCAGATGCACCAGAAGAAGAAAACGGCTTTACCCTTGGTGATTTAATCGGTGATGAACTGAAGAACGCTGGTAAATAAGCTTTTCATTTAGATTAATAAGGCTGAGAAGAGGTAGGTTCTTCGCAGCCTTATTTTTTTCAAATCAATAAAGGAGGGATTATGATGGCAAACCCGATTGTTGCAATTGTGGGTCGCCCGAACGTGGGTAAATCGACCCTGTTTAACCGAATTGCTGGTGAACGAATCTCAATTGTTGAGGATACTCCGGGGGTTACCCGTGACCGGATTTATACCCATGCCGAATGGCTGGGTAAAAACTTTAATTTGATTGACACCGGAGGGATTGATATGTCTGATCAACCCCTTACGACGCAGATTCGTGAACAGGCCGAAATTGCAATTGACGAAGCGGACGTAATTGTTTTGGTAGTTGATGTACAAAATGGGATTACTGACGCGGACGAAAAAGTGGCCCAATTGTTGTATCGGTCAAATAAACCAGTCGTACTAGCGGTTAATAAAGTGGATAACCCTGAACGGCGGAGTGACATTTATGATTTTTACTCGTTGGGTCTTGGTGAACCATATCCAGTCTCTAGTGTGCATGGAATTGGACTGGGTGATTTGCTGGATGCAGTGATTAAAAACTTCCCGGATACTGCGGATAATCAAAAAGATGATAGTATTCGGTTTAGTTTGATTGGTCGGCCGAATGTTGGGAAATCCTCCCTAGTAAATGCGATTTTGGGACAGCAACGAGTAATTGTTTCTGATATTGCGGGAACTACTCGTGATGCCATTAATACCCAGTTTGTGGCGGATCATCGCAAGTTTACGATGGTGGACACTGCCGGAATCAAAAAGAAGGGTAAGCTTTACGAGAATACGGAACGTTATGCTTTAATGCGCTCAATGAAAGCGATTGATGACAGTGATGTTGTATTAGTAGTATTAAATGCCGATGAGGGTATTCGTGATTTGGACAAACACATTGCAGGATATGCTCATGAAGCTGGTAAAGGTGTAATTATTGTCGTTAATAAGTGGGATTTGATTAAGAACCGTGATCATCGGACAATGACTGATTTCACAACTCTGATTCGAAATGAATTCCAGTACCTGAGTTATGCACCGATTATCTTTGTTTCAGCTGTTACAAAGCAACGGTTGATTAAGATTCCACAACTCATTGAAGAAGTTTACGATCATGCCCGACGACGAATTAAATCATCAACCTTAAACGATGTCCTGATGGACGCAATTGCTGCTAATCCAACCCCAAGTACAAATGGAAAACGTTTGCGAGTTTATTACGGGACTCAAGTAGCAGTGGAACCACCAACGTTCGTTATTTTTGTTAATGATCCAGATTTGATGCATTTTTCATATGAACGCTATTTAGAAAACCGGATTCGGGAGGCATTTGATTTTTCTGGAACGCCAATTCACTTGATAAAGCGAGCGCGGAAGTAAAATTCAGAAGAAAATCACCGAATTTATTAAATAATCGCAACATAATCGGATTTTATCGTCAAAACGCCTTGCCAATGCGGTTTCTCTATGCTAATCTTAATTTTGAAATGATACGTTGTTGCGTTATTATTTCGTTAATTTTGGACCACTCAAAATTAACAACGCTTGGTGTGACGTGATGGTCTCACTAATGTGGGAGGTGAAAATACATGGCAAACAAAGCTGAATTAGTAAGCAATGTTGCTAGCGCAACTGGCTTAACCAAGAAAGACGCTACTGCTGCTGTTGACGCAGTATTTAGTTCAATCCAAGCATCTTTAGCTAAGGGTGAAAAGGTTCAATTGATTGGTTTCGGTAACTTCGAAGTACGTCAACGTGCTGCCCGTAAGGGTCGTAACCCACAAACTGGTCAAGAAATCCAAATTCCTGCAAGCAAAGTACCTGCATTCAAACCAGGTAAGGCTTTAAAGGACGCTGTTAAGTAATTAATAATTACCTTAATAACGCAAGAAGAGGCTTGAGTATTACTCAGCCTTTTTTTATTACTTTGTTTTTCATGTAACGCAACAATCACCGGGAGGCAACAAATGAGCTATTCAGAAAGAATGCTAGATCAATTAAATAGCGGCCAGCTGGAGGAAGCAAAAAAGTCTTTTGCGTGGGCACTACGAAAAGACGACGACGATACTTTGTTTAATTTGGCAGAGCAATTATATGGTTTAGGCTTTTTACACCAGGCCCAACGGATCTATCTCAAGCTCCTTGATAAATATCCAGATGAAGATGAAATCAAAGCTTCCTTAGCTGAAATTGCAATTGATGGTGGTCATAATGATGAAGCACTAGCATACTTATCACAGATTGCACCATCGTCGCCAGCCTATGTTCAATCATTGCTCGTGGCAGCGGATCTATATCAAACTGAGGAACAATTTGAAGTCACTGAAGAGAAACTCCGCGAAGCTTTTCGCTTGGCTCCGCAAGAACCTGCAGTTTTGTTTGCTTTGAGCGAATATTATTATCTGGTTGGTAAATTTGATCAGGCAATTCCTTTGTATATTTCACTAATTAAACAAGGGTACCTAGAATTTGCTAAGGTGGACATTGCTGGGCGTTTGGGAATGTCATACGCACAAAGTGGCAAGTTTGATCAAGCCTTGGGTTATTTAAACCAGGTCGATCCCCGTTACCAAACTTCAGATATTCGTTTTCAAACTGGTATGACTCAGTTACATTTGGGGAAGGTCAAAGAAGCAATTAGTACTCTGCAGGAGTTGATTGATTACGATAATCAATACGCATCCGCCTATCCAGCGCTTGCGAGTGCCTATTTAAAAGAGAATCAGTATCAAAAGGCCCTAAAGGCAGCTCAAGAAGGGCTTGGAGTCGACCAGTATAATGAACAACTTTATACACTGGCCGCGGAAATTGCTAGTCATCTCGGTGACTATCCATTGATGGGGAAATACTTATCGACGGCACATCAACTAGCTCCTGATAATTTAACGATTGCTTTGCAATACAGTAACTATTTGCTACAGCAACATCGTTATCAGGATAATATTGACTTATTAAAGCCAATTGAAGAAGAACATGAAGTTGACCCACAGGTGGAATGGAATTTAGCACAATCATATTTAGCACTAGAAAAGTTTGATCAGGCAGGACAAGCGTTTGAAACCGCACTGCCAGCCTACCAAGATAACCCGACCTTTTTGCGTCAGCTAATTGATTACTACCAACAAAGTGGTCAACGTGATCAATTAATTGATGAATTAGAACGGTATGTTGAATTAGTACCAACGGATACAGAAATGGTTGATTTACTAGATTCATACCGTGATTTCTAAAATACTGGTAAGATTTCATTAATAACAAGAGACTCAGAACATCCTTTGGCGTCTGGGTCTCATTTTTTATTTCTAATTGTCACCAGGGAGCAAGAAAATTTGTTAAAATTAGTGCAGTAATTCTAAAATGAAGAGTGATAATATGCAGATTAAAAAGTTACCATCATTATTTGAACCTGCCCGGCCAGTTTTGCAAAAAATTGAACAGGCTGGCTTTGAAGCATACTTTGTGGGCGGTAGTGTGCGTGATACTATCCTTGGTGATACGATTCATGATATCGACATTGCTACCTCTGCTTATCCCAGTGAGATTAAAGCAATTTTTAAAAAGACAGTTGATACAGGAATTCAGCATGGAACAGTGATGATTTTGGATCACGGAACTGGTTATGAGACCACCACGTTTCGAACCGAAAGCGGCTATCAGGACTACCGTCGTCCGGACCAGGTAACGTTTGTTCGGTCCTTAAAAGATGATCTGAAACGTCGTGATTTTACAATTAACGCTTTAGCAATGAAGGAAGATGGCACAATTATCGACCTTTTTGATGGTCTCGGCGACCTTCAGAGGCATTTAATTCGGGCCGTTGGCGATCCTGAAGAGCGTTTCCATGAAGATGCCTTGCGAATGATGCGGGCGGTCCGCTTTGCGGCAAAACTAGATTTTGCGATCGATCCGGCAACTCAACGGGGAATCGAAGATCATGGTGAACTGCTAACCAAGATTGCGGTTGAAAGAATTGAGGTAGAATTTTCCAAGCTGTTACTGGGAATCAATCCCAAGCGCGGGTTAGACTATTTTCTGGCGACTGATTTATATCGCTATTGTCCTCGTTTACAACCCCATTATCAGGAGTTGGTTAAATTAAGTCAGCACCAAGATTGGTCATCGATTACTAATCAAGCTGAAGCGTGGTTAGCCTTACTATATTCACTACAGGTTACTGATCAAACGGCAATCAGTAGTTTTATGAAAGATTGGAAATTATCAAACGCGTTAATCAGTCTTGTTCAGCATGCGATGACAGTATTGCTGGCAATACAAGAAGGCCAAATTAAGCCGATGATACTTTTTAATGCTGGTCGTAAAGCAATCTTGACGGCAAGTCGGGTTGCTGAATTTGAACAATTACAGCATCCCGATTTATTAGCAATGAATGACCAGCTCCCAATTCATGATCGACATGATCTAGCAATTGATGGTGGCGCATTGATTCGCCACACTTCAATCCAACCGGGACCGCTATTGGGTAAGGTAATCAATCAATTATTAGTTTTAGTTGTTGAAGGAAAAGTCGCCAACGAAAAAACAGCACTTCTCCAGGAAGCCAAAAATTTAATTGAGAAAGGGTAATTAACTAATGCAGACATTACGGGCAGATGATTTAACAAGCACTTATGGTGAAAAAACGTTATTTGACCACGTTTCGCTAATGATTAATGAAGGTGACCGGATTGGCTTGATTGGGACTAACGGTAGCGGTAAGACCAGTTTGTTAAATGTGCTCGCTGGATTGACGAGCGCCGATGCTGGTGAAATTACTGAACCCCACGACTATACCATTGGTTATTTACGCCAAAAACCGGCTTTAGATCCCAATAAAACGGTGATGGACGCCATTTTTGCTGGTAATCAGCGTATTTTCGATACCATTCGTCAATATGAAGAAGCGCTAAATAACTACAGTCAACATCCGGACGATCCACAATTGATAGATCGATTTACCAAAATGCAGGGAAAGATGGATCAAGAGGATCTTTGGGAAGCCGAAAGTCAAGTTAAAACGATTTTGACTCAGTTAAAAATTACCGAACTGAGTCAACCCATTAAGGAGTTATCTGGGGGTCAACAAAAACGGGTTGGTTTAGCACAAATATTAATTCAACATCCAGACCTTCTGATGCTGGATGAACCTACGAACCAGTTAGATATTCCGTCAATTGTCTGGTTACAAGATTTCCTAGCAACTTATAAGGGAGCAGTTTTAGTTGTTACTCACGATCGTTACTTTTTAGATCAAGTTACCAACCACATTTGGGAATTATCATTTGGAAAACTCTATCATTATGATGGTAATTATCAGGCTTTTGTACAGCAAAAGGCAGAACGAGTGGAATTGGCTGCTGAGGGGGAGCGTAAACGACAATCTTTATATAAAAAAGAGTTAGCTTGGATGCGTCACGGAGCCAAGGCACGGAGCACTAAACAAAAGGGCCGGATTAACCGTTTCAATCAGTTAAAAGACTCGATCGGGAAACTACAAGAAGATCAGGATGTGCAGATCAGCCTTGGTTCCCAGAGACTAGGTAAGGATGTCATTAAAGTTGAGCATGCGAACCTACAATTTGATAAGCGAACAATTCTTAAAGATTTCAATTGGCTTGTCCAACCTGGAGCCCGAATTGGAATATCTGGAGCGAACGGGGCTGGTAAGTCAACGTTGCTAAATGTTATAGCTGGTCACCAAGCACTAGACAGTGGTGTAATTAAAATTGGTGAGACCGTTAAGTTAGGGTATTATACTCAACAAACAGAGCCAATCGATAAGGATAAGCGAGTAATTAACTATTTATCTGAAGTCGCTGAGTCTGTGCAAAACGCCAATGGTGAACGAATTAGTGTTACCAACTTATTGGAAGAATTTCTCTTTCCACGATTTATGCATGGTACTTTGATTCGGAAATTATCTGGTGGTGAACAACGCCGCCTGTATCTTTTAAAGATTTTAATGCAACAGCCAAATGTTTTGCTTCTGGATGAACCTACGAATGACCTGGACATTTCAACTTTAACGGTTTTAGAAAATTATCTCGATGAATTTGCGGGCACAGTGATTACAGTTTCGCACGACCGTTATTTCCTTGATCGGGTAGCTGATCAATTATTAATTTTCAAGGGAAATGGTGTTATCCAAGACTATACAGGACGGTTTACCGATTATCTAACACAACAAGAAACAGCAACTCAAAAGCAGTCTCCAAAGAAATCGACTCCTAAAGTATCTTCTACAAAGCCAGCAACGAATGAACCTAAAAAGAAAACCAAGTTAACCTACGCGGAAAAACTAGAGTGGGATCGGATTGATGGCGAATTAGATGATTTAGATCAACAGCAGCAATCGATCGAAAAACAAATGAATGATAGTGGCGATAATTACGAAAAACTGGCCAAGTTACAAAAAGAACTTAATGCTGTTCAGAAGCAGATAGATGATAAAACGGCTCGCTGGGAATATTTGAGTAACTACGTTGAGTAAGGAGTGGCAGCATGGTAATTAACGAGAATGAGCAACAATACTTAGATTTAGCGCGTTACGTGCTAGAGAATGGCCATTTAAAAGGCGATCGCACGGGGACCGGAACACATTCAATCTTCGGCTATCAAATGCGCTTTGATTTACAAAAAGGGTTTCCAATTTTGACGACTAAAAAAGTAGCGTTTGGTTTAATTAAGAGCGAATTATTATGGTTTTTACGAGGGGATACTAACATTCGCTTCCTACTGCAACACAATAACCATATTTGGGATGAATGGGCCTTTAAAAAGTGGGTCACAAGCGATGAATATCAGGGACCAGATATGACTGATTTTGGACATCGTTGGTTATCTGATCCAGTGTTTAAAGAACAATATTTAGCGGAAAAAAAGCAATTTTGCCAACGAGTGTTGAATGATGATGATTTTGCAAAGAAATATGGTGATTTAGGACTAGTTTACGGGAGTCAATGGCGAAGTTGGCGAACTTCACGTGGCGACACGATTGATCAAATTAAAAATGTAATCAATGAAATTAAAAAGAACCCTAATTCGCGACGGTTAATTGTATCCGCTTGGAACCCAGAGGATGTGCCGTCAATGGCGTTACCACCTTGCCATACAATGTTTCAATTTTACGTTAATGATGGGAAATTAAGTTGTCAGCTTTACCAACGATCTGCAGATATTTTCTTGGGGGTCCCATTTAATATTGCCAGTTATGCTTTATTAACTCATCTGATTGCTCGTGAGTGCCAGCTGGAAGTGGGTGACTTTGTTCATACATTAGGGGATGCGCACATTTATAACAATCATATTGAACAGATTAAGGAACAACTAATGCGTCAAGTTCATTCTGCGCCTAAATTGGTCTTTCCAAATGGCACTAAACCCTTAGATGAGTATGCAGTGGATGATATTAAATTAGAGGGCTATCAACATGAACCAGCAATTAAAGCACCAGTAGCAGTTTAGCGAGGTTAAATATGAAAATTTCATTTGTCTGGTCAGAAGATGAAGCCGGCTGGATTGGAAAAAATGGTCAGTTACCGTGGCACTTGCCCGCAGATCTCAAACACTTTAAAACGGTTACTGATCATCACCCAATTGTGATGGGAGCACGGACTTTTGCGTCGATCGGGCGGCCATTACCAAACCGCCCCAATATTGTTGTTTCTCATCATCCAGTCATCATGGATCAAGTGACCACCGTTGCAAATATTGATGACTTAATGAATTTGATTCATAAACGGTATGCTAATCAGGAAGAAGTTTGTATTATTGGTGGAGCTGGATTATTTTCCCAGATGCTTGCTCACGTGAATTACCTGCACCGAACAATCGTTGTCGGTAACCACCATGGCGACGTCAAAATGATTCCACTGGATTATCAGCGATGGCAACTAATAAAAAAAACACCAGTCTACAATCCCGAGACTGGTGCGCTTAGTTGCTATTTTGAAGAGTGGGTCTTAAACAAAGAAAAGGACGGCAAAGTAAATGAACGCGGATCCAGCTAACACAAAGAAATGCCATACTAAATGAGCTGTTTTCCGGGGAAAACTATAAATAATGGCTCCGATGGTGTAAGTAAGACCACCTGCTACGAGAAGTGAGAAGCCAACGGTTCCTAAATGGTGCCAAAGTGGCCAGAAAGCGACGACACACAGCCACCCCATGATGACATAAATTAGTGTGGACCAATTACTTTTGTGTTTAAGCCAAATACTTTTATAGATAATGCCTAAAATGGCCATTCCCCATTCGATACCAAAAAGGGTCCAGCCAAGCCAGCCTTTAATTGCCACTAGACAAAATGGGGTATAGCTAGCAGCAATGAGCACATAGATAAAACAGTGATCAAGTCGTTGAAAAACAGCTTTAGCTTTTGTGTAGATTAGACTATGGAACAGAGTTGAGCTTAAATAAAACAATATCATTACACTTCCCATAATGGTAAAGGTAACGATTCGTAAAGCACCACCACGGCGAACTGCCATAATAATCAAGAGGACTAATCCGGCAATTGATAGGAGAGTGCCAATGCCATGTGAAATGGCATTCATGATCTCAATCGTTAAATCACTGTGGATTGTACGTTCTTTCTTCATTAATCATCGGACTCCTTTAAACAAAAATTACGAAGCTATGCATTGTCATGGATCTTTTGGTATACTAATTAGGTACGCAGCAAGTATAATTCGTGCGATTATAACTTGAACAAGCAACCAAATAGTATTAATATGACAACATCTAGTTTTAATAACTAGATATATTATAGCAAATTATTTAGAAAGTGTGGCAAAACCATGTCAAAAATCAAAATTGTTTGTGATTCTTCAGCGGGGCTAACTGAAGAAGAAATTAAAAAGTATGATATTACAATCGTGCCATTAACGGTAATGATTGATGGGACTGTTTATACTGAAGGCGAAACCATTACTAATGATCAGTTTCCGGAACTGATGAAGAATGCTCAAAGTTTGCCGAAGACCTCTCAACCACCCATCGGTAAGTTTGTCGAAGCGTTTGATCGATTGGGGGCTGATGGGAATGAAGTGCTGTGTGTTTGCATGATGGAGTCCATTAGTGGGACGGTTCATGCGGCAGAGCAAGCAGCCAAAATGACCCAAACTGCCGTTACTGTAGTTGATTGCCATACGACGGATCGTTGCATGGCTTTTCAAATTATCGAAGCCGCTAAGGTAATTGAACATGGTGGCACGATTGACGAAGCGGTAGCTAAAATGCGGGATGTTTTTGCTAAATCGAAGCTCTTTTTAGCAATTGACAAACTAGATAATTTAGTTGCCGGCGGTCGGGTTAACCGGTTTTCTGGAACGCTTTCTAAGCTATTAAATATTAAAGTAATGTTGGAAATTAAAGATGGTGAAATTACGATTGATAGTAAGGGGCGTGGAACCAAGTATTTACATAAAACGTGGGAACGCATTTTACAACAGATGGTCGAGGGACCAAAAGTTAAGGCCATTGGAATTTCTGATGTGCAAGCAACCAAAGAAGTTGATTGGTTATTAGAACGCTTGAAAGAACATTTCCCTGATATTAACATTGTAGTGCGTGAAACTGTTCCAATTATCGCCACACATACTGGAATTGGGGCTAATAGTCTACATTATTACACTGAATAGATTGGGGAGGGCTCCTGGCTTAGAGGGTAGCTAACAAAATCTCAATTGAATGTGTATCAACGAGGCCTGTAGCTCGGTCATACCGAACTTTGGGCCTTTCTTTATACCTAGTTGATGATTAATGATGGGAGGTTACAACTTGGGAAAGACAAAACGAAATGTTATTATCACCAGTTTAGTCATTGTTTGCTTACTGGTCGGGGGCTGGTTTGGTTGGCGATCATATTACCATCAACATCAATCCAGTACTAGACCTCAAACGACACGGGTAGTTAAAAAGCGCGTTCATCTGGTCGCAATTGGTGATTCACTGACGTATGGTCAGGGAGATGAAGATAAAAATGGTGGTTATGTAGGAATTATTAAGCCACGATTACAGAAAAAATTTCATAATCAAGTTACAACTGTCAACTACGGGGTAAGTGGGGATCGTTCTGATCAAATTATAGACCGCATCAACCAACAAGCGACCATTCGTCAACATTTGCATCAAGCAGATGTAATTGTGATGACGGTTGGTGGCAATGACCTAATGCAGTCGTTACAAAACAATCTCACTACCAATTCGACAAAGTCACTTAATCGTGATATTAACAAAGCTGGCAATACCTACCAAAAAAAGTTGCAGCGTTTGTTTAGTACAGTGCGAAAGCAGAATAAGACTGCCCCAATTTTCGTGATGAGTATTTATAATCCGGTTTACACATATTTTCCGCAGGTGGATAGTATTAATAATTCTATCAATAAATGGAACCGTATAACTAAAACGACCCTTCAAGGATATGGACCAGCTTACTTTGTAGATATTAATCATCTAATGTCATATGGACAGTACAAAACAAAGCGTCAACGACAACAGTTAATAAAATCTTCTGAAAAGGCTAATAGCGGACAAACATCCCAAAAACAGTTGGTATCAATTATGAATGATCGTGATAAGAATCTCAATAAATACATTTCAACGGATGACAACTTTCACCCGAACCATTTAGGATATCGTCAAATGACCCAACGACTGTTTAAAGCAATGGTTAAACATGACGGTTTTGAGTATCAAGAACGATAGGAAGGATAGCTATGAAGAAATTAGGTCAAAAACGCAATTATTGGAAGTGGGCCTTCTGGGGGCTTGTAATTATACTAGTGTTGACTGGCGGTTTTATTTATAGTCGTGTGACTGCGCCAGTTACCGTTCCTAACGAAGCTAGTGTACCAACTAAGACGGCTAATTCCTTTGAAGTAACCCTGGATCGGAAACAAGTAAATGCACTTTCGAGCAACTACCTTGATCGGTTACTAAAGGGTAATAACATTAAGTACCGCTTCATTGTTGGTAAGGAATATGCAACAGTGATTGGAACTACCAAATTTTTAGGTTCTAAGGTGCAGTTTGCCATTAATTTTATTCCGGAACGACAAACCAACGGAAACGTTTTACTGCGAGCTAAGGGCCTATCAGTTGGTCGGTTAAATCTACCGATTAAGTATGTGATGGGGTACATCAAGAAGCAATATAAGCTCCCAAATTGGGTATACGTAAACCAAAAGAAGCAGACAATCTTGCTAGATCTGAATAAATATAGTAAAAATCATGCTCTTCACTATTCGGCTGAACAAATTGATATTAAAAATGGTCAATTTAGGTTTTTAATCTCAATTCCAAAGAACGGAGGTTTTTAAAATGTATCGCACTAGTTTTTATCATTTTCTGATGACTCTCCGCCAACCAGATTCACCAACAGCAGTGGAACAATTTGCTAACAACGCTTTTTTGGACTCAACCTTTCCAAAGCAATCGCAAAATTTTGATGAGATTTCAAAATATCTGGAAGAAAATGCTAATTATTTGCCATCAATGACCATCTTTGATGATGCTTGGCAATTGTATTTGAATAAAATGGAGTAGGAGATAATTATGGCAACAATTCAATGGTTTCCAGGTCATATGGCCAAAGCACTTCGCCAAATTCGTGAACAAATGTCGTTGGTAGATATTGTCTTTGAATTAGTTGATGCACGCATCCCGTATTCAAGTCAAAATCCCGAAGTTGTACGAGCGGCTGGAGAGAAACCGCGGTTATTAATTCTAACTAAAACCGATTTGGCAGATTCACAAGTAACTCAAGAATGGCTGGATTTCTTTGCACAGCATGATCAACCAGCATTGGCTTTAGATTCTCGTGGACAAAACGTTGCTAAAGTGGTAACTCGAAAGGCACAGTCCATTTTAGCGGATAAACTAGCGGCTGAGCAGGCTAAGGGAATGAAGAAACGTGCAATTCGGGCAATGTGTGTCGGGGTACCGAATGTGGGGAAATCAACCCTCCTAAACCACCTGGTGAAGAAAAATGTTGCTGCAACTGGTAATCGTCCTGGCGTGACGACAGGCCAGCAATGGTTGCGTTCATCCGCTCAGCTGGAATTATTGGATACTCCCGGAGTACTGTGGCCTAAATTTGCAACGGAACGGCAAGGTACCTTATTGGCCTTAACGGGAGCAATCAAGGACAGCCTCTTTGCTAAGGATGATGTTGCATTATTTGCCTTACATTATTTACGAAAAAATCGTTTAGCAGAGCTTATGTCACGCTACCGATTATCTAAAGCGGATGTCGATGAAACAGTGAGTGATCCAGATCTATTATTAACGATTACGCAAAAAATGGGTTTTCGAGATGACTATGATCGGGCTAGCGAACGGTTAATCTTTGAATTACGCAAGGGGAAATTAGGGGGAATTTCTTTAGAATCGTCAGCTGATTTGAAAACGGAGCAGGAAAATGACTGATCGATTAAGTGTCCAGCAGGTTAAAGCTCAGTTAAAAGCTGTTACTAGTTTTAGCGACCCATTTGTTCAAAATTTACGAGAAGATCCGCGGAAGGGAGTCCAGACGGCACTTCAGCAATTGCAAAAGCGCCTCGCAAAGCGGCAAGCAGCTCAAGTTGCCTTTGAAAAACGCTTTAAGTATGAGCGAGCATTGTGGCAGGCTGGTAATCAATATGTGGCTGGCATGGATGAGGTCGGTCGTGGTCCCTTGGCTGGTCCCGTGGTCACCTGTGCGGTAATTTTAGATAATAAATTTGACTTAGTTGAAGTTACTGATTCGAAAATGTTGTCACGACGCGAACGGGAACAATTATATTTACGGATTGTTGATGAGGCAGTTGAAGTCAGTATTGCTGTGAACTCACCAGCAGTAATTGATCAATTAAACATCTATCGTGCCACACAGGATGCAATGATCAGGGCAGTTCATGAATTACACCACCAACCAAGCCATTTGATTGTTGATGCAGTTCCATTATCACTACCAATTCCCCAGACGACGTTAATTAAGGGCGACCAGAAAAGTATTAGTGTTGCTGCTGCTAGTATTGTTGCAAAGGAGTATCGGGATCATTTAATGGCGGACTATGCCCAGCTGTATCCTGGCTATGACTTTGAGAACAACATGGGATATGGTACAAAGCAACATCTGGCCGGTTTACAAAAGTATGGTGTAACGCCGATTCACCGGCGAACCTTTGCGCCTGTTCCTAATTTTTTATCAAAAAATTAAACTAAAAAGCAAAAATCAAACTGAACTGAGCCCAGTCAAGTAGACAAGTAAATATATAATTTAATTAGGCAGCCTGATTCCGATATTCTATCGGAGTGAGGCTGTTTAATTTTGTTTGATAACGATGGTGATTATAAAAATTAATGTACTCA
>DWZS01000019.1 GCA_019117445.1 Candidatus Limosilactobacillus excrementigallinarum | reverse complement strand
AACTTAATTAACACCCCTCACTGGGATCTTCGTGATGAAAATCAACCGTTAGTATATTACCTAAATCGGCATGAACTAACGACACACTTTGACTAAGAAAGGAAGATGAATATGAAAATAGCTGTTGATGTAATGGGTGGCGATCATGCGCCCCAAGTGATCATTGAAGGAATCGAAAATGCACGGGATCAATTTAATGACCTGGAATTTCTTTTATATGGGGATGAACGGAAGGTCAAACCATTAATTAAGAATCCTGAACGGCTAACGTTAATTAATACCACTGAAGAGATTGCCATGGGTGAAGAACCAGTGCGGGCAATCCGGCGCAAAAAAGATTCTTCAATTGTCCGGGCGGCCAATGCCGTCAAACATGGAGAGGCAGACGCATTCTTTTCAGCCGGAAATACTGGAGCAATCCTTGCTGCTGGAATTTTCATTATTGGTCGGATTAAGGGGATCGATCGACCTGGATTAACAAGTATTTTGCCTGTAGCACAACCGGGACAGCAAGGACGAGGTTTTGTATACCTTGATTCAGGTGCCAATGCCGAATCGAAAGAAAAAAACCTAGTTGAATTTGCCCATTTAGGCCGGTTTTATGCTCAAAATGTTCTTAACATTCAAGACCCGCGGGTAGCGCTTTTGAATAATGGTGCCGAAGCAGACAAGGGTGATCAATTACATAAGGCCGTTCATCAAGACCTGGCTAATCAACAATCTTTGAACTTTGTTGGCAACATCGAATCCGGGGACCTTCTCCATGGTGCAGCAGATGTAGTTGTTTCTGATGGTTGGACGGCGAACGCGGCTTTGAAGGCGACTGAGGGAAGTGTTCGAATGATGATGACCCTGATTAAGGATGGCATTATGAATGGCGGGCTCCGTGCCAAACTGGGCTACCTTTTGTTACGACCAGTTTTTCATCGAATTGGCCATTTGATGAATCCGTCACAATATGGTGGGGCGGTCTTGTTAGGGCTCAAAGCACCGGTTGTGAAGGCTCATGGTTCCGCTGACGTGACCGCCATTACAAAAGCCATTCAGCAAATTCGGACAATGATCAACACCAAAGTGATTGATCAAACTGTTGAATTCTTTAGTAATGAAGAAAACGTAGACAACGGGACAAAAAACGAATAAAATAGGTAGGTAGTTATTAAATATAAGAGGTATTTAGCAATGGAAAAAAATGAAATATTTGATAAAGTATCGGCCATTGTTGCTGATCACTTTGACATTGATCGTGCCAAGATTACCGATGATTTAAATTTGAAGACAGATCTCGATGCTGACTCAATTGACTTTGTAGAATTTGTTTTGGAAGTTGAAGATACCTTTGGGGCAGAAATCGATGACGCGGAAGCAGAAAAGTTAAGCACCATTGGTGAAGTAGTCGACTATATTGCTGCCCATCAAAACGACAAATAAATGTAGATTACGGTAATATTATGATGTGGGCCGCGATGAAAGATTTTCATCGGCGGCTTTTTTTGAGAAAGGGAAACGGTATGATTACTGAATTACAACAATATCTGGCGGATGAATTTGACATTCACTTTCAGAATCCAGACTTATTAGCTGAGGCGTTTACCCAAGCCTCATATGTTAACGAACATCCTGAACAGCACTTGAAGTATTATGAACGGATTGAATTTTTAGGTGATGCCGTTTTACAATTGTTCGTTTCAGAATATATTTATCGGCGTTATCCAGAATTACCTCAAGGAAAATTAACTCGTTTACGGGCGGCAATGGTATGTGAAGATAGTTTTTCTAAATTTGCCAAGGAATGTCATTTTGACCAATACATTCGCTTAGGTAAGGGTGAAGAAATGGCTGGAGCTCGAAATCGTCCAGGCTTATTGTGCGATATTTTTGAATCCTTTATTGGGGCATTGTACTTAGATCAGGGTCGTGATGCTGTTGAACGTTTTATTCACCGGGTAATTTTCCCTAAGTTGGATATGGGATGGTTTGATCATGCTGTTGATACCAAAACCAGTTTACAAGAATTCCTCCAACGGGATGGCGATGTTGATATTGAATATCACCTTCTTGACGAAACTGGGTCAGAAAATGCCCCTGAATTTAAGGTGAATGTCAGTGCTGATGGTCAAGTATTAGCTCAAGGGACGGGATCATCAAAGAAGCATGCTGAAATGGATGCAGCTGCGCAGGCGCTGAAAAAGTTAAGAACAACGACGAAATAAGATGGTGAACGTTTAATGCAACTTGTGTCAATGGAAATTGATGGGTTTAAGTCATTTGCCCATAAGACCACGATTAAGTTCCAGCCCGGGATGACTGGTATTATCGGCCCCAACGGTAGTGGGAAGAGTAATGTCATTGAAGCTCTCCGCTGGGTCATGGGGGAACAATCTGCAAAGACACTTCGTGGTGGCAAAATGGTTGATGTGATCTTCAATGGTTCTAAGGATCACCATCCGCTCAATCGGGCAGTTGTTAAAATGACTCTTGATAATAGTGATCATTATTTGCAAAGCCAGTATTCTGAAATTACCGTAACGAGAAAGCTTTATCGAAATGGCGATAGTGAATACCTGATTAATGATCATCGCGTCCGTTTAAAAGATATTGTAGATTTATTTATTGATTCAGGAATTGGTCGTGAATCATTTTCAATTATCTCGCAAGGGCGGGTCGCCGAAATCTTCAATGGGCAACCGAGCGATCGTCGCCGCATTATTGAAACGGTTGCGGGAGTTGCTAAGTATAAGCAAAATAAGACGACCGCTGAAAAGAAGCTTCAAGAAACCGCTGAGCGTCTTGACCGGGTTAATGATATCGTCGTTGAATTAGAACGTCGACTAGAACCGCTAAAAGAAGAAAGTTCACTGGCGCAAGATTACTTAGAGCAAAAGCAAAAGCTTGATCAATTTGACCGAACTCAAACGGTTCGTCGGGTCTTAAGGGATCAAACTGAATTGAGCAGTATTCGTAAGAAGCTGGATCAGTCTAATCAAATGAGCGCGCAGTATGATCAGAAAGCGAAAGAAGCAAAAGGTACTTTACAAAAGCTTCAGGAGAATCGGCGCCAGGTTCTTCAACGAAAGGATCAATCCCAAAATGAGGTTACTGCTAAGGTTGAAGAAATTGCTAAATTACAAAATCAGCAGTCACTATCTTCCATCCGCCAGGAACAACGCCTTAAAGATCAGCAGCGGTTATCATCGCAAAAACAGGATCTTGAGGAACGCCAGGAGCAACTTACTCAACAGTTAGCCAAGAATGAGCATCAAGCTGCGGAGCTAAAGAGCAAGTTATTAACAGAGCGTAAAAAATTAAAAGATTTGCGATCATTGAGTGCGGCGGAACGGGTTCAAAGACTAAATCAGGAATTGGAACAGCTCCAAGAGCGCCAAGTTGATTTAATGCAGCAGTTGACGACGCTGCATAATGAGCGGGTGTACTTAAAGCAAAACCATGAACGTAACTTAAACGTCGTAAAGCAAGATCAGCAAAATCTGGTTGAAAGTCGTCAACAATTGACCACGGCGCGCCAACAATTAGCTGCTCAGCAAAAAGAATTAACAGCAGCACAAACTAAGTTGACGCGGGCTGAGCGTGAATTGAAGGCTGCAAATCAGCATCGTCAACAGTTGCAAGGTCAATATGAACAGGTCCAAAAGCAATGGTATCAATCTTTAGGAACGGTTCGTTCGGCTGAACAGCAAGTGAAAAATTATCAGGCGATGTTAACGGACTACACTGGTTATTATGCTGGGGTTCAAACGATCTTGAAGGAACGTCAGCAGTTTCAAGGCCTGGCTGGTTCAGTCAGTGAGTTGATTCAGGTGCCAGCTCAGTACACCACAGCAATTGAAACTGTACTGGGAAGTCAACTGCAGCAATTAGTAGTTGATAATCAAAGTACTGGTAAACAAATTATTAATTACTTGATTCGTCATCGTGGTGGTCGGGTAACCATTTTGCCATTAGATACGATTCGTCCAGGATGGATACCTAAAACACTGACTGATGTTCAAAAGTTGCCTGGCTTTATTGGTCAAGCTACCCAGTTAATCCAATATTCTGATCAATTTAAGACCGTGATTAACCATCTGCTGTCGACAACGGTTGTAGTGGATAATCTTGATCACGCTACAGCCATCAGTCGTGCAGGACACCACCAGTTACGGGTTATCACGTTAGATGGTCAATTAATTAATGCCAGTGGTGCCATGACGGGTGGCGCAAATCGCCATCAACGGGCTGGTTTATTGAGCCAAAAGCAACAGTTAACCAAATTAAAGGTAGCTTTGCAACAAGAACAACAAAATGCATCTGCTTTAGAAGAACGGGTTCAAAAACTGACGACCGCGCGACAGGCTAACCAACAAACGATTGAACAGTCCGAAGCACAATTTAATGAGCAGCGTCAGGCAACTGACCGCTTGCAAACTACTGTTGAGGTTGCTGAAAATCATTTAAACGAATTACAACGGCGGGTCCAAGCTTTTGAGTTTCAGGCTAACCAGCGTAATGATCAACAGGCATCATTTACTAATCAGCAACAAGCGAATGAAGAAAAGACGGCGGACTTAAACCAGCAATTAACTGATGCCAAGAATCAGGTTCAACAGACTAAAAAACAAATTGCTGAATTAGAATCCAATGCGTCTAGTCAAGACGAAGTGATGCATCAATTGGAGCAAGAACAGGCGGTCACAAAAGAACGTCAGCGGCAACTTGCCAACCAGCATGATGAACTGATTCGTCAACGAACTGATGTACAACAACAATTGGTAGCCATTGAACAACAATTACATGAATTGGCACAGGGAGCTGCCGATGATCAAACGAGCACGCAGGATCAAGAAACAGCTTTACAACAGGCCCAAGTTGTTTTGAAAAAGGCACGTCAAGCCGTTAGTGAGTGTAGTGATCGGCAAACAGACTTAGAAGAAAAAATTGATCAGGCAACTGCAGAAAGTGAGCGATTACAAGAATTAACCCGGGCAGTATTAAATGATGTATCAGGCTTAAATGATCAGAAGGGTCATTTAGAAGCTGCCGTTGATCAGGGCTTGAACAAGCTTAGCGAACAATATAGCATGACACTCCAAGAAGCTCAGCAAAATCAATCCACAATTTCTGATGAGAAATTAGCCCGCCAAATTAAACTATTAAAACGAGGCTTAGCTGAAATTGGTAACGTTAATCTCGGTTCAATTGATGAATACAAACAAGTCTCAGAACGTTACCAATTCTTAACTGGGCAAAAGGATGATTTACTGGCGGCTAAGAAACAGCTAGAAACTACCATGGATAAGATGGATGACCAGGTTAAGCAACGCTTTATTAAAACCTTTAATGAAGTTTCCCAATCATTTACGGAAACATTCCGCCAGATTTTTAATGGTGGTCAGGCTAAGTTAATTTTGACAGATCCTGACGATTTGCTGGAAACAGGAGTGGACATAATGGCGCAACCACCTGGTAAGAAAAATCAGCAATTAAGTCTGCTCTCCGGTGGTGAAAAGGCTCTCACAGCGATTGCATTATTATTCGCAATTTTGAAAGTACGACCAGTACCATTTGCTATTCTTGATGAGCCAGAAGCGGCATTAGACGATGTCAATGTTGATCGGTTTGCCAACTATTTGGATCGATTTGGCAATTCTGGTCCGCAGTTTATTGTGATTACACACCGGAAAGGAACAATGCGGAATGCAGATGTTCTTTACGGAGTTACCATGCAGGAATCGGGGATTTCCGAAGTGGTTTCAGTTGATGTTGCCAAAACGCTAGGTGAAGAGACAGCCAATCAATAACGAGGTGAAATTAGATGGGATTATTTGATATTTTTCGTCGGAAACGACACCAAGACGAACAAGAAGAAGTAAAGCCAACTCCAACCAAAGATCCAGAGGCCGAAGGATCTACTAAAGTTGACCAAACTCAGGACACGACACCAACGGAAAATGTGCAGGAGAATTCGACAGAGTCGGTTGAAGCCTCCCAAACGGAGCGACAGGACTCAGCGTCTGCAGCGGCAACCCATATAGACCGTCCCGCTGATGAAGATGATACAGTTACAGAAAATGAAGAAAGTTCAACTACGACTGAATCATTGGTTGATGAAACTCCATCATCCCAAGAAAATGAGAAGCCGACGCCTGAATCAGATGAAGGAGAAGCAACCCCAACTGAACCAGAAAACAGCGCTTCTACTGATAAGTCGAGCGAAGAGAAGTATGATGCTGGATTAGAAAAATCACGGAACGGTTTTGGAGCCCGACTAAATAAGTTTCTTGCTAACTTCCGCCATGTTGATGAGGACTTCTTTGAAGATTTAGAAGATTTAATGATTGAATCTGACGTTGGTTATGATATGGCAATGAAATTAAGTGATTCATTGCGGAAAGAAGTTAAGTTACAAAACGCTAAGTCGAAACAGGACGTTTCTAATGTGATTATTCAGAAGATGGTTGAATTATATGATGCCGCTGGTCAAGATGAACAAACGGGAATTAATTTTGCTCAATCGGGACCAACCGTGATCATGTTTGTTGGGGTTAACGGAGCTGGTAAGACGACCACTATTGGGAAAATGGCCGCGCGTTTTAAAAACGAAGGTAAAAAAGTACTCCTTGCGGCAGCCGATACATTCCGTGCTGGGGCGACCGAACAGTTGGACGTCTGGGCCAAACGAGACGGGGTCGATATCGTGACTGGACCGGAAAATGGTGATCCTGCCGCGGTGGTCTTCGATGGTGTCAAAAAAGCCAAGGCGGAAGGTTACGATGTCCTCTTTGTAGATACCGCTGGTCGACTGCAAAATAAGGTTAACTTGATGAATGAGTTAGCTAAAATGAAGCGGATTTTAACCCGTGAAATTCCTGATGCACCACACGAAGTATTACTGGTATTAGATGCCACTACCGGTCAAAATGCATTAAACCAAGCCAAACTTTTTAAAGAAAGTACAGATGTTACTGGGATTGTTTTAACTAAATTGGACGGTACAGCTCGTGGGGGAATTGTCTTAGCAATTCGCAATGAACTTCATTTGCCAGTGAAATTCGTGGGCTTAGGTGAAAAAGTTACCGATCTTCAAGAATTCGATGCCAGCGAATTTGTCTATGGATTATTTAAGGGCTTAGTTACCACTACAGATTAGTGTTGATCCATATAATGAGGTGAAAAAGTGGAACTAGAAAAAAATGAGCGAATTAACGACCTGTTTGAATTTTACTCTCCACTGCTAACCCAAAAACAGTATGATTATATGCAGCTGTATTACGCGGATGATTACTCCTTGGGAGAAATTGCGGAGGATTTTTCCGTGTCAAGACAGGCAGTCTATGATAATATTAAACGCACCGAGAAAGCACTGGAAGGGTATGAGCAGAAGCTACATCTTTATGCCGAGTTTAGTCGCCGTAATCAACAAGCGGAACGAATTCAACAGTATGTTCAAGAGCACTATCCAGATGATCAACAACTAAATCACTTGGTGACACACTTGGAAAATCTAGAAGAAGAATAAAGAGGGATATCAATGGCATTTGAAGGATTGACGGAACGGCTGCAAAAGGCCATGGAGAAATTGCGGCGGAAGCCGAAAGTTACGGAAGCAGATTTACGAGAGACGATGCGGGAAATTCGGCTTGCTCTTCTGGAAGCCGACGTTAACTTTACGGTGGTTAAGGATTTTGTTAAAAAGGTTCGGGCAAAAGCGACCGGCGCCGAAGTTTTAAAGGGATTAAATCCGGCGCAACAAATCGTCAAGATCGTTAATGATGAATTAACCGAATTAATGGGGAGTGAGGCCGTTGCTCTGAATAAGGCGCCACATATCCCAACCGTAATTATGATGGTCGGACTCCAAGGGGCAGGTAAAACGACCACCGCTGGTAAGTTAGCATACCGTCTGAAAAATGAGGATCATGCCCGCCCACTCTTCATAGCGGCGGATGTTTATCGGCCGGCGGCTATTACACAATTACAACAGGTCGCGGATTCCATTGATGTGCCCGTATTTGAAAAGGGAACGGACGTTGATCCAGTTGAAATTGTTCGCGAAGGTTTAGCTGAGGCCAAGGCCAACCATAATGACTATGTGATTATTGATACTGCCGGTCGTTTACAAATTGATGAGCAGCTAATGGATGAATTAGCTAATATTAAAAAATTGGCCCAACCAAATGAAATTTTGCTGGTGGTCGATGCAATGACTGGGCAAAACGCCGTTGCAACTGCCCAAGGCTTTGATGATAAACTGGACGTGACCGGGGTAGTTCTGACTAAGTTAGATGGTGACACCCGTGGTGGGGCGGCAATGTCCATTCGTGCAGTTACTGGTAAACCAATCAAGTTTGTCGGTGAAGGGGAAAAGATGGAGAACTTAGATGTTTTCCACCCTGATCGGATGGCTTCACGGATTCTGGGTATGGGGGACATGATGACCCTAATTGAAAAGGCCCAAAAGAATTTTGATGAAGAGCAGGCCCAAGAAACGATGGAGAAGATGCGGGCCAATGAATTTGATTACAACGACTTTTTGGCCCAATTAGATCAAATTAGTAATATGGGCCCACTGGAAAATATTTTGAAAATGATGCCTGGAATGGCTAATAATCCAGCATTAAAGAATCTCAATATTGATCCAAAACAGTTTCTTCATATTAAGGCGATTATCCAATCGATGACCCCAGAAGAACGGGAAAATCCAGATTTGATGAATCCAAGTCGTCGTCGCCGATTAGCGGCGGGTGCTGGTCGACCAATCGTGGAAGTTAACCGGATGATTAAACAGTTTGGTCAAATGCGGAAGATGATGAAGCAAGTAACCAATGGTAACTTTTCTGGAATGCAAAACATGATGGGTGGCCAAATGCCTGGTGGTAAAATGGGGCAGATGGCAATGAACCGAATGGCACGAAAAATGAAGAAAGATAAATTAAAACGAATGAAGAAGCTGCGTAAATTACGCAAGAAGTAAGCTGTCACTGATGAAAAAACTCTAGAAGGTTGAAAGCAACTTTCTAGAGTTTTTTTGTTTGTATTGAGTTAAAATATGATCAATAACTTGGGAGGAATGGCAATGGAATTATATTTAGTTCGGCACGGGCAGAGCAAGGCTAACGCGGCGCATATTTTACAGGGAGCGAAAGTTGATACATCACTAACTAGTAAGGGCCGTCAACAAGCTGAATTAACCAAAGAGCGGTTACTTGACCACCATTTTGACCGTGTATATGTGAGCCCATTGCGCCGGGCAAGTGAAACAGCGCAGATTATTGTTGGTGAATCAACGACGATGACTTTTGATCCACGTTTAGTTGAGTTTGATTATGGATCCTGGGATGGACAGAAAATTGAAGATCTTCTGGATCAGTATCCAGAGTATTTTCATGATCTGATTCATTTTGGTCAGTCGTGGAAAATCTCTGGTGGGGAACATTATCAACAAGCCCAAACCCGTTTGAAGAGCTTTATGGCTGATTTAAAAAGTGATGTTAATGACCAAGTGCTGGTGGTTTCACATGGCATGACAATTAAATTATGGGTAGCTCTGTTATTGGGACTCAATCACCCCGAAAATCTTGCAGAACCGGCGAATGCTAGTGTTACCAAAATTAGTTTGACCAATAATCAGTCAATTTTAAAAATTTACGGCGGTTAAATGTTGATAATTAAATTAATAGTGATATTCTAGTTAAGGCTACAATTATTTATCATTTAATATCATAATTAATAATTTGGGGAGCGATGATGATGACAGGAAAGAATAATCACCATTTTTCAGATCAACGGATTCAACATTATGGTTTACGGAAGTTAAGTATTGGGGTGGCTTCTGTTCTCCTATCAACTGCTATTTATTTAGGAGTGGCGCAGGAGAATGGTTTTGCGGATACACTCGACAATCATGCTGTAGCTGAATCGCAGAGCGTACCTAACTCTGAGTCAACCAAGCCAGCCGATCAAGTGCCCACCGCAGAGCACGATGTTAAGGATCAACTGACTAATGAGAACGTTTCAAACGTTCAGGTCGAAAGGGTTCAGGGACAGACTGATCAAAATGGTATCCCAGCAGCGGGATCCACAAAGTTAAGTTTTGAATTTAACCTTTCAAATGAGCAAGTCAAACAACTAAAAGCGGGCGATTATTTTGATATTCAAATGGGGGTCCCCTACACGGTGACCGCAACGGGTCAAACTAAGCGCTTGAGCTATGGACAAGTTGTTAAACAAAGTACACCAATTAAGGTTTGGTCTCACCAGGGACACTTAATTGGATATGTAGTTCCAATGGATGCCGACAATGCCTATTTGGGTTCACAAAGTCAGGCCAATACCGGAACGATTTCATCGCAGTGGACAGAAGTGATGAAACATAATGAAGACGCCGTTAAGCAGCTTGGTGCAACCAATGGTTATTATCGACTGATCTTTGTTGATGATATTAATAAGTATGGTGCGGTATCCACCAAGATTTCCGCTCTGAACTGGTACAACGCATTTGTGAATGAAGATAGCACAAAGGCTCCGACTGACACGGATAGTTTTACGTTGTATTCACCGGACAACAATATTTCGGAATATCAGCCTAAAGATGATATTCAAATTGGTTCTGCAACGGCGACAAGCGGTCTTAGCCTAAAGGTTACGCATGGTGATCGCTCCGCAACCTTAAATCGTGCCGATGAATTAGGTGCCAATACTTCAACGAAGACGGCTGCCCATTGGTGGTATCAACGTGATGATGGTACGTGGGTGCTGGGTTATAATTCCTTGAATGACCCCGCACAAAGTGAAGGGGTTAGCCTTGATCACTCAGTGGGGAATGATTTTGATCTCACGGTTACTAAACCAGCTGATTCTGATAAGGTTGAGTACTTCTTTGCGGATGATGATCAAGTTCAGAAAGATCTGAAACGGACGATTGTGGGGACAAGTGAAACCCAGTCAGCGGATCCATTGGTGGACAATGAAAAAATTGCGGTAGGTAGTGAGACGGTCATTACTAAACCTCAAGTAACCGTTACGAGTACGCAGAATGGTAACACCAAGACGTATCATGTCCATATTGATGGCGATTATTTAGGCTTTCGCCATGATTCAAATGGTACGCGTTCATATGCTTCGACCATTACTCTACTGAGTTGGAAACCGAAAGATGCTTTTGATTTGTTGCCACCAGCGGATGCGGGAATTTCGAATTATGATTCTGATGATTCGAATGCAATTGCCAAAAAGTATCCCAACTATCATCACGTTGCTGGAGTGCTAGTGGACGACGGTTTAATCAAAGAACTTCAAAATCATCCTTGGCAAGTCCAAGTTACGGATCAACAGGGAAAGAAGATTAAATTAACGAATGTTGGTGAAGATGGTCAAGCGGGCTACTTCTTTATGAAAAATCCGCAAACAATTCTGCATGCTCCTAATAATTACGGGATTGCAGTCGGGCAACGGCCAACCTTTAACCAAGGAGTTGCCAAGCAAATTATCCATTATTGGTATGATCAAGTTGGTGGGAAGTCAGCAGCTAATGATACAGTGCGGACAGTTACCTTTGTTAGTTCAGATAATGGGGCCACTTGGTACAATGGGACTTCGCCAGAAAATAACCATTTCCAAGAAGGGCAGTTTTATGATGTCGATGTTCCGGCAATTGATGGGTACACTGCTTACCAAGTTGGCGATTTAAAGACACCGATTACCAAGGCAGGTTTTCAGGGTTACTTTACCTATGGAGATCCGAAGAATGCGTCTGATTATACTCGTCAAGTAACTTATGATCAGGATGAAAAGGCTTTAGTAATCAATGTTGTTTACCAAGGGAAGCCTCAGCATCTTTATTATCAAGTTGTATTAGAAGACGCCAATGGTAACTACAATTCAACGCTTGTCCAAAGAACATTACTAGAAACCGGTAAATCAGATGCTGATATTAGTAATGCTACGCAACAAAAGTGGCATAATCTTCTGCAGAAGTACCAACAGTATATCGACTCCGGATCTCATGTTCGCTATGCAATTGTTGATCATAATTCTTCAGATACCAAACTAAAGAAGACTGATCAATTGCCAGCGTCCTTTGATCATGATTCCAGTGTTGATCAGATTGTCACAATCTATTTAGCACCGGCACCAAAAATGAGTTCAGTAACAGTCCATTATATTGATGTTGATCACGCAGTGCGTAATAACCCTGGTAAAACGAACTTTGTACCGATGGACGGAAAAGAAGTGCACTCTGAAGGACCATTGACTGGTGAATCAGGTACTAATTATATTGTTACAAGTCTATGGGATTATCAAGCTAACCATTATGAACTTGCGACGGAACTCGATTCGCGAGCACAGTCTGGGATGTATTCAGATAATGATCAGGACATCTATGTTTACTTGAAACATCAAGTAACGCCGTTAAGTCAAAGAAATACCGTCACAGAAACGGTGCACTATCTTTACGCAAATGGACCATTGCAAGGTCAAAAGGCCGCGCCAGATCAAGTTCGTCAAGTATCTTTCACCCAGCAAGGCACTCGGGATGAAGTTACTAAAGAAGAAAGTTGGGATGATTGGCAACCATCACGGAAGACGATTGCGGCCATTAAGTCGCCATTAATTGATGGTTATGTAGCAGATCAAGAAGTGGTCCCAGCGGTTGACGTAGGCCATGATACGCTCAATTTCGAACGGACGGTCAAATACACACAACAAGTAGTTCCAGCGCCGCATCCGGACATTCCTAATCCAGGGAGTGATGAACCAAAGACGGATCCAAAGGTTGATGATCCGCAATCCGTAAAACCAATGCCAACGTCTCAGGTACCACAAGAAGTAGTTCAATCCGAAGAAAAGAATCAGAAGGCTTCTCGTGAGAACCAAACTACGCGGGCGGAGAAACTTCCCCAAACTGGTCAAGATGGGCTTGGTTTAATGAGCTTAGGATTAATTACCATGATGTCAACTTTGGGATTGCTAATTCGCAATCAAGATCGGCGGAAAAATAATTAAGCCTGTCAAGAAAAAATACTTTACATTCTTCTAGAAAGTTGGTATATTATTATCTGTTAGAAAAAAAGCCGAGGGAGGTGTCATTAATGTCTGTAAAGATTCGTTTAAAGCGCATGGGTTCAAAGAGACGTCCATTCTACCGGATCGTTGTAGCTGATTCACGTGCACCACGTGATGGTCGTTTCATCACTAGTCTTGGTACTTACAACCCACTTACCACTCCAAAGGAAGTTAAGTTTGATGAAGACGCCGTTATGGAATGGTTACAAAAGGGTGCACAACCTTCTGATACTGTTCGTAACATGCTTCAAAAGGCTGGGGTTATGAAGAAGTACCACGAAGCTAAGTACGCTAAAAAGTAGTGGTTTTGAGGTCATAATGCATGAAAGAAATTGATTTTTCAAAGTTGATTGTGACGTTGGTTCAGCCATTAGTTCAAGAGCCCAGTGCTGTTACTGTGACTGAGCGTGATACTGAACGGTATCGGGAATACGTATTAGACGTTGCCGCTACTGACGTCGGTCGCGTAATTGGTCGGCAAGGCCATGTTGCGAGTGCGTTACGGACCGTGGTCGAAGGAGCACGGAACAAACATGTCAACGCGAAGAAAATTCGGTTAGTCATTAATGATCACCGCCATTAAAAAGGACTGGGAGTAACTTCCCGGTCTTTTTTCGTAATTTACTAAAAGGAGATTGGAGTAATGCCAAAACCAAACTATTATCATGTCGGGAAAATTGTAAATACCCATGGTATCCGCGGTGAAGTCCGGGTGGTGCCAATTACCGATTTTGCGGATGAGCGATTTAAGGCTGGTAGTCAATTGGTTATTGAAAAAAATCATGAATATATTCCAGTAACCATTGAAAAGGCCCGCCCTCATAAGGGAATGGAGCTAGTTAAATTTCAGGGATTAGACAATATTAACGAAGTCGAAAAGTTTCGGGATTGTTTCCTCGCGGTTTCTGGTGACCAACAAGACGAATTAGCAGATGGTGAATATTACTACCATCAGATTATTGGCTTGGATGTAGTAACGGTCGATGGTCGTCATTTAGGGAAGATTAAGGAAATTATGTCGCCAGGTGCAAATGATGTCTGGGTCGTTCAACGTGATAAGCAAAGCGACCTACTTTTACCGGTAATTAACGATGTCATTAAGGATGTGGACTTAGCTCGACAAGTGGTAACCGTAGAATTACTGGAGGGGTTAGAGTAATGCGAATTGATATTTTGAGCCTGTTTCCCGATATGTTTCAGGCGACCCTGGGTGAATCGATTGTCGGTCGGGCGCAAGATGATGGCTTTTTAGATATTAATGTGACGGATTTTCGTCAGTACACCACTGATAAACACCGTCACGTTGATGATGCACCGTTTGGTGGCGGTGCGGGAATGCTTTTGCAAGCCCAACCGATTTTTGATGCAATGGCAGCAATTGATCAAGAAGTTGCCGGTAAATATCCAAAAGGACGAGTTATTTTAATGGATCCTGCCGGTCGTCGGTTTGACCAAAAGTATGCCCAAGAATTAGCTCAAGAAGAGCACTTAACGTTTATTTGTGGACATTATGAAGGCTATGACGAACGAATTCGTAATTTAGTAACTGATGAAGCATCCTTAGGTGATTACGTCTTAACGGGTGGTGAATTAGCCGCGATGGTGATGATTGATGCGACCGTGCGCTTTGTTCCTGGTGTTTTAGGAAATCAAGCTTCACCAATGGGGGATTCATTTTCTAACGGTTTGCTAGAGTATCCCCAATACACCCGTCCGGCAGATTTTCGTGGCATGAAGGTTCCGGAAGTGCTGACTAGTGGTAATCACCAAAAAATTAAGGAATGGCG
This sequence comes from Candidatus Limosilactobacillus excrementigallinarum, assembly GCA_019117445.1. Lineage (GTDB taxonomy): Bacteria > Bacillota > Bacilli > Lactobacillales > Lactobacillaceae > Limosilactobacillus > Limosilactobacillus excrementigallinarum. Next base: position 26,741 of record DWZS01000019.1, on the reverse strand, counting down.
GATGCGTGAATCACTGCGCCGGACATTGGAGCGCCGTCCTGATTTACTTGAGACCGCCAATTTAACACGGGAACAGGAAATTATGCTGCAAGATTTAAAGTTAGATCAGGAGCGTGACGATGAAGAATAAGTTTGTTCAGCGTCTTTTGCAAAAAGAGGATCCGTCGGTTTATCAATTGAAGGATGGCAATCTTGATCCAACTTTGACAACCTTGGACTTAATTGGCTTAGGTACAGGGATGGTGGTCGGAACTGCTATATTCACGTTACCGGGGATAGTGGCAGCAGATCATACTGGCCCCGCAGTACCACTGGCGTTTATTGTGGCGGCGATTGGCGCTGGTCTATCGGCGTTAGCTTATGCTGAAACAGCATCAGTATTACCCTTTGCTGGCTCGGCATTTTCTTGGATGAATGTGTTATTTGGTGAATTTTTTGGGTGGATTGCTGGATGGGCCCTACTTGCTGAATATTTTATTTCGGTGGCGTTTGTGGCTTCAGGGTGGTCTGCTTACATGCAAGGCTTTTTAGCCAGTTTTGGAATTCAACTGCCAAAAGCACTGACGGGTGGCTTTAGCCCGCACCAGGGATCCTACATTGATATTTTAGCGGCCGTGGCGATTTTAATTGTCGGCGTGCTTTTATCACGTGGAGTTCACCAGGTTAGTCGAATTGAAAATACGATTGTATCTATTAAGTTGATTGTGATTATCATGTTTGTGGTAGTCGGTGCAACAGCGATCCATCCGCAGAATTACGTACCATTTATTCCTCCACACCAACCAGGAACGGCCTTTGGTGGCTGGACCGGGATCATGGCCGGGGCCTCACAGATTTTTATTGCTTATGTGGGCTTTGATGCGATTGCTGCCAATACTGCAGAAACGAAGAATCCACAAAAAACGATGCCCCGTGGGTTAATCGGTACGCTGGTCCTCGGTACTGGATTCTTCATCGCAGTTTCCCTTGTGTTGGTTGGAATGTTTAAATACACCAACTATAAAGGAAATGCGGAACCAGCAGCTTGGGCATTACGCCATGCAGGGCATTATATTACTGCTAATTTATTATCGATCGTTGCGATTATTGGAATTTTTTCAGCGTTGATTGCCATTTTGCTGGCATCATCACGTTTGATTTATGCCTTTGGTCGGGATGGCCTCTTGCCCAAAACACTAGGTCATGTCAATGATAAAAAGGTTCCCAATCATGCTTTGTGGACCATTACCGTTCTCGCAATGATTTTAGGATCTGTCTTTCCATTTACGTTTTTAGCAACTTTGGTTTCTGCGGGAACCTTAGTGGCCTTTATCTTTGTGTCATTAGGGATCTATACGTTACGAAAACGCGAGGGCAAGGATCTTCCAGAAGCGTCATTTAAGATGCCAGGTTATCCGTATTTGCCAGCAATTTCTGCACTATTCTCAGCAGTTATCTTTTGGAATTTAAATGTTGATGCTAAGTTATTAATGGTGGGCTGGTTTGCCCTTGGGTTAATTGTTTATTTTGGTTATGGAATTCGGCATTCAGTATTAAATTCCCGTGAACACCCATAAAATAAAATTAGGTGTTGAGTGTGGCAGGTAATTATGTTATATTAGTTCATGGCTGTTTAGCCATATAAACGGTATTCCGCTGTTCCCAAGGGAAAGAATGAATGTCGGCGAAAGGAAAGAAAAGATATGCGTCAAAATCAATTGATCGAAAAAATCACTGCAAGTCAACTTCGGGATGACATTCCTGATTTTCGTGCCGGTGATACAGTTCGTGTTCACGCCCTGATTGTGGAAGGTTCACGTGAACGTGTTCAAATGTTTGAAGGTGTTGTTATTAAGCGCCATGGTTCAGGTATTTCAGCTACCTACACTGTTCGTAAGATCAGTAACGGTGTTGGTGTTGAACGGACATTCCCTCTTCACACACCACGTGTTGAAAAGATTGATGTTATCCGCCATGGTCGTGTACGTCGTGCTAAGTTGTACTACTTGCGTGAACGTACTGGTAAGGCTACTCGGATTGCTGAAAAGCGTCGCGACGTTAAGTAGTCTTAACCCTTACGACACAAGGGATTATCAAAATACTAAAGACCGTCTCACTTTTGGTGAGGCGGTCTTTTTTCTTTAGGGGAAAAACCTTCTCAGATTCAGTATCAATTTGACATAACAATTAATTGCCAAATTACTAGAAATTATGTATACTGAATTCGAAATACTTATAAAAAGTAAGCTATTAAGTCGAAAGATTCAGGAGGCGACACCATGACAAAACGTTACCGAAATATTGTTGTTGGCTTTGGTAAGGGTGGTAAGACACTTGCTAAGTTTTTAGCCACCCAGCATGAAGAAGTGTTAGTAATTGAACAATCCAATCAAATGTACGGCGGTACTTGTATTAATATTGGCTGTTTGCCATCAAAGAATTTAATTTTAAATGGTCAGCGGAATGTGCCATTTACTGAAGCCGTTTCACGACGGGGTGAAATGACTGACCAATTGCGGAACAAGAATTACCATATGCTTGCTGATGAACCGACAATTACAGTCCTAGATGGTAAGGCTACTTTTACTGGTAATCATCAAATTAGTGTGCGCAAGACTGATGGTACTGAAGTAACTGTTGAAGGTGAACGGATCTTTATTAATACTGGAGCGCAACCAATCATTCCAGACATTTCCGGATTGCAGTTAAGTGAGCGCGTTGTAACGTCTAAAGAGGCGATGACACTACCTAGTTTGCCAAAACGGTTAGCGATCCTAGGTGGTGGGCACATTGGCCTAGAATTTGCAGAAATGTTTAACAGCTATGGCAGTGACGTGACTATTTTTGATCATCATGATCAGCTGTTGGGACGCACGGAGCCGGAAGCAGCCAAATTAGTAGCGACTGACTTACAAGGATCCGGAATTAAAGTTGAGTTAAATAGTGAATTACAAAGTGTTCATTCGACAGGTCATGAGGTAACGATTAGTTATCGCCAAAACGGTCAAACAAGTGAACAAAAATTTGATGTACTATTAGTTGCAACTGGTAGAAAGCCGAATACTACTGGTCTCGGACTTGAAAATACCGACATTCAACTTACCAAACGCGGGGCGATTAAGGTTGATCAGCACCTTAAAACGACCGTTGATAATGTATGGGCATTGGGTGACGTAAATGGCGGCCCTCAATTTACCTACATTTCACTTGATGATTTCCGGATTGTCAAGGATCAGCTATTTGGTGATGGACAACGGACAACGGTAGACCGGAATGTCGTTCCTCACAGTACATTCATCACGCCACCACTCTCCAGTGTTGGAATAACCGAAGAAGAAGCTCGGCGGGCGGGTAAGAAGGTATTGGTCTTCAAATTAATGGCTAATGCTATTCCAAAAGCCCGGGTAATTGAAGATCAACGTGGTATTTTTAAGGCGATTGTTGATCAAGATTCACATGAAATTTTAGGAGCAACGATCTATGCGGAAGAATCTCACGAGTTGATTAACACGGTTGCGCTAGCGATGAAGGGCCACTTACCATATGAAATGCTTCGTGACATGATTTACACTCATCCAACGATGGCGGAAGCATTCAATGATTTATTTAAACAACCAGTGAAATAACAATATAAAAGGCGAGACATTTTCTGTCTCGCCTTTATTGATCTGAAATTAAAACTATCGTTGGCGAATAGCCATAATCAATTTATCTAGCTCTGCCAAGATGAAGGTTAGGGCAGCAAAGATAAGGACGGCAATCCATTCAATAATGTTTAGCCCTTCAACGTGGAAAACACTTTGCATGAAGGGAACGTAGGTGAGGATTAACTGGAATCCAATCATCAGGAGGATAACTCCCCAGGCTTTAGCGGTAATGCTGTTAAGACGGTGAACACCGTAGTCGTCAGTTCGAATACTGAAGAAATATAAGATCTTACTGAAAACGATTGTGTTTACCATCATCGTCGTAGCATTAATTGTGTCTGCTCCAGCATGAATAAACCAGTCGTAGCCGACTAAGGCAAAGATTGCCATTAGAGCTGCCACATATCCCATTTGAATCAAATCATGTCCATTCATGAGCCGTTGATGAACTGGTCGTGGTTCACGATTCATAATACCCTTGGCCGCTGGTTCAAAGACAAAGGCAAATTGAATGGTAATCGCGGAAATCAAGTTGATCCATAGCAATTGTGAAGGTTGTAGAGGAACTTCCTGTCCAGTCAACAGTGAAAAGGCGACCACTAACCCTTCCGCAAAGGAAGTCGGAAGCAGGAAGAGGATACTTCGTTTAATGTTGTCGTAGATTCGTCGCCCTTCTTTAATGACAGCCGCCATTGTGGCAAAGTTGTCATCACCAAGGATCATATCAGCTGAGTCTTTAGCAACGTCCGTTCCCTTAATCCCCATTGCGACCCCAATATCAGCCTTTTTGAGGGCTGGCGCATCATTCACACCGTCACCAACCATGGCGGTTGTTTTTTGCTTCTTTTGGAGTGCTTCAATAATCTCAAGTTTATTTTGCGGCGTCGTCCGTGCAAAGACCTGGGTTTGATCGGCAACGTCTGGGCGAGCTTCTTCTGGTAGCTGGTCCCATTCAGCACCGGTAATTGCGTTAATTTCCCCCGGCGCCAAACCAAGTTCCTTTCCGATTGCCCGCGCAGTTGTCGGGTCGTCACCGGTGATCATCTTAACAGCTACTCCGGCATTATTCATGGTTTTAAGGGCGGCAATGACTTCTTTACGAGGCGCGTCCCGCAGTGCCGCTAAGCCGAGAAATTTGATGCCGGCAAAAAGGTGTTCATGTTCAACATCGGTTAGCGTTTCATTACTTGGCACTTCACGATAACCAACGGCAATCACTCGTTTACCATCTGCTGACCAATCAGCAACTCGTTGTTGCCATTTGTCCAGTGCGAAGTTCGGGTCCCCCTTGGTTGCCATTTCAAAAAGTTTATCAGGCGAGCCCTTAACAAAAATGTATTGACGACCATTTTCCTGATTTTTGGTTAATTCCGCGATGTAGCGGTAATCTGAATCAAACGGTAGAAGATCTTCCGGTTCATATGGTGAGTGATAGTCGACCCCGAGTGCCTTTCGGTAAAGGGTGAGGAATGCACCATCAGTTGGTTCACCGTTAATTGACCATTTACCATCATTTTCTGTCAAAATAGTGTCATTGGCTTGATAACCAGCTTCGAGAAAAAGTTTCAAGTCACTATTCATTTCGGCGGGCTGACCAGCGGTCGTAATTTCTCCAACGGGGGCGTAGCCATTCCCACTCACCGTATAATGCTGGTTACCGACCCACAGTTCCGTTGCACTCATTTCGTTCTTAGTTAGGGTCCCAGTTTTATCCGTCGCGATAACGTCCACCGATCCTAACGTTTCTACAGCGGGCATTGATTTAATAATGGTATTATACAGCTTAGCCATTTTACTAATTCCAAAGGCCAGAATCACAGAGGTAATTGCTGGTAATCCTTCAGGGATGGCCCCAACTAGCATGGCAACGACCGCCAGTGCCAGCGCCGGTAGAGAATAAATCTTCAAGAAGAAGCCAACGATAAAGACAATTACTGACGCAATGATGGTAATGTAAGAAACGACCTTACCAACGTAATCGATTTCCTTAGTTAGCGGGGTCTTTTGCGTCTTGATTTGCGCGACTTCTTGGGAAATCTTACCAATTTCAGTTTGTTCAGCAGTCGCCACAACGATCCCCATTCCGCTTCCACTGGTGACTGATGTGGAAGCAAATGCCATGTTGACCCGATCGGCCAGGGGAACATTATCATCGACTAATGGCTCTGCGGTTTTGATGACTGAGTTTGTTTCACCAGTTAACGCGGATTCTTCAATCCGGAGATTGTCTGCCGAAACGATTCGCAGGTCTGCAGGAACATTATCACCTGCTTCAAGAAACACTACGTCGCCGACTACGAGATCAGCTGCGTTGACATCTTGGCGTTCCCCATTGCGGTAGACCGTGGCGTGTTGGGCCATCATTTCTTTAATCTTGGCTAAGGCGTTGGCAGCACTTGTCTCTTGGAAATAACCAATTAGCGAATTTAAGATCACTACGGCAGCAATTACCACGGCATCGGTATAATGACCGATTAAGATTGTTAATAGGGTCGCGGCCAGCAAAATGTAAATCACAATGTTGTTGTATTGACGTAAGAAAATTTTCCATTTAGGAGTTGGCTTCACTTCAATTTCGTTGGGGCCATTTTCTTGTAGTCGTTGAGCAGCTTTTTGACTAGACAACCCAGTCGTCCAGTCTTGAATGTCAAATTGTTGCTTCAGCTCAGTTAAATTTAATTGATATTTTTCCTTCAATTTAGTCTCCTTACTTTTTGTTGGTTTATGTCATTATTTTATCATAACTATTTTTTAAAAAGTCGTTGACATTCTTAAATTTTTTATATATTATATTGGCAATCAATGTCCTTTAAGTTAGTCCCGTGAGGCTAGTAAGGAGCGGTTAAATATTACTTAGCATGGCTAGGTTTTTATCTCGCAACCCCTAGACTACACGGTCAGTGTAGCTAGGGGTTTTCTTATTGGACATCGAAAATTGAAAGGTGGTTCATATGGAAAAGACAATTGCGGATAACTTAACAATTCAACGGTCACTGACGCGACTGACCTACGAAATTATTGAAAAGAACAAGGGAATTAACAACCTGATTTTAGTGGGCATTAAAACACGCGGAGAATTCCTTGCAAAGCGGATTGCGGATCAAATGACAAAGCTAGAAGGAGCTCATGTTCCAGTCTTTGCGGTTGATGTTTCCGCTTATCGCGATGATCGGCAGAATACTGAAGCCAGCCAATTAACCAACCAAATTTCGGCTAACATTGATAACCAGCACATCGTTTTAGTGGATGACGTATTCTACACTGGTCGGACGATGCGGGCCGCAATGGATGCTTTAATGGATATGGGACGTCCACAACGAATTAGCATTGCAGTCTTGGTTGATCGGGGACATCGTGAAATGCCAATTCGTCCGGACTTTGTTGGAAAAAATATTCCCACTGCTAACGACGAAAAAGTCCAAGTTAATTTATCAGAAGTTGATCAGCACGATCAGATTAATTTAATCAAATAATTGACCATTAAGGGTGCTCCAGAGAGGGTGAGATGGTAATAAAATCACGCTAGGCGTGAACCATCTCCCGGAGCAATTATTGCGACCGGGTTTTATTTTTATAGAGGAGAATATTATGACTGAAGATTTAGTAGCATTATCTCATTTTGTCAGTGTTGAACACCTAACCGTTCCAGAAATTAAGGCGTTAATTAATCGAGCGGAATCCTTTAAGCAAGGCGGTGCTGTCCCACAGCTTACGCAACCGGTATACGTAACGAACATGTTTTTTGAAAATTCCACCCGAACTCATACGAGTTTTGCGATGGCAGAAAAGAAGCTGGGCCTGACCGAAATACCGTTTGATGGTTCGCACAGTTCCCGCAGCAAGGGTGAAACCATGTATGATACCTGCTTAGTGATGAATGCTCTAGGGGTTGATTTGACGGTAATTCGCGATTCAGAAAATGAATACTATGAACCATTAATTCATCCGGCGGCCAACCATCATCTTAACCTTGGAATTGTGAATGCCGGGGATGGAAGTGGTCAGCATCCTTCCCAAAGCCTGCTCGATATGATGACAATTCATGAACACTTTGGGGGCTTTCAGGGATTAAAAGTGGCCATTGTCGGAGACATTACCAACTCGCGAGTAGCCCGCAGCAATATGGAAATTTTGACGCGGCTGGGGGCCAAGGTCTACTTTTCCGGTCCTGAATATTGGTACGATCACGCCTTTGATCGTTATGGAGAATATCGGTCCTTGGATGAATTGGTTGATCAAGTTGACGTTATGATGCTATTGAGGGTTCAACACGAACGCCACGCTGGAGATGCAAACGAAAGCCAATTTGATGCAGCCAAGTATCATGCCGAATATGGGATTAACCAGGCCCGATATGATCGATTAAAACCAGAATGCTTGATCATGCACCCTGGTCCAATTAATCACGATGTGGAATTAGCAGGTGACCTAGTGGAAGCACCAAAGAGTGCCTTCTTCCTTCAAATGCAGAATGGCGTCTTCATGCGGATGGCAATGTTGGAAGCTGTGCTACGTGGCCGGCACCTAGGAGGATTAAAATAATGAAAACACTGATTCAAAATGGAACAGTTGATGTTGATGGTCGTTTGCTTGTGGCAGATATCTTGATTGATGGTCAAATGATTCAAGCGATTGGAAAACCAGGGAGTTTTGAAAACGACGTCGATAAAACGATTGATGCAACGGGAATGTTAGTTACGCCAGGGTTAGTTGACGTCCATGTTCATTACCGCGACCCTGGTGAAACACAAAAGGAAACCATCAAGACTGGTTCCTTAGCTGCTGCCCATGGTGGTTTTACGACAGTTGGGGCGATGCCAAATTTAACGCCCAGTCCAGATACTCCCGAACGGGTGGCTGAAATGGTCAAACGGAATCGGCAAGAAGGGTTTGTGCATATTGAACAATTTGCCACGATCACGACAGGCCGGACTGGCGATCAACTCGTCGACTTTGCTGGCATCAAGAAAGCAGGCGCCTTTGCGGTGAGCAACGATGGTGCCGGAGTACAAACAGCGGGCACGATGTATCGAGCAATGAAAGAAGCCGCTAAATTCGGCTTACCACTAGCTGCTCACGTTGAAGATAATTCGTTGCTGTTTGGTGGGGTGATGACTGAGTGCCAACGGTCAAAGGAATTAGGCTTACCTGGTGCACCGAGTGTTTCTGAGTCATCCCAAGTAGCACGTGATCTGGTCTTAGCTAAGGCGACTGGAGTTCATTATCATATTTGCCACGTGTCCACAAAAGAAAGTATTGAAATGGTACGTTTTGCTAAGCAGCAGGGGGTAAACGTAACCTGCGAAGCCTCACCGCACCATTTACTCTTGACGGTTGATGATATTGATGGTCATGATACAAACTACAAAATGAATCCACCACTGCGGACGACAGCTGATCGGCAAGCATTAATTCAAGGGCTCCAAGACGGGACGATTGATATGATCGCTACTGATCATGCTCCCCACACGGTTGCGGATAAGCCAGCTGATTTCTGTCATGCAGCCAATGGGATTACCGGAAGCGAAACTGCCTTTAGTGAACTCTACACTAAATTAGTGCAGCCCGGAATCATTTCTCTTTCGAAACTAATTGACTTAATGACAGCCAAACCAGCTGACTTGTTCCATCTTGAACAGGCTGGCCATTTGGAACCGGGGAAGCCAGCAGATATTGCCATTTTTGATATTGACCATCCGGCAACGATTAATGTAAATGATTATGAATCAAAGGGCATTAATACCCCATTTACTGGTGATGAGGTTTATGGTACGACCGTAATGACTTTGGTTGATGGGCAAGTAGTTTACCGACGAAAGGACAATTAATATGAAGCGATACTTAGTTTTAGAAGATGGTAGTGTATTTGCCGGTGAAGGATTTGGTGCCACGGTTTCAACCATTGGGGAAGTAGTTTTTAACACTGGAATGACGGGCTATCAGGAGTCAATTACCGATCAGTCTTACGCCAACCAAATTCTGGTGTTTACTAACCCGTTAATTGGTAACTATGGGGTCAATCTTGATGACTTGGAAAGTCTGGAACCACAGATTAAGGGTGTAATTTGTCGTCAATTGGCACGGCGCCCCAGCAGTTGGCGGATGCAGGATACTTTACCGCATTTCTTAAAACAAAATAATATTCCGGGATTGCAAGGAATTGATACTCGTGAATTGGTCCGTCAATTACGTGAACATGGAACCTTGCGGGGTACGATTGTGGACAGTGTTGAACAGGTTGATGAAGTGATTGCGCATTTAAAGCAGGTGCAGCCCACCAAAGGGATTATTCAAAAAGTCTCCACGAAGTCCGCATACCCTAATCCGGGAACGAAGCGCAACATTGTGGTCGTTGATTTTGGAATCAAGCACAGTATTCTTCGGGAGTTAGCCAAGCGTGACTGTAATGTGATTGTGGTACCTTGTTCAACCACGGCCCAACAAATCATGAACCTTAATCCGGATGGTGTTCTTTTGAGCAATGGCCCTGGTGATCCGGAAGAAATGACCGCAGCAGTAAAAATGGTGGCGGAAATTGAGCAACATTTTCCTCTCTTTGGCATTTGCATGGGTCACCAAATTTTTGCGCTAGCCAATGGGGCAAAAACTTACAAGATGAAGTTTGGTCATCGTGGGTTTAATCATCCGGTCCGGGATATTGCAACGGGGAAGATTGCGTTTACCTCCCAAAATCACGGGTATGCGGTTGATGCGAAGTCTGTTGATAAGGATCAATTGTTAATCACTCATGAAGAAGTGAACGATGGGACGGTCGAAGGATTGCGGCACAAGCATTACCCGGCATTTTCAGTGCAATTTCACCCAGATGCAGCTCCTGGTCCCCACGATGCAGACGCATTGTTTGACGATTTTATCAATATGGTTGATCAGCAAAAGGAGGAACGCTAATTATGCCTAAACGCAAGGATATTCATAAGATTATGGTCTTTGGCTCCGGTCCCATTATTATTGGTCAAGCAGCAGAATTTGACTATTCAGGGACTCAGGCCTGTTTAGCGCTGAAAGAAGAAGGTTATGAAACGGTTCTCGTTAACTCAAATCCGGCAACTATTATGACGGATAATGAAATTGCTGATCACGTTTATATTGAACCGTTGACGGTCGAATCAGTTTCCCGAATTATCCGGCAAGAATATCCGGATGCTATCTTACCAACATTAGGTGGCCAGATTGGCTTGAACTTAGCTGTGGCTCTTGCTAAGACCGGCCTTTTAGATGAATTAGGCATCCAGTTGCTAGGGACTAAATTGGATTCGATTGACCAGGCTGAAGATCGGGAACGCTTTAAGGAATTAATGCAACAATTGCATGAACCAGTTCCGGCCTCGCAAACAGTCTCGACAGTTGATGAAGCGTTAGCATTTGCCCATAAAATTGGCTACCCAGTGATTGTTCGGCCGGCATTTACGATGGGTGGCACTGGTGGTGGAATGTGTCATGATGATGATGAAATGAAAATTATCGCTGCCAACGGCCTTGATTTATCACCGGTCACCCAATGTTTAATTGAAAAATCTATTGCCGGGTATAAAGAAATCGAATTTGAAGTAATGCGGGATGCCAAAGACGATGCGATGGTGGTATGTTGTATGGAAAACTTTGACCCAGTGGGGATCCACACTGGTGATTCCATCGTCTTTGCCCCCAACCAAACTTTATCGGATCGTGAATACCAAATGTTACGGGATTGTGCCCTCAAGCTGATTCGTGCATTGAAAATCGAAGGGGGCTGCAATGTTCAGCTCGCCTTAGACCCCAATAGTTACCACTATGATGTGATTGAAGTTAACCCACGGGTTTCGCGGTCATCGGCATTAGCTTCCAAGGCCACTGGTTACCCAATTGCAAAAATGGCTGCTAAAATTGCGGTTGGCTTGACATTGGATGAAATTATTAACCCCGTTACCGGGACCACTTATGCGGAATTTGAACCAGCACTAGACTATGTTGTTTGCAAGATTCCACGGTGGCCGTTTGATAAATTTACCCGAGCCGATCGGACACTAGGTAGCCAAATGAAAGCCACGGGAGAAGTCATGGCCATTGGTCGCAATGCCGAAGAGGCTTTTCAAAAGGCGGTTCGGTCACTGGAAATTGATACGAAGGATTTCTTTTTGCCAGCGGCCCATCAGGCCACGGATGTGGAATTAGAAGATAAACTGGTCCATGCGCAGGATGACCGTTTATTCTACATTGCGGAAGCATACCGCCGTGGTTATTCAATTGAAGATATTCACGAATTAACCAAAATTAATGATTACTTTTTGGATATTGTTCAACATTTAGTGGAATTAGAAACCACAATTGAAAGTCAGCCACATGACTTAGGAGTTTTGAAGCAAGCCAAGCAATACGGCTTTAGCGATGAGACAATTGCTCATCTTTGGAAAACTACTGTGGATGTCGTCCGTCAATTACGGCTTACTAATGGGATTGTTCCTGTTTATAAGATGGTGGATACTTGTGCAGCCGAATTTGCTTCGGCAACGCCATATTTTTACAGTACTTATGATCATGAAAATGAAAGTCACCGCTCCACAAAACCAGCAATTTTGGTAATTGGTTCTGGGCCCATTCGAATTGGTCAAGGGGTTGAATTTGATTACGCCACCGTTCACTGTGTCAAAGCAATTCAACGACATGGGTATGAAGCAATCGTGATGAATTCAAATCCTGAAACGGTTTCAACAGACTTTTCAATTTCGGATAAGTTATACTTCGAACCGTTAACCTTGGAAGATGTTTTAAACGTTTGTGACTTAGAACAACCAGCAGGAGTGATTGTTCAATTCGGTGGACAAACTGCTATTAACCTTGCCGCGGGGTTGGACCAGCATGGAATTAAGATTTTAGGTACCAGCGTACAAGATTTGGATGCAGCAGAAGATCGGCGGATCTTCGATCAAGTCATTAAGGATCTGCAGTTGAAACAACCCGTTGGTTTGACAGCGACGACTCATGAAGGGGTCATTGCAGCAGCAACTAAAATTGGCTATCCGGTATTAGTCCGGCCGAGTTATGTTCTGGGTGGTAAAGCGATGGAAATCGTTTATAACGAAACTGAATTGGAACAATACCTGCAAGATAACGCTAACGTTGCAGCTGATCATCCCATTTTGATTGATGCATATCTTGAAGGACGAGAATGTGAAGTTGATGCCATTTGTGATGGGACAGACGTTCTGTTGCCGGGAATCATGGAGCATATCGAACGCGCTGGGGTCCACTCTGGTGATTCAATGGCAGTCTATCCACCACAAAGTTTTGACCAAGATATTAAGCAACAGATTGTCGACGCTACCAAAAAATTATGTCTTGCGCTGAAGTGCATTGGTATTATGAATATTCAATTTATTATTCATAATCATGAGGCTTATGTTTTGGAAGTTAATCCACGGGCTAGTCGAACGGTCCCATTCCTAAGTAAGATCACGGGAATTGAAATGGCACAGGTCGCGACCCGGGTCATTCTCGGCGAATCATTAAGGGCTCAAGGCTATCAAGATGGCTTGTACCGCGAACCACAAATGGTTCACGTTAAGGCTCCAGTCTTTAGCTTTAATAAATTGGATGATGTTGATGCTTTCTTAGGACCCGAAATGAAGTCGACCGGTGAAGTGATGGGCAGCGATGAAACCTTCGAAAAAGCCTTATATAAAGCCTTTGTGGGTGCAAAAATGAAACTTCCAGAAAATGGGAACGTTCTGCTAACGATTGAAGATCATGATAAACAAGCGATTTTGCCAATTGCGCAACGGTTCGCTAAAATTGGCTACCGTTTGCTCGCCACAAGTGGAACTGCCGATTTTCTTCAAAAAAATGGACTGCATGTCGAAGTGGTGGATAAGCTCCATGAAGCAGGGCAGCATAATATTCTTGATGCGATCAGGGACCAGGTTGATATTGTTATCAACACGATGGGGCATGATTATCAAAAGACATCGGATGGCTTTATTATTCGGCAAACTGCCATTGAACATAATGTCCCATTATTGACTGCCTTAGACACTGTCGATGCACTGTTACGAGCACTGGAAAACCGTTCTTTTGCAACTCAAGCATTGTAAAAAACGTGAGGAGTTTTACTATGACTAATCAAATTGCTGTTAAATTACCGGGGTTAAACATGTCCAATCCATTGATGCCTGCTTCTGGGACCTTCGGATTTGGTGACGCATGGGGTTCTGACCAAGTCGACTTTAATCAACTTGGGGCCCTTGCCATTAAGACCACTACGCCTCATGCCACTACTGGCAACCCCCAGCCGCAAATTGCTAAATTAACTGATGGGGTAATGAATTCAGTGGGATTGACTAATTCCGGTGTTGACGTAGTGATAAAGGAAAAGCTTCCTAAGCTCCATGTAAATTATCCGAACTTGCCAATTTTAGGTAGTGTTGGTGGGGCCGCATTATCTGAATACGTGATCGTAGCAACTAAGTTAGCGGCCAGCGGTTTAGTAGATGCTTTAGAACTCAACGTTTCATGTCCGAATGTTGCCCATGGTGGGATGTCCTTTGGTGTGGATCCCCATGCTGTGGAGAAAATTACGCGGGCAGTGAAGGACGTTGCTGGAGAAATTCCCGTTTACGTTAAGTTAACGCCCAATGTTACTGATATCGTTGAAATTGCTAAGGCGGCAGAAGCAGGAGGCGCTGACGGTCTAAGTTTGATCAATACGGTTTTGGGGTTGCACATTGATATTGAAACACGCAAACCTGTTCTCGGAAACGGGATGGGCGGTTATTCTGGTACTGCAATTAAGCCACTGGCTGTGCGGATGATTTATCAAGTTGCCCACGCAACCAAACTCCCAATTATTGGCCAGGGAGGAATTGCAACAGCGGCAGACGTTGTTGAATTCTTTATGGCTGGTGCGAATGCTGTGGCGGTTGGAGCAGCGCACTTTAAAGATATTAATGCTTGCCCGCATATTGCCCAACAACTACCAGCTTTACTTGATAAGTTAGGAATTGATTCATTACAGGAATTAAGTAATTCAGTACGAAATTAGAACATTGCTTTAAGGAAGCGTTAGTCCGGTTGATAAGACCAGGGTAACGCTCTTTTTAGTCCTTATGAAAATGATAATTTATGCCTAAATCATGGTTCCTCAATCAAAAATCCGCTACAATATGATGGTTATTGATTTGGAAAGTGAGGATCAGAAGTGAACTTTTGGCAAAAATCAAGTAAATATTTCCTGTTACTGATTGCGGGGGCATTACTTGGTGAAGGAAGCACGATTGCTTACCATGCTCATCATGCGCTTAGTCAACGTAGTCAGTTTGCTCAACAGGATTCACGGCCGGCGAGCGTGGTCGGTGGTATCACTAACCATCAACGTCAGTCATTAGCGACGCTGAATTATCAACCAGGGCAATCTGTCATTGCCTACGTTAATCATGGAAGATCTACGTTGAATCCCCGGTCTTGGACTAGTAATCGGGTTGATTACCGGCCACTTGATGACTTGGGACGGACATCACGTGGTAATACTGCATTTTTAGAACAACATAATCATGCAGATACCTCCTTGCGATCGGATCAGGACGCCCAACCAGCTGGCTGGCATGATAATTATGGTGGCAACCTAGTATATAATCGGGGCCATCTCATTGCCTATTCATTGACGGCCGGGATTAATTCTGATACGGGAAAGTATCAGCCAACAATGGTTGGTGACCAAAATAATCCGCAAAATTTATTTACGGAAACTGACTTTGTGAATCAGGAAGTACAGACCATTTATGAAGCGAAAGTCCGGCATGCGATTGAGCATGGTCAGCGGGTAATTTATCAAGTTACCCCAATTTTTCGTGGTCGAGAATTAGTTCCACGGGGTATTAATTTGCAAGCAATTTCGACCAATGGTCAGTTAAATTTTAATGTTTACCTTTTTAACGTTGAACCGGGAATTCGGATTAACTACCAAAGTGGTAGCTATGTTGCAGATTCGACAATGAGCGTTCCGATTCCACTTGATGCGGTAAATGCGGCGGACAACCAGCATCAAACGAATTCTCAGTTCAAATTTATCGGTAATTATCAGCGACCAATTGCTAATCATCCACGGCAGTACGTTCGAAAATGGTAAAATAAAGTGAATTTAAATTAAAAGAGGGATTGCATGGACTTACCAGAAGCTTTTAAAAATAAATATCAACGATTATTAGGAGATGAAGCTACCGCCTTTTTAGCATCATTTAATCAGCCAAGCACGAGTGGCTTTCGCCAAAATCCACTAAAAAATGGTACCCCAACGGCAACGATTGACGATGCTGACGGCAAGGTTCCTGCAGTACCAGATGGTTACTATGGTTCGGTTGATGGTCACTCGCTGGACCATGTGACGGGGTGGGTATATAGTCAAGAGCCATCCGCTATGTATGTTGGTGAAGTCGTCGATCCCCAGCCGGGTGAACGGGTTTTAGATTTGTGTGCGGCACCGGGTGGGAAAAGTACCCATTTAATTGCTAAAATGCACGATCAGGGTTTGTTAGTTACAAACGAAATTTTTAAAAAACGGGCACAAATTTTGGCATCTAACCTTGAACGGTGGGGAACCAGAAATACTGTTGTCTTGAACGAACGACCAGATAATCTGGAAAAACATTTTCCAGCCTTCTTTGATCGGATCTTAGTTGATGCCCCTTGTTCTGGAGAAGGAATGTTTCGAAAAGAGCCAGCCGGGATCGAATATTGGAATCCGGATTATCCAGCTGAATGTGCAAATCGGCAGCGGAAGATTTTACAATCTGCACTAAAAATGCTGAAGGCTGGTGGAATCTTGGTATATTCTACCTGTACGTTTGCCCCCGAAGAGGATGAGCAAAACATTGCTTGGCTCTTAAAGGAATATCCCGCGCTCGAAATGGTGGATATCAAGAAATTTCCTGGAATGGATGATGGTCGTCCTGATTGGGCTGACGGCAACCCTGAGCTAGCTAAGGCGGTACGCCTTTTTCCTCATCATTACAGGGGTGAAGGCCACTTTATCGCTAAGCTACGTTTACGTGACCAGTCAGTAGTGGAACCATCCAAGCAGCGCAATCAACGTAGGAAGAAACATCGAGGCTCCACAAATAATGGGCGGCTCACTAAAGACGAACAACAACTATTCATAGCTTTTCAAAACGAATATCTTTCTGGTCAATCGTTTACAAACCTGGTTAAGTTTGGTGATCAATTATATTCATTACCAGATGGAATGGTGGAGCTGACTAATTTACAAGTTCAAACTCCGGGGCTCCATTTAGGGACTTTAAAAAAGAACCGTTTTGAACCCTCGCTAGCATTGGCATTCAGCTGCCAGCCAGAAGAAGTAACTAACCAGGTTGCCATTACCAGGGATCAGTGGCGTCAGTATGTTCACGGTGATGTTTTGCGGGTCGAACAAACGTTACCCAATGGTTGGTATCTGCTAGTTTGTGATCACCATTCAGTCGGGTTTGGTAAAATGGTTAATGGAACCATTAAGAATTTCTTTCCGAAAGGACTGCGATTTTGAGGAGGGGTAAAGATGGGTGAATATCGAGTTACAACTGATTTGCAAGCAGAAGAGTGGCAATTAAAGAATCAAGCACGGGGCCATATCTTTTTTGCTGATGATGTGAAGAGCGATGACACTGACGCGGGACCAAACCCGGTGGAGTATTTAACGGGCGCGGTTAATTCTTGCATTGCGATGTCCGCCGGAATGGTGATTAAGAGTAAGCAATATCCAGTTACTAATTTCCGGGTAACGACTCATGCAGAAACTAAGGATCTGGGTCATGCTAAGTCAGTGGTTGACCAAATGACGATTAACCTTAGTTTTGATACACCGTTGACGCCAGAGGAACAGCAGAAATTTGTTGATTTTGTTTTACATGTTTCGACTGTTTATCAAACAGTGTCGCAGAGTGTTAAAATGACCATTAATATTAATTAGTAAAAATAGCGCACGTGATTCAAGTGGTTTAATCACGTGCGCTATTTTAATTTCTATAAACGTTGTTGAATGTAATTTTGTAAATCTATTCCGAAGAAATGAGGGACTTGAGGTAAATCGTTAAAGTGCTGACAACCAAGAATCGTCAAAATTCTTGTGAGTTCTTCTTGCCAGTTGAGCACCGTTTGCAGTAATCCATCTTCACCATTTTGATAATATTCATGGAGAAAATAACCTGCAACCCCAACTGCTTGCGCCCCCATCACCCCTGCTTTGATGACATCAAGTGGACAAGTAATTCCGCCGGAAGCAATAACGGCCAGGTCTTTGACAGTTTGCGCCTCAATCAGTGATTCCGGAGTGGTTAATCCCCATTGGTAAAGATCGACAAAACTAGCATCATGATTACGCCGATCTTCAATTTTAACAAAATTCGTACCACCACGACCTGAAATGTTGACAATTGATACGCCGAGCTTTTTTAAGCTGGTTAAATTTTCTTTGGTCATACCAAAGCCAACTTCTTTCACAATGATCGGCACGTCAAGGTGTTGAATGAGCTTCTTAATATTATCTGCCCAACGAAAACTCCGTTCACCTTCAGGCATCACAATTTCTTGTGCACTATTGAGATGGATTTCTAGCGCATTTGCCTGAAGCAAATCAATGGCTTGTTGGGCTTGCTTAACCGTCACGTCTGCACCAAGATTAGCGATCACAATGCCATCTGGATTGATTTTCCGCACTGCCTGAAATGAATCATTAAATTGTGGGAGTTTAAAAGTAATTGATAGGGAGCCGGTTGCCATGGCAAGACCAGTTTTTTGTGCGACTCTTGCTAATGCTGTGTTAACTTGTTTGGCTTGTTCACTACCGCCAGTCATCGCTTCAAAATAAAAGGGCCATTGCATGTGAAGCCGATCAATTTTAACGGCTGGTTTCACATCGGTAACCGCCATTTCCGGGAGAGCGTTAGGGAGGAGACGAACCTGATCAAACGGATGCTGTTGGTGCGTCTGATCATAAAATTTTTCCGCGAGGGAAAGGTGTTCATTTTTCCGTTTTGCATGTTCTGGAATCATAGATCAGATACTCCATTATTTTAATTTAATCGTGTAACGATGAACGTTATTCATGAAGTGGACGGCGAGTGGGAGGTGTTCAATATTTTCTGCAGTCCACTGATTAATCATGGATTGCAGATCAGCCTGGGCGTCAATTGCGACAATTCCACAATCACCACCTCCGGCACCGGAAGTTTTTGCAGCCCCGCCGAACTGCTCTGCAATTTGACACAGCTGTTTCAATACCGGGGTTTCAATTTGGACTCCTGAACGGCGAGCTAATTCTTGTAAGAGGGAACGATTATAACGAATTTCAGTTTGGATCGTTTCCAGACTACCAGTGTGAAAACCATTAATCATTCGTTGAATACATTGCCGACTGGCATTCAGAAATTCTTGGTATTGAGCTTGTTGCCGGGCTTTAAACAGTGAAATTTTATCCACTAATTGTGATGTTGAAGCAGGTTTGCCTGTCCAACCAATTACTAATGCTAAATTGGCAGGAGCAGTTAGCGTTTCAATTTTGAGATTCGGCCAGGGAAGGTTAAGGAGAGTAGTTAAGTCTAAAAACTTACGTTGTTCTGCCAGCCATTGTCGGTCAAAGGAGTGGTAAGCGATCCAGCCACCATAGACTGAAGCGGCAACGTCACCTAAGGAACCATTGCCTTGAACAGCAAAGTGAGCGATGGCAGCGAGTTTAAAGATCCGGTCGTTATTCACTGGTAGGTGATAGAAATGACAAAGGGCTTTGACTGTCGCTACGGTTACGGCTGCCGAAGAACCTAGTCCATACTTCTTTCCAGAAGCGGAATCTAATTCACTATCGATGTGTAAATCGTAGACGTCCAGTGGCTGATTGAGTGTTCGAGCGTATTCTTCAGTGACCTGAATTGCAGACAGAATGTATGAAAATGGGTTATCGCGTTGGTCCACGATCATTTGATCACCCTGACGATGCCATTGGACTGCATTATTCTGGTATTGGTGACTAACGATCTTTCCCGTACCATTGGTTGATGGTTCGATTGAACAATACACAAATTGATTTAAAGCAACTAAAATCGCCGGGAACCCATTTTCGACAACGGCATATTCACCGGCGATATAAAGCTTTCCTGGTGCCTTTTCAGTAATCACGATTGAAATTCCTTCCCCATATTAGATTAAATGTGCCCCTGGTCCCGGTTGAGCAATAATTAAGTGGTCCTTACCAAACACCGGAGCTAATTTATCAATAATTCGTTGACGGTCCTGGTGGTCATAAATTACTTTGACGTTGGGACCCGCATCCATCGTATAATAGCAGTTTATTCCTTGCTCTCGCAAGCCTTTAATCAAATTGATAGCCTTAATAGTGGCTCCTTCAAGATAGGTATATGCAGGATCTGCAGACATGGTTAACGCATGCATCCGCATTGCGTTTTCTTCAGCAATGTGTCCCATCTGATTAATATCCCGTTTTGAGATTGCCACTTTCATAGCTTGCATATCAGCAGCGACCACTTTACGCCACGCTGGGTAAAATGGTGAAGTCGTGACTGATAATTGCATTCCACCACGACTAGACACCTTTTTTTGCTTAGTGTCAATTAGGATGGCAATCATTTCAATTCCAAAATCGACTTGTTCCATAATTGGTTCTGCATAAGAACTAGCATCATCTACGCCAGCGTGCCATTCCACCAGACCACCGAAAATGGAGCGGGTCGCCGAGCCAGATCCGCGGCGGGCTAACCGTGACAAGTCATGTGGTGATAAATGTAATCCGGCAGCCGTACTTGCGGCAAGTGCTAATGCGGCGAAGGCGGAAGCAGATGATGCTAATCCAGCTGCCATCGGGACATTATTTTGCGAAATTACTTTTGCAAAATAATGTTGATGACTTAAGGAGCGAACCTGATTCATGACTGCCGTCACTTTAACCATTTTTTGTGGTGCAACGGTGTGACCATCAATGACGAGGTTGTCATGCTTTAAGGACGGAATAAACTCCACCGTGGTGTCGGTGAAGAATTTATCAAGGGTCAGTGACAATGAATCGGTTTGCGGAATGATTAGTTGGGGATCTTTTTTTCCCCAGTACTTCACTAAGGCAATGTTCGTATGTGCCCGTGCGCTTGCTTTCATGATGTTACCCCTTTGTTAAATGGTTGAATCCAAGTGGCCACTGCACCATGCTCTTTAAGAATGGCGGCAATTTTTCGTGCACCCAATGCTGACTTGGTAATGGCAAACATGCAGCCACCACGCCCGCCACCAGTTAATTTTGCCCCTAAAGCATGGTTAGTTAGTGCCGTCGAAACAAGGTGATTTAGTTTTGGATCGCTAACGCCAAGTTGGTCAAGCGCCTCATGGGCAGCAGTGAGTTTTTCACCTAATCGGGTAGCCTGATTATTGGCGACTGCGTCACGACTTTCCTTAGTCAAACGACCTAATTTGTCGATTAGTTGTTGTGCAGCCTTGGGTTGATGCTGAAGCTTGTCTTTGACGGTCTGAATCGCTTCTCTAGTTGCACCCTTAATTCCGGTGTCTGCAATGACCATTGTGGCATCGAGGTTCAAGGCAATGGGTGTCCCTTTAGCGCCCTTCCTAAACCAGACCGGGTTAGGTGAACTAACGGTAGCAGCATCAAGGCCGCTTGGACTCCGGTGAGTGACCTTTTCTTCAACGTCTGCCCAGCGAAGAAGACTTTGGCGATCGATTGTTTGATCATAAAAGTCAAACATGGCGCGAATTATGGCTACGGCACAGGAGGCCGAAGATCCCATTCCACGTTCGGCTGGAATGTCACTACTAATTTTCATTGTCCAGCCATCAGCTTGTCCTGCAAAGTGGTTCACTAATTCACTAATCAGTTTAGCGATTCCGCTCATGGTTTGGGGCAGTTTTGTCACCGGACCAGAAAAGTAGCGACTTTCAATTATTTGTTCATGATTATCATTACTGATCATGACGACCTCGGTGGTCACATTGGGGAGGGGGAGAGCAATTGCTGGTTGCCCGTAAACAACGCTATGCTCACCCATTAGGATAATTTTGGCGTGACTGTTACCAATTCCCTTTTTTTGCATGGTAAAAACATCAACCTGCTTTCTAAAAAAGTCCAAATTCCATTTTACCATTATTTTGATTTGCGCGGTGAATCTTTGTGGAACCTTAATATTTCTTGAGAATGGTCAAGTTAAACTTTCCATAGTATGATAAGAAAAGATACTTTTACGGAGAGTGTCAATCCCACGTAATCATTAATTTAATCGTAGGTGATTTGGACCATGAAAACGAAACAGCGGAAAAGAGGACCAATTTATTCCGTGGTTGATTTGGAAACAACGGGGACCAGTGTTAAAAGTGGCGACCGGATTATTCAAGTCGGGTTAGTGATGATCCAGGATGGAAAGATCATTAACCAGTTTGAAACGCAAATCAACCCACTAATAAAGATTCCGCGAAGCGTACAACAATTAACTGGGATTACCGATAAGGACGTTAGCAAAGCACCTTTATTAGAAGATATCGCACCAACTTTGGAAAGCTTACTGAGTGGGACCATCTTTGTTGCGCACAACGTTAACTTCGATTTTCCCTTTATTAACCATGAATTAACACGGGTAGGCAGGGATCCCTTACGAATTTCCGCCATTGATACCGTTACGCTCAGTCAGATTTTAATGCCAACAGCCAAAAGTTACCGGCTACGAGATTTAACTAGTTATTTACATATTGAGCATGATCATCCGCATAGTGCGGTTTCTGATGCTGAAGCAACTGGTGTGTTATTAAGGGATCTTCTGGATAAGTTACGTGCTTTGCCGACGGTTACTTTACAAACGTTAGTGAAAATGGAAATGCAGTTGCCATTTCAAACGGCCAATCTGTTTCAAAAGGAATTGGATAAGCGTAGCCAGCATCCGCTTCCGTTAGCTGATCATTTATATATTAGTGGCGGAGTTGCTTTGCGAAAGGAACGACCAATTGCTGCAGAAACAGTACCGACAATTCACTACCCACGAACGAAACGTCAGAAGGAACGATTGTTTAAGCAAAAGCTAGAATATCGACCTGCTCAATCGAAAATGATGAATGCCATTTATAATCACTTTAGTCGTGATGGGAATAATCAACTGGTGATTGAAGCAGGTACTGGAATGGGGAAGACCCTTGGCTATCTACTACCATTAAGCTATTTAACCTACCCACGCCATAAGATTGTGATTAGTACTGCAACGAATGTTTTGCAAGAACAACTCATCTCTAAACCAGTGGATCAATTAAATCAAATCCTGCCTTTTCACACGACTGCGGTGTTAGTAAAGGGAAATTCTCATTACTTAAATTTGAGTAAATTTGTTCACTCGTTAAGTGTCCACGACGATTCGCAACTGGTCCAGATGATCAAAGCACAAATCTTAGTATGGTTACTACAAACTACCACGGGAGATTTAGACGAATTAAACCTTAATTCCCAGCGGTCGCCATTCTTCACAGAAATTCGTCACCATGGAGTGGCTTCCCTAACTAAGGATGATCCGCTTTATCGTAATGATTTTTTGGTACGTCGTCAGAAAAAATTAGCGATGGCTAATATCATCGTCACTAATCATTCCTATTTAGTTGCTCATGCTCAAGAGTTAGGTGCCACCAGCCCATTAACGTATTTGGTTGTGGATGAGGCTCAGCACCTGAGCGAAAGTGTTCTCCAAAATTCACGTGATGAAATTAGTTTTTCACGGGCGGCAGTCGCCATTAATCAATTGCAAACTCTGACTGAAGCTGAAAGTGAACAGGGTTTAACCAAGTTGTTTGCTAAATTACCGCTCGGTCAATATAATCTTGAACTCATGCGCACAGATTTACACGAATTTCGGGCAGCATTGGACGATATTCAACAGTCGTTGTACGGAATGTTGAACCAAGCCCAGATTACGGCTGGTGATGAATTTATCGAACAGGTCATTGACAATCATGATTTGTATGAATTACTATCACCAGATCAGTCGTTAATGATGCGATTAGAGCAATCTCTGGCGAGCCTAAAGTTACATTTCACAGCCTTAGAGCACCTCTTTAAAGCGCGCAACGAAAGCTGGTTGAGTAGCGATCGGTATGTCATGAATCAGGTTAGCAGCCAGATGAGTGTCCTAACGCACATTGATGAACATTTCCGGCTCGTTGGTCAAAACTTACGAGATGAAAATGATGCGGCAGTGTACTGGCTAAATGTTCGTCAATCCAGCGAACGGAGCACTCTGCGCCTCTCTGGTGGTCTGCTAGCTGCAAACCATTACTTGCGAGAAAATGTGTATGCTTATTTCTATCGGCAGCTGTTTGTTGGGGCCACGCTATTCACTTCCGGCCGTTCAAACTATCTTTACCAGCAATTAGATTTGGATCCACAGAAGGTTAAAAGCAAGCGTTTCGCTTCAACCTTTGATTATCAGCAGAATGCACGGTTATATGTTGCGACCGATTCGGTACTACCGGATTATCAAAATGAGAATGAGTACATCAATTATCTGGCACAGAGTATTTACCGAATTGCCCAGGAAAATCAATGTCAAACGATGGTTTTGTTTAATTCATTAGTGACGATCGAACAAGTTTACGGACTACTTCGGCAAACCGATTTATTTAATCAACGTGACATTTTGGCACAAGGGATTAATGGTAATCGTGAAAAATTGTTGAAGCAATTTGCGACTGGGACCAATTCACTTTTAATGGGGGCGAATAGTTTTTGGGAAGGAATTGACTTGCCAAACCAACAACTCCAATTACTGATCGTGACGCGCTTGCCATTCGACGCCCCCGATGAGCCGTTTACGAAAGCAGAACATCAGCTGCTGCAAGCACAAGGGAAGAATCCCTTTTATAATTCGGCTTTACCCAAGGCAACGATTCGCTTGCGTCAGGGAATTGGTCGTCTTTTACGAACCCCCCAGGATTATGGAGTTGCGGTGGTGTTAGATTCACGTTTAGCGCAGCGGCGTTACGGTCGAAGCATTCTGAATGCTTTGCCAAAAGATCTGACGGTGGAACAGGTTGTTACTCGTCAAATTGCCACAAAGACAAAAAAATTCTTAAAACACTATCAACAACATACAAACGGTAATTAATTTGCTATAATATTAAAGTTGTTAAATTGTTGAGAAAGGGAAAAGCAATGCAAAGTCGGCGAGATGTTCAAAAAAAGCAAAATCGCATTAATGGAATGCGCCTATTCCGGCGGATTGTATTAACGATCTTGGGGCTTATTTTAGTGTGCTGGATTTCATTTGCAATTGCCAACCACCCGCGTAGACAAGCTCGGCATGAGGCTTATGCACTGGCTAGAAAGTACGCGAAGGTGGATCAACCGACAGGTTTCTATGTGTATAATCGTGAAAAGACTTACTATACGGTAACTGGTAAAAATCAGCACCGGCGGCAAGTACTTGTGATCATTCCGGCTAAAGGTGGTCACATTACGGTTATTAATCAGGCCAAGGGACTTAATAGTCAGCAGGCAATTGCCAAGGTCAAGGCAAATGAACGGCCCCGACGAATTCTCAGGACGGCTCCCGGTTACTTTAATAATAAAGTGGTTTGGGAAGTTACTTATGTTAATTCAAAGGGTGCACTATGTTATGATTTAATTAATTTCCATAACGGTAAATTTGTACAAAAAATTAATAACTTATAATTTTGAAATGAGGGATATTTAATGGAGACAATTACAATTAGTCAAGCTCCCCAACATGTCGGGGAAACGGTCAAAATTGGTGTATGGTTAACTGATAAGCGGTCCAGTGGTAAGATTGCGTTTTTGCAGTTACGGGATGGGTCTGGATTTTTCCAAGGAATTATTCGGAAAAATGATGTTGACGAGGCAACTTTCGAAGCTGCTAAGCATGATTTACATCCTGAGACTAGCTTTGTGGTTACCGGGGAAATTGCTGAAGACAAGCGGTCTAAGTTTGGTTATGAAATTCATATCAAAGACCTTGAAATCGTTGGACAAAGTGATGAATACCCAATTGGTAACAAAGAACACGGGATTGATTTCTTGTTAGATCATCGTCACTTGTGGTTACGTTCGCGGAAGCCATGGGCTTTGATGCGGATTCGGAGCCAGGTGAAGCTTTCCACAATGGAGTTCTTTGATCAGCATGGCTTTACGCAATTTGATGCTCCATTATTAACATCCAGTGCTCCGGAAGGAACTACGGAATTATTTAACGTAGACTATTTTGATGAAGATGCCTACCTGTCACAGTCCGGTCAACTTTATGAAGAAGCCGGCGCAATGGCATTAGGCCGCGTTTATTCAATGGGACCAACTTTCCGGGCGGAAAAGTCCAAGACCCGACGGCACATGACTGAATTTTGGATGATCGAACCTGAAATGGCGTGGTGTCATGAAGAAGAGAGCGAAGAAATCCAAGAACAATATGTTGCTTATTTAATCCAGGATCTGATTGATAAGTGCCCAACAGAACTTGAAATGGTTGGCCGTTCTGTTGAAAGCTTGAAGCCATTTACTGAATTACCTTATCCGCGGATCACTTATAAAGAAGCGATTGAAATGCTGCAAAAGGGTGGCATGGATGTGAAATATGGTGATGACTTTGGTGCGCCAGAAGAAACTTTCCTTGCCGACCAATTTAATAAACCGGTTTTTATTAAGAACTATCCACGGTCAATTAAGGCCTTCTACATGCCAACAGATCCTGAGGATGCACAACAAGTTATTTGTGCGGACTTACTAGCACCGGAAGGTTATGGTGAAATTATCGGGGGTTCTGAACGTTCATACGACTACGAATACATTACTTCTAAACTAGAAGAAAATGGTTTAAGTAAGGAAGATTATGGTTGGTATGATGACTTGCGGAAGTACGGTTCAGTTCCACACTCTGGATTTGGAATGGGACTAGAACGGTTCCTCTCATGGGTCACCCTTCAAGACCACATTCGGGAAAACATTCCATTCCCACGGATGTTGAACCGCCTGCGTCCATAAATTTGAGCAAACCATGACCAATATCATTTAGGGTAGATTATTAATTACACATCGAGTCCCAGAGTTCAACGATGGTTGTCCTTTGGGACTCGTTTACG
>DWZS01000018.1 GCA_019117445.1 Candidatus Limosilactobacillus excrementigallinarum | reverse complement strand
GGCCAGTCAGATCGAACTGTTCTGTTTTACAATCACTATGATGTTCAACCTCCCGAACCATTAACGGAGTGGAAATCAGATCCGTTTAAAGCGACTGTTAAAGGAGATAACTTGGTTGCGCGCGGCGTCTGTGATGACAAGGGAGAGTTAATGGCCCGGTTGGGGGTTGTGAAATATTTTAATGAACATGGTGGCTTGCCAGTGAATTTGAAGTTTTTTGTCGAAGGTGAAGAAGAAACTGGCAGTCAGCATGTCGAAAAATACGTGGATGCCCATCAAGATCAGCTGAAAGCCGACGCTTGCATTTGGGAAGGCGGCGGTAAAAATTCGGCGGATCACTTTGAAGTTGTTGCTGGTGTTCGTGGAATCGTTAGTTTTGATGTTCATGTCAAAACAGCGGATGCGGACGTTCATTCTTCACTGGCTAGTTATGTCCCCAATGCGGCGTGGCGATTAGTCGAAGGTCTGGCATCCTTAAGAAACCCGAAAACTGGGCGAATTACAGTTCATGGTTTCTATGACGATATCACACCACTGTCAACGGATGAAGAAGATGCAGTAAAAAAGATGGATTTTGCTGAAACTGAGGTTCAAAAAACGTATGGATTAAAACAACCTTTAGTTACCAGTCATCCACGCGAAGAGGTTGTGAACGGCACGACTTTGACTATTAATGGTCTATCCGCCGGGTATGAAGGAACCGGGGTTAAAACCATCGTTCCAAAGGAAGCCACTGCAAAGTTGGACTGTCGTTTGGCACCAAATCAAGACCCCCAAGATATTATGGATAAACTACGACGGCAATTAAGTGAAAACGGTTATGATGACTTTGAGGTTCAACTAAACGTTGCCGAAGATGCTTGGCGGACGCCAATGGATAACGAATTTATTCAAACTGCTTTGCAGACAGCACGAGTGGTTTATGGTCCGACCACTAAATATGTACCAAACACTGCTGGCGGGGGACCGGTACGACCATTTGGTGAATTACTGAAACTACCAGTTGTAATGGTAGGCGTTCATTACGCGAAAAGTGGACCGCACGCACCAAATGAACATCTACGATTAAGCGATTATGCAGAGGGGAGTTACTATCTTTTTAAGTTACTGTCAGATTTAGGTTCATAATAAAAATGCCATTGTAGCGCACGCTCCTCATGCTACAATGGCATTTTTTAACAATATTAACGCGTAAGCAGAGTTGCTGCACCCATTCCACCACCAATACAAAGGCTAGCAATTCCTGAATGAACAGCTTGCCGCTGCATTTCGTGGAGAAGGGTCACTACAATGCGTGTTCCTGAGGCTCCCAGTGGATGACCAAGTGCAATCGCGCCGCCATTAACGTTTACATTTTGCGGATTAATTCCTAATTGATGGATAACGGTTAATGCTTGGTTACCAAACGCTTCGTTAATTTCAAATAAGTCGATAGCACCTTGATCGAGGTTAGTTTGTTGTAATAGTTTTTGGATGGCATAATAGGGTCCAATTCCCATAATTGATGGATCAACGCCAACCAGACTAGCTCCAGACCAGTACCCTAAGATGGGTAAAGCATGATCTTGTGCATACTTTTCAGAGGTCATGACAACGGCCGCAGCACCATCGTTAATCCCAGATGAATTACCAGCAGTAACCTGACCATCTTTTTTAAATACTGGTTTTAATTTTGCTAACTTTGCTAATGAGGTATCTCGGATGGCCTCGTCTCGATCAATTACATCCGTCTTACCATGGTGATCACTGACCGTCACTGGCACAATTTCAGCATTAAACCGGCCCTTTTCGCGCGCCATTGCCGCTTTTTTCTGACTATTTAATGCAAACTGGTCAATTGCTTCGCGACTTTCGGGATATTTTTGCAGAAGATTTTCCGCGGTCACTCCCATGGGATATTGATAAAATGCATCACTTAATCCATCACGGTACAGACTATCTACTAATTCTGCATTTCCATAACGATAACCAAACCGGCCTTTGGGGATGAGGTAGGGGGCATTAGACATGCTTTCCATTCCACCCGCAATGACTACGTGCGCTGTGCCAAGCATGATTTGTTGAGCGCCTAATCGAATGGCTTGCATTCCTGAACCACAGACATCATTAATGGTCGTTGCTGGGACTGTATTTGGTAATCCAGCACGAAGAGTGACCTGCCGAGCCGGATTCTGACCTTGTCCAGCAGAGAGAACATTACCCATAAAAACTTCGTCAACTGCACCCTTGGGAATGTGAGCGTCAGCTAAGATACTTTTGACAACGATCGTTCCTAAATCGACTGCAGATTGGTCTGCTAGGGCCCCACCCAATTTACCAATTGGGGTTCGCTTAGCACTAACAAATACTACTTTCTCCACAAAATTCTCCTCACTTTGTTAAGTATGCCGTTAATTCCGGTAATAAGTGCTCGGCTTGCTGCTGTCCTTGATGATAAAGCTCAGCTAACTTATTAGTATTCTTTTCCAGACGACCAACCTTGACCATGTTTTCTGGTGAAAAACAGAACCAGTCACCATTCGCCGCTTTTTGATTAACAACGTCCACCTGACGATTATAGACTTCCGGTCGTTTAATACCAGTTTCTGCAAACGCAAGGTGATCTTTAAAAACTCGTCGGTACATTTGTTGCAACAACTTGGAAGTGGGCTTCTTTTGATAGGCCCGGGGACGAGTTCGCACGATGACAATCTTATCAAAGCCTTGCTGTTCAGCAATGTCATAAGGAATTGAATCAGCAACACCGCCGTCCAAACATTTACCCTTCGATGTAATTTGTGGTTCCATTAAAAAGGGCATCGAACAAGAGGCCTTCAGGTCATTCACCAGTTCCGAACCAGTGGGGTTAGTAAACGATACCATCCGCCCAGAAGATAATTGGGTTGCCACAATCGTAAAATTAGTTGAGGAACGTTCATATGCCCGTTCGTCAAAATTGTTCCAATCCCAACCATGATCTTCAAATAGAAAATCTAAATTTAAAATATCCTGATGCTTCAGCATGTGTAGAAGAGAAATGTATTCCTTATCTTTCCGATAGTGCGTATTAACGTGAACCATCCGTCCATACTGTTTAGAAACGTATTGAGCACCGCAAAGGGCACCAGCAGACACCCCAATGACACTTTTAAATTCAATATGGTGGGCCAGAAAAGCGTCGGTAATTCCAGTCGAATACTGGCCTCGCATTGCGCCACCTTCTAAAACTAAGGCTGCATTATACAACATCAGAAAGCCCTCCGTTTTCATCAATAATGATCCCATTTTACCATTATTCAGGGACAAGAAACAAAGGTTGTTTTCTGTTATAGTTTACCAATATTATTTTTATGTAAAGTAAAATTCGTTTATCATACCATCGGATTACTAATTATTGGTAAGGCAAAGAAAAAAATTTATTAAGGGAAACGAGCCCAGAATTACGCAATTGCTCATTGATAAATGAGTTTTTTTGAATTCTATTTTAAAACCATTCATGCTATACTCTTCAATCAGTGACATTTATTGTCAGAGATGCCGAAAGGCGGATAAGGCATGGTGATATTCACCATGAACCTAAAAAAATAAAGGAGTTTGGTTATCAATGGGAAATTCTCATGAGAACTATTTTGTATGGTTGTTTAGACAGTTGAAGGGGTGGCCAGTGCAAAACTACTGTCTCTGGTTCTTCGCGTTTGGTTTTCAATTAGCTTTACTAATTGAAGCAAAGGTCACTACAGTAACATTGATTACATTTATTGGTACTTTGCTAGGGACCCTTTGTGTTTTAGCAATCAATGCAACCAAGGCAATTAATGGTTGGTTAGGGCTAATTAGTGCTGCTTGTTTTATTTACGCAGGGTTGGCTGCTAAGAATTACCTATCTATTTTTGAACAAATTGCCTACATTGCAACATTAGATTTACCAGTTATTTTAGCGATTAATTCTTGGAATGATGATACCAAGAACCACTTGCGTAAGTTTGGTGGCAAAGAATGGACAATTGCAATTATTGGAACATTGCTGGTTTATCTAATTTCCGGTTATCTGATTGGTCAGTTTACCGATGATCCACGTCCATGGATCGACGCCATTAGTTTCTCAATCAGTTTAACTGCCGGGATCATGTGCTTTATGCGTTACAATAACCAATACTTCTGGTGGTTGGCTTCCGGGATTTTTCAATTAATTCTCTGGGGGATTACCTTCGCCCAAGGTGATGCCACTTTAGCTATGGCGGTAAATA
>DWZS01000017.1 GCA_019117445.1 Candidatus Limosilactobacillus excrementigallinarum | reverse complement strand
CCCTTAAAAACTCCAATCTCATGATAAAAACTAAGCCAAAAGAAAAGGTCAGCTCAAGCAGCTTCGCTGCTTAAACTAACCTCACCAAAATATCTCATCAGTACTGATTGACAAAGAGCCTTTAAATTTGGTGAACAACCTTTTCAATATCATCAACAATCAGTTCTGGAGTCAAATGGTACCATTCCGCTAAGACATCGTAAGGAACATTGTCAGAGAATTCACGTGGTGCACCAAAGTTAAGCACCTTCATTTCACTAGCACTATAATAACGATCAATTGTTTCACCAAAACCGCCTGAAAGGTTGCCATCTTCCAGCGTTACAACAATATCATGATCTTCTTGCAAATGATGAAGGTCTTGTTGGTCAATATTCGTCACTGTCTTCGGATTAATCAATGTCGCATTAATGTTGAGTTTCTTTTGTAATTCTTTCCGAACATCTTCACCTAATTGCCAAAAATCACCAACGGCAAAAATGGCTACTTCACTCCCCTGGTGAGCAATTTCGTAATCAATGGTACTATAGTCAGTTTGCGTTGCTGGTCGATGAAGCAACTGCCGTTCTGGTTGACGAATAACAACTGGGGTGTCTGTTTGACTAATGGCCCATTTGAGCATTGAGATCATTTCTTCCACGCTCGTTGGTGCCAAATATTCGATGTTTGGCAATGAACTAATGTATGAAATATCAAACGTCCCCTGGTGGGTCGCCGATTCATTGGAAATGGTCCCACCTCGGACAATCATTACCACTGGAGCATCATTCAACGCAACATCGTGAATTAATTGGTCATAAGCCCGTTGTAAGAAGGTACTACTTTCAAAGACTACCGGACGGACACCATTTTGGGCCATCGCAACCGCAGAGGTAACCGACATCTGTTCAGCAATTCCAACATCAAAATACCGTTCTGGATAAGCCTTTTCAAAACGCTTCAAATCAAACATGCCTGGGATTCCAGCATTAATGGCCGCAATATTGGTTCCGTCTTTAATTTCACTCAGGAGTTCGTCAATCACAGCTTCACTGTATGATTCCTTTGGTTGTGGAGTGGTGCTTTCACCAGTTTGACCATTGAATGGACCCCGCCAGTGGTAAGCCATTTCATTATCAATGGCAGGTTGATAACCAGCACCCTTTAACGTATGAACATGTAGAACAATTGGGTGATCGATATCCTTCACATCTTCAAAGACTTTGATCATCGCACTCAGATCATTTCCATCCGGTACATAACGGTAATCGAGCCCCATAAACTTAAAGATATTATTTGCAGACTGGCCTGCAGTTTCCCGTAATTCTTTAAGTCCTTGGTATAAACCACCCTGGTTATGATCAATTGACATGTTATTATCATTTACCACGATAATCAGGTTGGAATGGAGCTTGGAAGCATTATTAAGGCCCTCAAAAGCTAAACCGCCGCTTAAAGAACCGTCCCCAATAATTGCAACAACATTTTCATGCTTATGCTTTAAGTCTCGTGATTCCGCCATGCCGACCGCTAACGCAATTGATGTCGAGGTGTGACCAACTTGGAAAAAGTCATGATCACTTTCTTCAGGCGAAGTAAACCCGGATACGTCCTCATAATGATCAGGATCTAAGAAACCTTGTGCCCGTCCAGTCAACATCTTGTGTGGATAAGACTGGTGCGACACATCCCAAATCACTTTATCGTGTGGTGAATCAAAAACATAGTGATAGGCAAGAGTAGTTTCCACAATTCCTAAGTTTGGGCCCACGTGGCCCCCGATTTTTTCATCACGTTCGAGAATTAACTGACGCATTTCGTCTGCTAACTCGTGCAATTGATCCAGTGACATTCCTTTGATGTCTGCAGGCTCTTCAACTTCATTTAAAAGATAATCTGGATGAAGATTCATGTACCCCACTCCTTAACTTAATCCATCTCTAAAGTATTCTTAATTTATTCTACAACATGTTTTGCCGATGTGAAACCAAATGGTGAGGAAAGATTACCATCTAACTGCCACCATTAATTGACGAGGACAGATTTTCTCGTTAGCATTAACGTAATTAATCTTAGAAAAGAGTAAATACTGTGAAGAATGAAGCAACGGAGAAGCTTTCTCCACTTAAGCCATTAACAAATGAACAAAGCGCTTTAATTCAGAAAATTATGAACTTTACAACTGAGCACCTTAAAGCTCAAAATACTCCAGCGATTTTTACAATTTACGGTGATGCCGGCACTGGAAAAAGCGTGGTTCTTTCCCACCTTTTTAATGAACTTCAAACTGCTGCGCGGACCGATTCTGCAAGTCCACTGTACCAAACACGCAATAAGTTTTTAGTTAATCATCCTGAAATTCTCAAAGTTTATCGTGAAATTGCTGGTGGACAACCACATCTGCTCAAAAAAGACTTCATGCGGCCGACTTCCTTCATCAACCAGTTAGATAAACTGCATCAAACTATTGATGTTGCCGTAATTGATGAAGGTCACCTCTTACTGTCAAAACCTGATCATTACAATAATTTTTATTATGATAATCAATTAGTAGAAATCATTAAACGATCACGAATCGTTATTATCGTGTTCGATCGTTATCAGGTGTTACGTATGAAAAGTCTATGGACACCTGAACGGTTGCAAAAACTAGTTAACCAGTATCCTCACGACGAGTATTACCTCAAGCATCAATTTCGAATGACTGCTAGTGATCAATTAGTTCAATGGATGAATGACTTTACCGATGGTCAGATCAACTCCTTACCTCTTGATAGTCGCAACCATTACGATTTCCGGATTTACGATGATGCTGAGGAAATGCGACAGGCCATTGTACGGCGGAACAATGAGGTCGGTCTCTCACGAATCCTTTCGACATCCGGATATCCTTCCACACTTGATGGTGGGAAACATTATATTTGTGAGGGACGCTTTAAGATGCCCTGGGATCAATATAACTTTACCGCCACTCCATGGGCAGAGATCCCAGAAACCATTAATGAGGTTGGCTCAATCTATACTTGTCAAGGGTTTGATCTAAACTATGCTTGTCAAGGGTTTGATCTAAACTATGCTGGAATCATCATCGGACCAATTTTTAGCCAAAAGCCATCTGGTAATGAACTTGCAATCCACCTTGACAAGTTTACTGATGTGGAAGCATTTAAAAAGCGGAAAGATTTATCAGATCCCCAAGAGATCCATGCACTTGAAGAACGGATGTTGCTAAATGCTTTAAACGTGATCATGAAACGGGGTGTTAAAGGAACTTACCTCTATGCACATGATCCCCGCTTGCGGCAAACCCTCGTTCAGTTGTATCATCAAATGATAAGAGAAAATCAAAGGAACGAATTGGAATGAAAACAAATCAGGAACACCACCGTCCCCGCTACGTAAGTAAAACATTGCTGATTAGTATTGCGATCGTCCTTATCGTATTAGCTTTAATCGGCATTTATCATGACTTTAAACCAGAATTGAACCTCATTTTGCACTACAACCACCATAATCAAACCAAACTCTTACATTTAATTCGTGCTCATTCATACCGCGACATGGGAATGCTAGTCCTTATTATTGCCATGATGAATGCAATTCCTGGTTTATCAAATTCAGTGGTTTGTATTTTTACTGGGGTCTGCTATGGACCCATTGTTGGTCTGCTAATTAATTGGATTGGCAATGTTACTGGTAACTGCTTAGTAGCAGGCTTAATTACCCACATTCATTTTTCAGATAAGTTTAAGCACAGTCGTTCACTTCAACACTTAACGAACACTAAGCACCCGCTCATCGCATTAACTATGGGTTATATGATCCCGGTAATTCCCAGTGCGCTCGTTAACTATGCAGTGGTGCAAATGAAAGTGCCTCGACAACGCTTCTTAGCAATGGTGATTATCGGAATGCTCCCTACTTCATATCTGTATGCCTTCGGAGGCGACGCCATCATCAAGGGTGATTTGAAACGAATTATTGCGGCATTACTAATTATCATTGTTGGGATTGCAATCTACAAGTTGATTGAATACCGTCGAGAACGGCAAGAAAATATCAATAAAAATTAGGACTCGATTGCTCGGCAAAGCCGAACCCTCGGGTCCTCTTTCGTACATCACTATTTTTCACTATCTCCGTATCGTTCTGCAACCTGTAATTCCGGTTGTTGAAGATATTCAACATACGCTTGCGCCCGTTGAGCCAATTCAGCATCGGACATGTTGGAAGCATTATAACTGATAAACGGCGTCATGAACTTAGTTTTAATTAAAATACTGGTTGCTTGGTACGGTCGTAGTAGACTTGGCATTGTGTAATGAACCCGTCCATCCTTGGCATACGCATCCTTATCAGCTCCTGGAGTAACCGCAAGTAGCCATTCGTGGTCGAGAAGCGCTTTGCCACCGTTGTATGCCCAGTTACCAGTGAAAACATCATCTTCATATTGCTTAACCAGTGCTGGACTAGAGTACCAATAAACAGGAAACTGGAACACAATCCGATCAGTATTTTCAAGAATTTGGCGTTCCTTTGGAACATCAATTTTAAAATCTGGATATAAAGCATACATATCACGAACTTCAAACCCAGCCTTTTTAGCAGCTTCTGCTAGTGCTTTGTTGACCCGCGATTGATCCATGTGAGGGTGAAATAATAAAATTGTTGTTTTCATAATGAACGCTCCTTTTTCTTACTATTCGTCAGTTAATTTTGAACCATTTTTAATTAAATTTCAACTTGTTTCGTGCCTCAAACGTTTGTTCTTTTATGCTTAATTCGGTATAATACTAGTACCTAATATAACGAAAGGATTAAATACTATGGATGCGCGAACCTTTTTAGCAATCGATCTAAAATCATTCTATGCTTCCGCTGAGTGTGCCGCTTTAAATTTAAATCCGCTCAATACTAACCTAGTGGTGGCGGATGCTTCTCGTTCCGATAAGACCATCTGCCTGGCGGTTTCGCCTGCTTTAAAAAAGTTTGGTGTACCAGGGCGGCCCCGTTTGTTTGAAGTGCGTCAACGAATTCATGAAATTAATCGGGAACGTGCTAAGCATGCAACTTATCACCATCTGTCCGATCACTCATCGATTTACCGGGGTAAATTATTAAAGTCGCCTAACCTCCGGGTGGCCTTCAAGATTGCTAAGCCACGAATGGAATACTATATGCAGGTTTCGGCACAAATTTATGAAATTTATTTACGATATATCAAGCCACAAAACATCCATGTCTATTCGATTGATGAAGTTTTTATGGATGTAACTGACTATATCCATGAGCATCAAGTTTCTGCCCATGATTTAGCTAAAACCATCATTCAGCAAATTCAAGCAGAAACAAAAATTACGGCGACGGCAGGAATTGGTACTAATCTATACTTAGCGAAAATCGCTATGGATATTGTGGCCAAACGGATTCCCGGTGATCAAGATGGCGTGCGAATCGCCCAAATGAATGAAAAACAATACCGACGTTATCTCTGGGCCCACACCCCACTCACGGATTTTTGGCGTTTAGGGAAGGGATATGCCAAGCGCTTAGAAAAACTTGGCTTACATACGATGGGAGATATTGCCCGTTGTTCACTAGGCAAACTCTCTGATCCAATGAATGAGGAAGTTCTTTACCGTGAATTTGGTAAAAATGCGGAACTATTAATTGACCACGCCTGGGGCTTTGAATCAGCAACCATTGCTGATATTAAGTCATATACTTCAGACGAACATGGTATTTATTCTGGACAAGTCTTAATGCGTCCTTACAAGCCTAAGGAAACCCGGGTTGTCGTTAGTGGAATGGCGGATGATTTAGCGTTAACACTAGTCAAACGTGGCATGATGACGGATTCGATTGAAATCGTCATCCAGTACGACGTCCAAAGTTTAACGTATGCCAATAATTATAGTGGCGCAATTAGTGAGGATTTCTATGGCCGTAAGACCCCAAAACCAGATCATGCTAAATATCACTTACGATCGTTAACTGATTCGGCACAAGAACTCCGTGAAATATACGGAGAATTATTTAAGCAGACAGTTAATCCACACCTATTGATTCGCAAACTCACGTTGATTGCCCACAACCTTACTTCAGTAGCTGTTGCTGAACAAGAAGCACGATATGAGCAAACCGATCTTTTTTCAAATGTCGACCAGGCGGTTAAGGAGGATCGGGTTGCCAAGGTTAAACGCCAGCAAGATCATAAATTACAAAAACTCATTGTTAAATTGCAACAAGATACCGGGAATAAGAATGTTATTATGCATGGTTCCGATCTTTTGCCGGAATCTACGGCGCGAGAACGGAATAATCAAATTGGGGGGCATCATATCTAATGGATCACGAAAAAGAAATTATCGAACACCACTTGTTTTCTGATACATCACGTTATCAAGACATTATAGATCTCCCACGTCATCAGTCAAAAGCTCACTTACCGATGAGTCAGCATGATCGAGCAGGTCAATTTGCCCCCTTCTCCGCATTAACTGGCTATCACCGTTTGATTGATCAAACTGCCCAGCATTATAAAAATAAGCAGTATCAAACCAGCAAGCAAGCACGTAACATTAGTGAGTCGCTTAGCCAGCTTAACAAGCAATCTCCGGTGGAAGTCAATTATTTTAATGCCAAATCGGGTTATTATGAAACGATTCAAACCCATTTGATGAAGATCAATTGGCAAGCTGGAACGGCAACGTTTATTGATCATCAAAATCCCCAACAACAGTATAGAATTCCCCTGGCCAATATCAGATCAGTGCGCAATTTACCACAATCCTAAAAACGAAAAAGCCTGACCAGTACGGCCAGGCTTTTTGTGAAGCAATTTTATTTTAGTCTTTGTTAATTTCATTTGTGTTAGCAACATGGTGCTTCTTTGCTTGATGGTTGTAGAAGAATAAAGCAACCAGGCCAAAGAAGACCGGACCAAAGATTGTCCAGAATGCTGTTTGGTAATCGCCAGTCAAGATTGGGTTCAGGCAAGTGAAGATAATCCCGAAGGCAACAACACAGAACACAAAGATTGAAATCGCATTAGCTGAAGCTTGTGACTTAAAGAAGACGAATGGACGATCAATTCCTTGACGCTTCTTAAAGAATGGGAAGGCTCCTACGATGAACAGGTATGGTGCAGATGATGCAACATTGGCCATGTTCGTCAAAATTTGATAGAACTTTTGGGCACCAGAACCACCAAATGAAATTGCAAAAATCAAGATGGCAATAACCCAGAATTGAATCCACATTGCAAATGATGGCATTCCATGCTTGTTAAGCTTAGTCATCCGTTCTGGCCATAAGCGCTTGTCAGAACCAAGAACTAAGGCTTTCAGTGGTGAGTAAACCATAACGAAGAATGAACCAACATATGCACAGAACATTCCTAAACCAGCAAACCGGGTCAAAACATTCCCAATAATCAATGCGGTACTATGAGAAAGGCCTAAGGCATCGCCCATTACAACCCCGGCATTGTTCATCATAACGTAAGTAATGTTCCCTAAGGTAACGTCTTTACCACTCAGCACTTGTTGCCAGTTGGTGCAGACACCCCAGAAGAAGATCATAAATGAGTACAATACCGTGATCACAATCATGGAAATAACCATCCCTTTAGGGAATGTCTTCGCTGGGTCCTTCATAGAGTCAGTCAAAGTCCCCATCGATTCAATCCCACCATAAGCAAAGATGGCATAAACAACGAATGAAAGTAGTGCAATTGGTGATTGGAAGTTAGGGTTTGGTGAAATGAAGAAACTCTTCACGCCATGAATTGGTTCCAGAACCATACCCTTTTGTGCAATCCAAATTACAATGGCAATGACAACAAATAATGCGGACATGATTGAAACCATGGTCCCACCAAGAGAACCAATC
The DNA here is from genome assembly GCA_019117445.1 of Candidatus Limosilactobacillus excrementigallinarum. GTDB lineage: Bacteria > Bacillota > Bacilli > Lactobacillales > Lactobacillaceae > Limosilactobacillus > Limosilactobacillus excrementigallinarum. The sequence goes on along the minus strand of DWZS01000017.1, from coordinate 7,741 downwards.
TTTTGAATCTTATCAACCCCGTGGGATGCAGTAAAGGTACATACCACCATCCAAAGAATTGCTAAGATGCCGACAAACTGGGTGGCGGTTAAACCAAAGAATGCCCAAGTTGTCGTCTTATCGGAACCAAAGATTAGTGATGACATTGGAATCCAAATCTTAGATGAAGTGGAAACCATCCAGATCAGCCAGTTGGCTAACCAAATAAAGGTCCCAACGAAAGCAAACCGTTCACTAACTGAGAATTCCAGCCAGGAGAAAATTCCCCCTTCGGCATTTGGCATTGCTGAACCATATTCGGCAATCATTAAAGCTGCTGGCAGGAAGAAGAAGATCGCTGCAACAACGTACCAGAAAATGGAAGCATAACCCATTTGGTAAAAGGCAACTGGTGAGTTGGCGAACCCGAACACGGTCGTAAAGACCATCAGGACCAAACTGGCCAGGCCAATTTGTTTTTTGTTTGACATTATTTTTCGCTCCTCTATATAAAAATAAAATGTCTATAAATGCTTCAATAACATTATACGACTGATTTAGATAAGTGTCGTCAGTTATTCGGAAAAAAACGTATCAATGCCTTGATATTGTCTTATTTTTTGACATTTTAATGCTGAAAGCGATTACTTATTTAATAAAACAAAGTATTATCTGTTTTTTAAGTTAGAAATTAACCCTTTCAAATCTTCACAATTAATTATTTTTATTTTACAATTGTGAAGGAATTTACATACGAGGTGTTAAAAATGAAAATGCGTAGGATTGATCATATTGTCTTAACAGTTAGTGATCTGGAAGCTTCCCGTCGTTTTTATCATGAGGTTTTCGACATGCCAATCGTTGAAGATCAAACAGAAGATAATGATCATGAACATGTAGTTACTTTACGATGTGGTCACCAGTTAATCCGCTTGCAACCAACTGACCGTCCAAAGGAACAGTTGCAAGCCGCCCATCCGACCCCGGGTTCAGTTGACCTTTGCATGGTTTCTGGTGATAATCCTGATGATGTTTTACATCATCTTAAGTCGTATTATGTTGATGTGATTGCAGAACCACAACCTAATCAAGGAGCAGAAGGTGACATGACTTCCCTTTATCTTCGCGATCCGGATCAAAACCTAATTGAAATTTGTTTTTACAAAAATAAATAATTTATTGGATTGATAGTGTCATTTAAACAAAAAAATCGTTATAATTTAACTGAATTAATTTATTTAACAGGAGGAATTAATCATGGGGGAACCAATTTACATGCGTAAAGCCACCCTTGATGACTTGGACGCAGTTTATGAAATTATTGAAAATGCTCGGCAATTACTAAGGGAAGATGGAAGTGACCAATGGCAAAAAGGTTATCCTTCCAAGCTGAGTATGCAACAGGACATTGAAGCTAACTCCTGTTACCTATTGATGTATGGACATACGATTGTCGGTACTGGAACTTTGATGCTCCAAGGTGATACTCACTATGCCTACATCGTTGATGGTAAGTGGAACCATGCTGGTCACCCATTTGGGACAATCAACCGGATTGCCATCTCAAGTGGCTACCGTGGTAAGCACTTTGCTCGCTACATCATGTCAACCTTAATTTCAATTGCCTATGGTCATGGTGTTCGTGACCTACGGATTTCCACGCATGAAAAGAACGCTCGGGTCCACAACCTGGTGTTGGACTTTGGCTTTGTTCAACGCGGAAAGGTTTACACCGGACCATCTGATGATGACTTACGGGTCGCTTATGAATTAAACCTTGAATAAAACCACTGGTAAACCTTAATCGTACTGCCATAATTGGTGGTGCGATTTTTTCATAAGGAGAAGAACTAAATGGCAACACAAATATCACAAGCTGAACGACTACGGGAAATCATGGGGATCCTTCGTCGTCATTCTTTTATCAGTAATTTTTATCATCAGACTAATCCAGATGAAGTTTTAGCAACCTTTCAAGAATTGGGGCCGACCTTCATTAAACTTGGCCAAATGCTCTCAACCAGGCCTGACCTCGTTTCTCCTGGTTACATCAAAGCTTTACGTACCCTCCAAGATAAGGTTCCAGCTGATGATTATGATACGGTCGCCCAAATTTTTCTCAATGAAACGGGCCAAACGATCGATCAAACTTTTAAAACTTTTGAACATCATCCCTTCGCTTCCGCTTCTGTCGGCCAATGTCATTATGCAACCTTAGAAGACGATACCAAAGTAGTTGTTAAAATTCAGCATCCCGCGGTTAGTCGATTAATCAAGGTGGACTTAGCTCTCTTTAAAAAGGCCATTCGCCTTCTCAAATATGTTCCCGGTGACCTCAGTGTCGTTGATTTTGATGCTGTGATGGACCAACTGGCTGCATCGCTATTAAGCGAGGTTAACACCTTGCATGAAGCAGAAAATGGTGAAAAATTTTATCGGTTAAATAATGGTGACGGTATTATTGAAGTCCCCCGTGTTTATCTAAAAGAGTGTCATCCGAAAATTTTAGTAAATGAAGCTATGCCCGGTAATAGTATTAAGGATTTAATGAGTAAACCGCTCCCTGATGATCCAGCAGCTGCTGACCAATTAACTAATACGCGAAAAAATGTTGCGCAGGTACTGGTTAAAAACTTTATTAAACAAGTCTTTGAGGACCACTTTTTCCATGCTGATCCGCATCCTGGCAATATTCTTTTCCACACTGTTAACAAACGGCAAAGTAATCCCACCCATGAATATGAGAAATCGTTTGGTAACACGACTATTCATTTCAGCACAAATCAAGCATTACCTCCCTACCGACTGGTTTACCTGGACTTTGGAATGATGGGGACCCTTTCTAATGCGATGGCAGACGGCATTGCAGAAATCATTGTAGCGCTCACCACAAAGGATAACTATCGAATTAGTAAAGCAGTTCTTAACGTCTGCAATCGGACCGCCGAAGTTGACGAACAAAAATTCATTCGTGAATTTGGCGTGTTTATTCATCCATACTTGAATGCCCAATTAGCAACGATCGATATTCCTAAGTTCCTTTATTCCATTACCCAACTTTGTCGTGATAACCACTTGCAACTACGACCAGAAGTTACCCTTCTTTTCAAGGCATTTGGGACCTTAGAAGGGACCATTGCCAAACTTGATCCTGATCTCTCAATGATGCAAGTTGCGCAACCATTTGCTTGGCACTATTTCAAGGAGCACTTTAATGTTAAGGAAGCGTTGATTGACCACGCCGGCACAATGTACCATGGGATTGAAGCAGCTTCCCAAATGCCACAAAAAATGACTCGCATCTTTGACCAAATCGCTAGTGGTGAAGCACGAGTTAATTTGCATTACCTCGGTCAAAAGAAAGTATTTGACCGTTTGGATCAGTTAATGAATCGATTGTTAATTGTCATCATGTTAGCTTCACTTGTTTTATCATCTTCGATCCTCGTAGTCGGCAGTCAAGATCGTTTCATTTATAAATTAGGTGTTGGTGGTTGGCTATTAGCAGTGGTTGTAGCAATTATATTAGTTATTTCAGCGCTCCATAAGCGATGGAAGAATCGGCATTAATCTTAATAAAACGCGGGGCTGTGACATAAGTCCCTAATAATAAGCGGAGTTAGATGAAATCTTCGGATTTCATTTAACTCCGTTTTCCTTTAAAATAAGTGTTAGTAAAAGAAAAAGACATCGACCAGCCCGTCGATGTCTTCAAACATACCCTCGAAAGGATATAAAACATTGGAATCTCATTATAACATTGATCAACTTAGTTTGAACATACCTACAGCTTATGAGCCTGAATTAAATCATCCAGCTCGTTACATTAATCAATTAGTTGAGAGCCTTGCTAGTCGTAAGCCTAACATCATGGGTCGTCCAAGAGAATATGATCCTAGAATGTTACTAAAATTGATCCTTTTAGCCTATAGTTACGGGATTGTTTCTTGTCGGAAAATTGAACGTTTTGCTCGTGAAAATATTGTGGCGATGTGGTTAACTCAAGAACATCGCCCAACCTATCGTACTATTGCACGTTTTGTAATTTCCCAGGATTTGGAGGAAATGATTCAAAGTAGTTTCAAAGAGTTTCACGATTACTTGAAGGCGCAAGGAATGATTGATGAGGCTTCGTTTATTGATGGGACTAAAATTCTTGCTAATGCGAATAAGTATTCCTTTGTTTGGAAAAAGCGAACGATTAAGTATAGTGAATTAAACGGCGAAAAAGCTCGTAAACTGCTTCAAGAAATTAAGCAAGCTGAAGTTAAAATCAACGTTGAAGAGGATAACTTTGACATTGATCAGCTCGATACTATCATTGCACTTCTTGAACAACGAATCGAAGAACTGAATCAACGCGTGAGCGAAACCGCTAAGGTTTCGCCTAACCCGGCTAAACAAGAACGGCGGCACGCTAAAAAATACCTTCACGCTTTAGATCATTGTCGTCAAAAGAATCTAGAATATCGTACTCAAATACAGATTGCTGGTTCACGGAATAGCTATTCTAAAACTGATCACGAAGCTACTTTTATGCGGGTTAAAGAAGACCCGATGCGTAATGGACAAACTAAACCAGCGTATAATCTTCAAATTATGACTAGTTCACAGTACGTACTTGGTTATAATCTTATGCAGAATCCAACCGATACTAGAACACTAATTCCATTCTTGAATAATCTCGCCCAGAACGAAGTTTTGGGGCGAGAAATTGTTGCCGATGCTGGTTATGGCTCAGAACGCAACTATAAGTATATTGAAGATGAGCTACCTGATTGTACAGCCCTAATTCCTTACAATACCATGATTAAAGAAAATAGTCGTAAGTGGCGTTCTGATGATCGAAAGGTAATGAACTGGGAATATCATGCGGCCGATGACTATTATGTAAATCCACAAGGTGTCCGTTTTAACTTTAAACGGTATGCATACCGAAATGATAAATACAAGTTTCACCGGGACTTCAAGGTATATCAAGCAGAGAAGTACGATGAGAATCACCGAATTATTCCTCAAGCATTAACGTCACGTGGAAACACTAAGTACATTATGGTGAACCCACAATGGGAATATTTTAAGTCGAAGGCACGCGAGTCGCTTTCAAATTCCGACACTTACTCCCGTCGTAAGTATGACGTGGAGACAGTTTTTGGTAATTTGAAGGCTTATTTGGGTTTCAAGAGGTTCACAGTACGTGGCCTTGAAAAAGCCAAACGGCAGATTGGAATTGCCCTGATGGCACTGAATATGAAAAAGATAGCCGGGAGGCTATCCATTTTTATCAATAATTCTAAAAAAATAAAAGAACCGCTCAGAATTTCAAATGAAATTCCGAACGGTTCTTTTATTAAAAGTGACTTATGTCACAGCCCCGTTTATTTTTAACTACAAGTCTAACTAATTATCTTTTCTTCTCCGAATACCAGTTAGACCGAGAACACTAGCTAAACCAGCAATTGCTAGACCAATGACTATCTGATTATCATCAGTACCGGTTTGAGGTAATTGCGATTGATGGTGATTTGATGGTGCCGTTGTTAACTTAGTAGCAACAGCATTTTTATCATTTTGCATAGTAGGTTGAGTGGTGTTTGAAGTCGTTGGGTTAATAACAACTGATGTGGTTTCCGGCACTTTAGAATCTGTTGAGTGGTCGGTTGCAGCAGGGGTAGGGTGTTGAACCTGGATCACCACTGTCGGGATACCAGAAGCAGTCGCTCGAATACTTGTTGGAATGGTTTGACCAGGAATAAGGGTGTAACCATCTGGGATCACAGGATTAATTGAAACAAGTTCATCTGTTTTACCGAAGAGTGGTGTTGATCCAACTTCCTGACCGTTATCAATGTAGGAGATTTTCCCGGTCTGCGTATTAGGTAAGTATGAAATTTCAATCGGATTGAAATTACTATTAATATTAACACTAGTTGCAGGAGCATTTTGGGTTGCAGTGTAGCCAGGAATAACCGGGGCATCATATTGAGCAAAACTACCTGTGGACCAAGATCCCTTGGAAGTTGGCTTGTTAGTAACTTCGTCCATATTGGCTGGTCGGGAGAGGGTCAGAGTTTGGGTAGCATCAATGGTTGTCCCATTTGGTGAATGAACGGTAATCGGCCGTGTTATTGTTGCCGTCTCAGTGCTTTGCGTAATCTTGTGGCGAATTTGGATCAAAAGCGGATTAGAATCTAAAACCGTCTTATGAAGTTTGAGTCCAAAGGAATCATCTTCTTTATTAGACAATTCATATGGAAAACTAAATGAATAATCTAAATTAGCTTGTGCTGGATCCACGAATTCCCAGCCAGATGGTAAATTAGGATGAATAGTAACCTTTGAATCCATTGTTCCACTAAATGATTGTGGAGTGCTGTTACCGACGGGGTTTCCATCTTGATCAACAAAGTAGTAATCTTTAGTTAATTCAATCGGTTTAACGTTAATGGTCAGATTTTCATCAACAAACTGATCAAGCGGGTTTACCGAGTTACCATCTTGGTCACCTTGTAAGCCAATAAAAATAACGTTTGATTTAGGCTCATTATCAAGTCCACCGTTAAGAAAACTATTCATCGTTTGCGCATAGTCAGTTAATTTTTGAGAATCGAATTGATAGTCTAAAAAATCATATTGACCAACGTTTACGCGTGTAACTAGGGTTCCTTTAATCGCAAATAATCCTGCATCAGCATAATCATGAGTAACATTGCTGGATGAAGTGCTGATGGTTGCCACATATCCCCACGGAATTTCCACCGGAAGTCCCGTTAATCCAGGCGATCCAGCACTATAACGAAAGTTATAACCATCGATAATGTATGCAGGTGAACCATAATAAATTTCGTTAGTAACTAGGTCAATCGATTTCGTAACTTCAACTTCAATTGGCAACACTAATTGGTGACCACTACCAACCAGTGATTGTTGATTATTAGAAAAATCCCAATTATAAACGCTATTTTGGTAATGGTCAGGTAAACCATTAACGGTAATCGTCAAATTTTTGGTTGAAGTCAGCAGGGTGTCTTTAGTTTGGTGCTTTAGGAATACATCTAGCGGATCATCATTTGAAAAGTTTAATTGATCGGCAAAATGGCCGTTATATTCACCGCTTAATTCCCACTTTTCTGGGATTGCTAACTTGATCGAGCCGTTTGCGCCAGTGTCAGTCACCGTTTTGACTTCACCAGAGTGACCGTTAACTTGTTGAGTTGCTACTGTATCGGTTTTCCCGGTATCTGGATTATTGTATTTAAATACAATTTGCTTACTAACGACCTTTGGGGTTGGAGTTAGTGAGTTATTAGGTGTCGGGTCAGAAAGAACCACTGAACTGGCGTTTGGGTCAGAAGGTGATTCTGATTGAGATTTTTTTGTAACCGGGCTCATTAGTCCATTATCAGAAGTGGCAGCATGAGCGGTTACCCCTAAATAAAAGGAAGTACTTAAGAGGACCGAAGCAACACCAATTGATAGTTTCCGTAAACCATAATGTGGTTGTTGCCGGAAAAGTTGTTTTGAGTTTTGCTTATTCTGGGTAGCCATTATGAAACCTCGCTATCTAATTTATTTGCGATGATATTATATCGCTTACATTCAGAAAACGGTAGGTAATTTAAGTAAATTCTTATGTATATGGCAGATTGCAATAAATAACTTGAACAAATTTAATGACGCAGATTAAGCAAGAAGATCTCAATTGGAGTTCGCCAGTTCAAACATTTGAGAGGCCGTGAATTCAGATACCAGTTAATCTGAA